>JAVEWA010000098.1:0-14714 GCA_034004785.1 Polyangia bacterium
GATCTGGCGAATCAAACGGAAGTCCTGTCCGTCCAGGAGAGTGAGGTTGTCACCGCCGTAGCGGTTCAGCACCCAGAGGCGGCCGTCCCACCAGCGCACGGTCACATCGTCGGAGGTGAGGGCCACGTTGATGTCTGGCGCAATGGTCTCGAGATCTATAACCGTGATTCCGCCGCCAGAGCCATACTGCTCGGTGGCGACCACCAGTCGGCCCTCGGGAAGCTCGGTCGAGTCTCCCGGGCCGCACTGAGCGTCCCAGCCCCTTGCGTCGGACGCTGAGCTTGGGCCCCCTGGACATCCAGCCGGCCCGAACGCCAGGAAGGTCCACAAGGATCCAACCAGTGCGAGGCGAGGGAGGGCGGGATAGGTCGAGCGCTGGGATGTCTTGCTCATGTCGGGTCCTCCCTGCCCCCCTCCCCTCGGTCCCTGCCCGTGATGGAGAGGGTCACGAAGATCTGCCAGCCCGGCAGGGGAAACCCCGCGAAGTCCATGAGTGGCCGCGGGATTCGTCCGAGCCCCGTGAAGGCTGGAGCAGCCTGGTGCTCCAGCCTCAGGTCTCCGACGTTCTTCACCGTGAGGGCCAGGACCACGCCGGATACCCAAGGCCTGAGCGCGAGACCCACCTCGTGCAAGGTGCGTGAGGGCACTGGCAAGAAGAGGTTCGCCTCGTCCAGATAGCTGTCGGAGACATGGGCGACGGCCCAGTGGATCCCTGCGCCCCAGCTCCCCATGGTCCAGGCCAGATCCAAGCGGCCATTTACCTCGTGAAGCGGGCGCCCCGGAAGTCGCTTTCCTTCCAGCAGGGGCCCAACCGAACGATTCTCGGTGTGCGTGAACGCGTAGCTCAAGGATGCCCTGGTTCTCAAGTGCCGGTGCCAGCGGATCCATGCGCCCGCCGATACCTCGGCGCCAAGGGCCGTAGCGCGGGCGACATTGATGGCCGTCATGGTGTGAGGCGAGGAGCGGATCCACTGGATCAGGTCGCGGGCTTCCCTGCCGAAGAAGGCTGCTTCCACGCGGAGCTGGGTGAGACCGCCCAGAGGTTTGGGCCACTTCAGACCGAGGCCCAGATCGCCCGACATTCCCGTCTCGGGTGAAAGGAGCGGGTTGCCAATGGTGGTGCCCCGGTCGCCGTAGAGCTCGTAGAGGCTCGGCGGCCGGAAGTAGCGCCCGATGTTCCCGAGGAACTCCAACCCGCGCACCACTCCGAGGCGCGCGCCGAGACGCGGGCTCAGAAACCAGTGGAAGGAGTCTTCGAGGGGCTCACCCCCGGAGCTCTGCCCGGAGACCTCGTTCCAGAGGAGATCCGCACGCAGCACCGGGGTCAGGCTCAGGCGGTCTCCTCCGAGCGCAACCCGGTCTCGCACTGCCACGCCCAACCTGCTTCTTTGCGCCTGGGGCAGGGACCGCCCAGCCGCGCGGCCGCGATAGTCTTCAAAGCGCCACTCGGGTATGAGGCTCAGGATCTGGGGGGCGTGGGGCGCGAAGGAGAGCCGGCCAACGAGACCAATGGACCAGCTAAGGTCTTCCTGCTCCCTCGCACCGCCGGGAAACTCCCCAAGGGGATCGCTGAAGCGCTCCAGGGCCGTTTGCACGCTGGCCCGGAGCATGCCCGACAGGGTCGGATGCCCGAGCCGCGCCTTGTCCACCTTAACGTCGAACACCTGGTGCAAGCTCCGCTGCCTGGTCTCGAGCGCCTGGATGGCGCCGCCGCCAGGAACGCCGCGGTCCTTCCATTGAAGGCTCTCCAGGAAGGAGACCCTGAGCCCTGGTCTCGGCCTCCACTCGGCCCAACCGAGGATGGACCCGATGAAGGCCTGACTGTTCTCCCGCGTGAGCCAGGCGTCATCCCCCGTCTCGTAGGGAGTGTCGTTGTCCGAGAAGAAGCGGTAGTCGTTTCGAGCGCCCTGGATGGCGCCGTTCACCGCGTACTGCCAAGACCTCGACCGAGCGCTCCGGGCCGCACCGAGCTGAACGAAGCCATGCGAGCCGACGCCGGTCAGGATCCGTGTGACCGCCTCTCTTCCGGCGCGGCCCGGCACCAGGTTCACCGCACCACCCAGGCCCTCGGCGCCGAACTCGGCTGGAACATAGCCACGGAATACCTCCACGCTCCCGAGCGCGAGGAGCGGAAAGAGGGACAGGTCCACGAGGCCGCCGCGTCCAAGCGCCAGAGGGATGCCGTCGAGGAGCACGAGCACCTGGCTGGCCGACGATCCCCTGATGAGCAAGGATGCTGGGTCCCCGAGGGCCCCCATGCGCCGGACCTGAACGCCGATCGTGCGGCCCAGGTGCTCGGCCAGATCGCCCCCTTCGAGAGCCGCCCGCTGCGCGTCCAGGGTCAACCTGAATGCGGTGTCCTCTGCCTGGGCCGATCCCGGCTCGATTCGGGTGTCGCGAACCTCCACGGGGCGCAGATCCAGCGGGTCGGAACGGGCCGTCGTGGGTGCCAGCACCACAGCCATCAATACCGAGAGCGGCAGAGGCCAAGATATCGGGAGACTGGCCGAGATGCAGCCGGTCCGCTGGTGGAACATCCGGGGCCCTAGCCGCGGACTGGATCCTCTAGTTGTTCCTGTGCAACTCACCCTTGTTACGCCCCTTGGGGGCCGAATCCAGCAGGGATGGGAGGGACTGGCAGGGACCCGATCGCCGACCGATCACTGGCCTCCGCTCCTCCACCCCGGAGGACGGCCGCCCCGCGCCTGGGCCGGTCTACTGGCTCGCCGGATCATCCGTTGGCAGCGCCTTCCCAGCGAGGCGACCGGCAAGCCGATCCTCCTCCTCGCCAGTGGCGTCCTTGCTGCCTCCGTACCCGGTCACAGTGGCGGGGGCCGCGCCGGCTTCTCACCGGCTTCCCAAGGAGCGCTCCGTCCCCTTGGCCGCTTCTCGTCGTGCGGCCTCGGTGGCGGACAAGCACCCCGCCCAGGCGCAAGTCTCGACCGGAGTTACCAGAGGCGCACAGTGCATGTCAAGGAGCCCATTTGCCTCGCCATCGTCTATCCATCGAAGGGCCCGTCATTGCACGGGCTCCAGACACCAGCCAGAACCATGCGTCACGGAACCCAGTCAGACGCCCGTGTCAGACGCCCGTTGACAGGCGCTCACCTAGGAGGGATACATTTCCCTTCGAATTCAATCCAAGCGCGAGGAGTCAACCATGGCGGATGGTATCAACAAGGCGATCCTGCTCGGCCACCTGGGACAAGATCCCGAGCTTCGTTACACCTCGGGCGGCCAAGCCGTGTGCAACCTCAGGCTGGCCACCACGGACAGGTGGACGGGCAAGGACGGGCAGCAGAACGAGCGAACCGAGTGGCACACCGTGGTGGTCTGGGGCAAGGACGCCGAGAACTGCGGCAAGTTCCTCAAGAAAGGCCGACAGATCTACATCGAGGGCCGAATCGAGACGCGCTCCTGGGATGACCGGGAAGGAAACAAGCGCAAGACGACCGAGATCAAGGCTAGCCGCGTCCTCTTACTTGGCGGCGGAGGCGGCCGATCGAGAGACGACGACATGGAAGGTCCCCCGCCGCAGCAGGATCGAGACGCGCCCCCCGACGCCGGCGACGACGAGATCCCGTTCTAGCCTGTAGCCTGCATCACTCCCCCAAGAGGAACCGGTCGATCTCGTCGAGCACCTCCGCCTGGGCCGGCTCGTTCAAGATCTCGTGCTTCATGCCAGGCCAGACCTTGAGGGTCTTTTTCGCCAGGACCAGCCCCTCGAAGAACCGCTCCGTGTCTTCGGCGGAGCAGATCGGGTCGCCTCGTCCGTGCATGAGCAGCAGCCTCGTCTGGGCGGAGAACGCCTCTGGCTCACCGCGGAGTCTCCTGCCTTCGTCCACCATGGAGTTGAAGAGCCTCGCCGAAATCCGATCGTGCACCAGTGGATCCTCGCGGTAGGCCTTGACCACCGTAGGGTCAGTGCAGAGATCGTCCGGGTTCAACCCATTTGACAAGGTCATTCCGGGATGCACCCAGCCGAGCGCCCGGGAGAGCCCGATGAGGGCCGGGTTGATGCCCCGGGTGACATTCAGCGCAGGTCCAGACACCACGCCCTCGGGGAATACTCGGGCCTGGTCCCGAAGTGCCGCAAGCGCGATGAGCCCGCCCATGGAGTGGCCGAGCAAAACCCGCCTCGACCCGGCGCCCAGCTCGCTGTCGATACGCCCGGCAAGAGCAGTCAGGTCATCGACCATGCGGGCGATTACCCCGTCGCCTTTCTTGCCACCGGAAAGGCCAAAGCCCCTGTGATCAAGTCCATAGACCTGCCAGCCCCCGCCTACAAAGTGGCCCGCGACGTGCTCGTAGCGACCGGCATGCTCGCCCAGGCCATGTACGAGGACAATAGCCCCGACCGGAGAGCCCTCGGGCTCCCAGGTGCGAAGATGTAGCGAGGCGCCAGAAGGACTCTCGAGCTGATCCGTTCTCGTCTTCATTGCTGCGCTCCTCTCGGGGGGCCTTGAGTGCGCCCCCTCAAGCTCTGGCCGCGCAGTCTAGCCCAGGTCGAGCCTGGAGGCGACCCCCGTACGGCCTCGGGTGCCTCGAGCATGGGAAACGACGCACCCCCAGGGCACGGATCCAGCTTCGGTCGGGTCTTGGCGCTTCTCAGCGCCCCGATGAGATGCTAGCATCGTAGTCATGGCAAATGTGCGCACACTCATCCTCCGCATGGGTCCAGCCTTGCTGATCGCCTTGGCGGGAGCCTGCGGGCCGAGCACTCCTCCTGGCCAATGTGATCCTTACCTTCAGGTCTGCCCCTGCGACGGCCCTGATGACTGCCTGTCCCCCTTCGTCTGTAACCAATCAGGTGTTTGCGCCTTGCCGCAGGCGGACGCTGGACCGCCCGACGCCAGCGCCCTTGACAGCGCGGCCCCCGACGCCGCCCAGGACGCCGGGCCCGACGCCGCGGTCAGGCTGGGTTTCGGCGAGCCCTGCTCCGACAAGCTCCAGTGCCAGTCCTACGTCTGTATCTTCGTGGCGACTGGCGGCTTCTGCTCCATGCTGTGCCAGGGCGGCAACTGCCCCACCGGCTATGGCTGCGTGGGTGTGCTCGACGCGGTCGAGCAGGGCGTGGTCTCGGATGTGTGCATACCGGAAGCGAACCTGCTCTGCACCCAGTGCGCAACACACGGCGAATGCAACCTGATCGGCCAGGACCTCTGCCTCCCAGACCCATTGGGCGGGAGCTTCTGCGCAAGAGACTGCACCCTGGTCTCCTGCCCGACGGGCTACACCTGCCAGGACGTGGAGCTCGCGGGCCTGCCCTTCAGGCAGTGCCTACCAGAGAGTGGCTCATGCAACTGCACCGCCGCCACCGCGGGCAACACCGCCCCCTGTAGCCTGACGACCCCCTTCGGAACCTGCCAGGGGATCAGGGAGTGCCTGGGCAGCGCGGGTTGGGGGGAGTGCGAGGCCCCGGACACGGCGGACCTGCCCGATGACTCCTTCACCGACGAGAACTGCGACGGCATCGACGGCCAGATCGACGGCGGCATCTACGTCTCGGTGGCTGGAACCGACGACGCTGGCTGCGGGCTCGACCACCTCAGCTCTTGCCAGACCATCAACCAGGGCATCACGAGGGCGGCCCTGACGGGCCGGGAGTTCGTCTACATCCAGGCAGGCACCTACTACGAGGTAATCTCGCTCGCGGAGGGGATCCACCTGGTGGGCGGTTACGACTCGAGCTGGCAGCGTGCGCCGCGTATGAACCCCGGGCACACCGTCACGGTTGTGGGCGGAGTTGACTCGAACACTGGCCAGTTCATGACGATCCGGGCCTATGGCCTGAGCGCCCCCACGCGCCTCCTCGACCTGGTGCTGGTGGGTCCGACCGCCCAGGGCACGGTTGGCAAGGACGGGCGCTCGAGCTACGTGCTCTGGGCCGTGAGCTCGAGCGGCCTCTCAATCGAGCGGGTCACCTTCCAGGCTGGCAATGGCGTGAACGGTCTCAACGGAGACAACGGCCTGGACGCCCCGACTGTTGGCGCGACGTCTGCGATGAACGGAGGGATTGGAGGGAGCGCAGGAAGCAACGGGAGCGCCTGCGACTACACGACGAAAGGGGCTGGGGGAAGCGCTGGTTCCAACACCTGCTCTGGCGGTCGTGCGCCATCTGGCGGCGCGGGAGGCGCCGGGGGAACCATGGACACCGATGGATGCGTCCTTGGGATCTGCACGGACTGCAGTGCCAGACCCGGCTCCGCGGGCACTAACGCCAGCGTCTATTCCTCCTCCAGCTACGGCTACAGGGGCGCTGGCTCCAGCCCATGCAACACCCCGTCTGGTGGGAACAGCGGCCGCTACGACAACGGCGCCGCTGGCGCGGCCGGCTCGGGAGGCCGCATCTCGGACCAGTTCTGGTACGCCAACGGCGGCACTGCCGGCGCAACGGGTGACAACGGCACCGGAGGCGGAGGGGGAGGCGGAAGCGGCGGCTGCGACGACGGCACCGACTCCTGGGGCGCTGGGGGAGGCGGCGGAGGCGCTGGCGGCTGCGCAGCCCGCGGGGCAGGCACCGGCGGCGGAGGTGGAGGCGGGAGCTTTGGGCTCTTCCTCGTCTCCTCGACCGTGACCGCAACCGAGTGCCTGGTGACCGGCGGCGCCGGCGGCGACGGAGGCAGGGGAGGCAACGGAGGCAGGGGCCAGAGCGGCGGCCTGGGCGGCTACGGCGGCAGCGGCGCGGGCGGCTCCCAGGGTGGTGGCGCGGGCGGTGCCGGCCGCCACGGCGGGCACGGAGGAGGAGGAGGAGGAGGCGCGGGCGGCGTCTCCTACGGGGTCTATGGCGTGAGCTCTCCCTCCTTGCCCGTCTGCACCTTTTCCGGCGGCGCCCGAGGCGTTGGCGGCCAGGGAGGCCTCTCCGCCCCCACCGCTCCCCCGGGCGAGCTGGACGGCAACAACGGCCCAGTCGGCCTGGACGCCCCTTCACCCTCCCAACAGGGCACCTGCTCGGCCCCGCCGAGCTGCAACTAGGCCCAAGCACCAATCATCGGTCTGCCCCAGCAAACTGATTGGTTTCAAATTGTTATGTTCGGTCGGCCCCCCCTCGCACAAAAGCTGGTAAATATCCTTGCCAGGGGCTCGTCCAAAGGCCGTATCATAGGCCGCCCTCGGGGCGACCCTTTATTCAGGGAGAGGCCCAGATAGCCACCAGATGCGACGCCCACTTGAGGCGCCAATGGCTTAGCCAACATTGGGTCCACCGCATGAAGCGGATGAGACCGGGAGGTGTTCATGAGAAACGCGAGTGTTCGGTTCCTGTCAGTCTTGGCCCTCTTGGGCGGCCTGGCCTCGGCGCCAGCCATCGGCTCTGCCCAGGTGATGGTCTACAACCCTGCGGAGGTCTCCGCAGCGGGCTACATGCCCGTCTACTACATCGATCATCTGATCTTCTTCGACGCCTATGGCCGCCCCTACTACTACGACAACGGACAGGCCTACTACGTGCCCCAGACCTACGCCGAGTACCCCGCCCTGGCGAACCACTACCGGATGTATCAGGCCCAGTACCTGGCCTGGTACCAGGCCGTGGGCCACAGGATGCTCAACTACCGCCGGCCAGTTGCGGCGTCCTACTACACCCCCGAGTTCTACGAAGGCTCGGTCGTCTACTACGACGTCCACGGCAGGCCCATGTACTACATAGACGGCACCAGGTACTACGTGCCCGTGACCTCGCCCTACTACCGCCGCTACGTGAACCACTGGCGGCGCCACCGCCCCCATTATGACCGCTGGTATCGCGATCACGGCCGCTCCTACATGCACTACCGCAGGCCGCCCGCAGTGGTGGACTACTACACGCCCAAGTACTACGAGGGCTACGTCGTGTACTACGACGACGGTGGAACGCCTTACTACTGGAGCGGCGGTAGGCAGGTCTACGTCCCCCGTACCTCTCCCTACTGGAACACCTATCACTCCCACTGGCGGACCCACCGCACCCACTACACCCGCTGGCACCGGGAGCATGGCAACAGCTACCGCGCCTATCGCCGCCCCAACCACTCGTGGGGACGCACGGCCCATCGCGTGCCTGACACCAACTTCAGGCCTGGCCACCACCGCCCGGGAGCGCGCGGACCAGCCCATCACACCGGACCGGGAGCGCGCGGACCGGCCCATCACACCGGACCGGGAGCGCGTGGACCGGCCCATCACACCGGACCGGGAGCGCGCGGACCGGCCCATCACACCGGACCGGGAGCGCGTGGACCGGCCCATCACACCGGCCCGGGAGCGCGTGGACCGGCCCATCACACCGGACCCGGCGCCCGCGGACCGGCCCATCACACCGGCCCGGGAGCACGCGGACCAGGCCACACCGGGCCACGCGCCCGTAGGCCCGCAGGCATGCAGCCCGAGCGCCGTCCCGCCCAGCGCGGGGGCGGCCAGCGCGGGGGCGGCCAGCGCGGAGGCAGTCACAGAGACATGGGCCACCGTTAGCCCTCCTACGGGCTCGAGCCCGAGACTCCTCTCCTCCCATTTGAGCTGACCTTGCCCCCTCCGAAGGCGCCTCGTGCCTAAGGCACTCGAGCGTCCAGGGTTACGTCCACGCCTTCTATGTAATCGCAGAAACCTCCGTGGCTCCCGCAGCCGTCGAAAGAGAATCTCGCGGTGCCCCACCAGTCGCCAGAACCGGGAGCCTCCGAGCCTTCCTCGCTGCTCAGCCAGGCGAGCACTCGCCATCGCCGCTTGTCCACGGTTCCAAGGCTGTTGAGTTCATATCCGGCTGGGAAGTCACCCGTGCCCGACAGCGTCCGGGTCTCGCTGAACGCGACCTCTACCTCGGGCAGGGCCTGCGTGGGATCCCATGTCTCATCATCGTCCTGGAAGGCGCGGATCTGCAGGTAGACAAAGCCTGATGCGTCTGCTGTCTGGCCGAGCTCGACAGTGCCTGAAACGCCGAGCCCGGGATCACCCATGGGGCACCCGGAGCCAAGTACGAACACGAGTAACGAGCAAGGCAAGGCCCTCCGAAAACCAATCGTAAACATGAGCGTCCTCCTCATATCCAGCTAGTACATCCAGAATCCAGGGTTGTAGCCCTGGAGTCAACCTCGGCGGAAAAGACCAAGGCAGCCCTCCGAGCATCCGAGGTCTCTAGGACGCCGTAACCCCGGAGACCAGCTCTTCGCGTCTTCTCCCCAGCTCCCTGGCCGCCGTGGGCAGCAGCCCGATATACAGGATCGAGGCCAAGCAGGCCAGACCGAGGAGGAACAGGCCCCGCGGCGCCCCGAGGAGCTCCGCGACTCGCAGGGCGGCAGCCAAGACGCCGACTGTCGCGGCCAGGGCCCCGAGGAGGAGGCCGAAGCTCGCCGCGGCTGGCCTGTCCCGCCTCGTCAGGGAGAAGACAAACCGCCTCGGATACAGCAGGGACAGGAAGTTGCCCACCCCCAGCAGCACCAGCAGCCCGAAGGGAAAAAAGAGAATGGGAAGCTCCAGCCCGATGGGCCCGGCTCCAGGCAGGAGCACAAAGGCCATGGCCACGAGGGAGAGGAACTGCCCGAGGGCGAAGACGGCGTGGGCCAGGTTCCTTCCAAGGAGCCAGTCTCTGGGCGAAGGCGGCAGGAGGAAGATCAGGCGAACCGCCTGACCGTCGTACCCGAACTGGTTCACGAAGAACTGGCCCGCCAAAGACCCCAGAACGTACACGCAGAGGGCCATGAGCAGTTGGCTCGTCCACTCTGGGCCCAGCCAGAAGGCGAAGAGCGGCGCGGCGCCGACCAGCCTGAGAAGGATCAGCAGAAAAAAGGGCATGGCGAACAGGAGGCGCCCCTTGGGGCTCCGCAAAAGGGAGCGCAGCTCCCTTTCGAAAAGGGCCGCCACGGGCCCGGAGAGCCCTGGCAACCGCCATCCTCCCTTTCCGGTGATGGCCGCGGATGCCCGCCTGGCAGAGAGGGGGCTCTCGGGCTCTCGGGACAGTGGGATCCGCCGCCTCGAGGAAAGCCTCCGCGCACCTCGATAAAAGCGAAGCAGGGCGAAGAGCCCGACGCCCCAGGCGAGGCCGGCCACCAGGAGCATGCCGGCGGCGGTCCGAAGGACCGTGCCGTCGTAGCCCCTCGCGGCCGCGCGCAGACCATGGGCAATCCAGCCAGGAGGCGTGTCGGTCATGCCGTGGGCGGCCCTCCGGATGTCCTCCAGATCCTCGGGCGAGGCAGCGGCGAGGTCGGCGAAGCGGGCGGTCAGCCAGGAGGCGTCCACGGGCGGCAGCACCGCGGCCAGGGCGAGCCCGACGAGGAAAGCCGAGAAGAGGAGCTCGGCCGAGCGGCGGTGGGCCATGACGTTCAAAAACAGGTTCAAGAGGGCTCTGCCGACCGTGACGCACATCAAGGCGTAGCAGGTCATCAGCAGCAGCGTGGCCGCCGCTCCGGGACGCAGGCTCTCGGACAGACCAAAGCCAGCTCCGACCAGCGCCGGAAAGAAGAAAAACGCCGAGGGGGCAAGTAGCGCGGCGAGGGTCTGGACGAGGTAGAGCTGCGCGGGGTGAATCGGGTAATGGAGGAAGCGGCCTAGCTCGGTGTCGTCATCCACCTGCGCGGCCACGACCGGCCACAAGATCCAGAAGATCCCGATCAAAAAAAAGTAGAGGGCCAGGAAAAAGGCCATCCAGACCCGGCTCTGGAGGACCGCAGGCACCCTGGAAAAGAGCAGGTAACCCGCGAGGCCGAGCCCGCCCGAAGCGCCGATCATAGCCAGGGCCGACAAGGCCGTCCCCAGGTATCCGGATCCGCCCATACGCCTCACGAGCAAGCGCAGCCTGAGCAGCGCCAGCTCGCTCACGAGGGCGGCAAAGCCAGGTCCGCCCCTGGCCTTCGTGGTGACCTCTGGACGTGGCCGCTCCCCTGGCCCACCGCCATGGCCGCTCATCGGTCACCATCGAGCCAGGCAGGCAACCCGCTCGCCTCCCGCTCGGCGCCCACCACCTCCACGAAGCGAGAGGTCAGGTCCACTCCCTCCTCCACCAGGGTCGAAGGGGAGCCCTCCCAAGCGAGGCGGCCGCGGCTCAAGATGCCATAGGCGTCGCAGAGCCGTTCGGCGAGAGTGAGGATGTGGGTGGTGAGCAAGACCGTCGTCCCGCGGGAGGTGAGATGACAAAGCACGCCGCGAATCGTCTCGGCCGAGAGGGCGTCCACTCCCTCGAAGGGCTCGTCTAGAAACAGCAGCCTGGGTCCGTGGATCAGGGCACACCCGATGGCCAGCTTCTTCCTCATGCCCCGGGAGTAGTCCGCGACCAACTTGCCACCAGCTTCCTCGAGGCCAAGGAGCGAGATGAGGTCCTCCGAGCGCTGCGCCGCCTCCTTCCGCGAGAGGCCCTGCATCCTGGCGACGAACACGAGCATCTCGCGCCCACGCAGCCGGTCAAAGAGGGGAGGCTCCTCGGTAACGACCCCCATCTGCCCCTTGGTGGCAGGGTCGTCGGGGTCCAGCTTCCTGCCGAAAAGCCGGATCTCACCTCCTGTAGGGACACGGGTCCCGGTGAGCAGTGACACGGTGGTGGACTTTCCGGCGCCATTCGGACCCAGGAGCCCGTAGAACTGCCCCTGGCGGACGGTCAGGTCGAGGCCGGCCAGGGCCAGGTGCTCGCCGAACCGCTTCTCCAGACCTCGGCAACGAATCACCTCAGGAGCTTCTGCCCTGTCCTCCTTGCCGGAATCAACGGCTTCGCGCTGCACGGTATCGGCCATGGCCCTCCATTTCTCGCACAGGCCAGGGACGAGGAGAAGCGATGAAGGGATCGCCTCGCCCCGAGGGGCTCACCGCGGCCTCGAAGGAGGAGGAGGCAGGGGGCAGAGGGCCGCGTCCTGGGGATCCACGGTGCGCAGCGGGGCGAAGCGGGCGTCCATGTCCTTCAGGAGCCCCCATCCGTCGGCCATCATCAGGTAGAGCGTTGGAGACTTGTGGTTACAAGTGCTGCCCGAACGGAAGACGAGCCAGGCGCCCGTGGGATCTTCGGCCACGACCTCCGTCCAGGCGGCCCAGCGCACGAGGGCGGTCATGGTGAAGGAGCTGCTCGCCTTGTAGAGCTTGGCCTTTCCGGAGCAGGGGCCACTGTCGTAGGGCTGTGCCACCAGCGCGGTACGTCTCTCGGGATAGAAGCCGAGCACCATCCGGCCGGAGGACAAGAACCCTGTATCCAGGAGCTGGCGGCTCTTGCGAGTGAAAGAGTATGACCACAGCTTGGCCGGCTGCCCGGCGAGGTGGCCAGTGAACAGGATGTCACCCAGTCTGGGATCGAACCCGTGCAGGCGGCCAATCGTCACTCTCCCAGGCATGGATAGGGCCTTGTAGGGGTTCACCGAGAAGATCCGGAACCGAACCGCCGTGGCGCGCTCCTGCCTCACCGCCAGGGTGAGACCAATTCGGGTGCCCTCGGCGTTGAAGATCGCGTCAAAGGCCTCCACTGCGAGGACTGGCTTCGTAAGCACCGGAAACCACAGAGAGTGGCGGCCCTGAGCGAGATCGAAGACCCGGGCGTTCACCGCTCCTCGGCCCTTGTCGCCCTGCTGCGTCAGGTACAGGAAGGCGTCCCGGTCCGGCATCCAGCGCGGGGGATGGATGACCCGGACCTTCTGGCTCTCCTCATCCCCGGTGGTGGGAGGCTTCACGATGAGATCCTTGCCTGTCTCCAAGTCATGCACCCTGACCCCTTCGGGGTCTGGCAGGGCCAGGTAGCGACCCGAGGGGCTGGGAGCGACGAAGGCCCGGATCTGCCGGCGGTGGAGATCCCAGATGGCGCCAGGAAGGCTGGCGACCTTGCGAGGCGCCGCGGAGCCTGCCAGGGAGCGGGCGTATATCCCTCCCTCCTCTGCATAGATGAGGAAGCGACCGTCCCTAGTGCACTGCAGGCCGGTGGGAGCGTTCTTGGAGCGATGCAGCCACCGGGCGGCGCCAAACTGCACGGGCTGGTGCCGGATCCCCCAGGTCCCTTTGTATTTCATTGAGAAAACAACCGAATGCGGTCTCGCGGTGCGGGCCTGGACCGAACGCCCAGCCATGTTTGGGGCCATGGATACCAGCGCGAGGATCGCGATACGACGGCTTAAAGACATTTCGGTTTACCTATTTACCCCATGCGGAGCCCTTCGGCCAGTCCATTGACCAGAGCGGCCCTTCGCGGGAGCCAAAGCCGGAAGCATGGGCCTCGACCATCTTCGATTGACATTCGGCTTGGAGCCGATATTAGTGTGTTGCCCGAACGCACACCCGACCCCAGGGCCCACCGGAACCGGACGGGCGAAGCCTGCGCGCTGGGTGCCTTCGGCGGCTACACAGCCAAAGGGAGAAGCGATGTACGAGATCAGGTTCCACGGACGTGGCGGGCAGGGCGCGGTGACCTCGGCGGAGCTCCTGGCCCTCGCGGCCATCGGGGAGGGCCGCTTCGGCCAGGCCTTCCCGAGCTTCGGACCTGAGCGGCGCGGAGCGCCGGTCATGGCCTATGCCAGAGTCGCTGACGCCCAGATACTCAACCGGAGCGCGGTGTACAACCCGAACGGGGTTATCGTGCTCGACCCCTCGCTGCTGAAGCTCGTCGACGTGGCGGCGGGCCTCGCCCCGGGGGGCACCATCGTCGTGGCGACGCACCTGTCCCCAGAAGCCCTCCGCAAGGAGTTCAAGCTCCCTGGCAGGGTGGCCACCGTGGACGCCCTGACCATCGCCATGCAGACCATCCGGCGGCCCATCACCAACACCACCATGCTCGGGGCCTTCATCAAGGCCACCGCAGAGGGTGACAAGACCTTGGTAGGCCTCGACTCCCTGGAGAGCGCAGTCAAGGACCGCTTCGGGCGAATCGCCTCGCTCAACATCCACGCTTTCCGACGGGCCTACGAGGACACCGTCGTTCACGAGGAGAACTGAGATGACGCTGCCCACCTGGCGTGAGCTCCCACCGGGTTGCCCGGTCACGGCGCCCGGGAGCGCCCGGAACAACAAGACAGGGTCATGGCGCTCGGAGCGCCCAATCTGGAACCACGAGCACTGCATCCAGTGTGCGGTGTGCGACATGTTCTGCCCCGAGTCCTGCATAGCCCAGAACGCCGAGGGCTACTACGAGGCAGACCTGGACTACTGCAAGGGCTGCGGCATCTGCATGATGGAGTGCCCCACCCGGTGCATCCGGATGCAGCAGGAGGAGGCCTGATGGGTACGCGAAAGGGATTGGAAGTCTCCATCGGCATAGCGGACTCCGCCGCGATGTGCGACCCGGACGTGATCGCCGCCTACCCGATCACGCCCCAGACCCACATCGTCGAGCACCTCTCAGAGGTCGTGGCCGAGGGTCACCTGGACGCCGAGTTCGTCCCGGTGGAGTCGGAGCACTCGGCCATGAGCTGCTGCTGCGGCTCCAGCGCGGCCGGGGCCCGCACCTTCACGGCCACCTCGTCCCAGGGCCTAGAGCTGATGCACGAGATCCTGTACATCGCCTCCGGCATGCGCCTCCCGATCGTGATGGCCGTCGCGAACCGGGCCCTGTCGGCGCCTATCTCCATATGGAACGATCACGGCGACATCATGGCCTGCAGGGACGTGGGCTGGGTCTCGGTCTTCGCCGAGAACGGCCAGGAGTCCTTCGACCTGATCCCCTTCGCCTTCCGCGTGGCCGAGGATCCCAAGGTCCTGCTGCCTGTCATGGTCAACTTCGACGGGTTCATCCTCTCCCACGTGGTCGAGCCGATAATCGTCTGGGACAAGGAAGAAGTGCATAAGTT
>JAVEWA010000742.1:0-3162 GCA_034004785.1 Polyangia bacterium
ATGGGTCCTTCGAGCCCCCGCATCCGAAGCACAGCCACGCCGGAGCGACCAGCAGGGCCATTGCCATGGTGAGAGTGCAAGGTCGATGTCCCCAAGGAGCGGCAATCCGGCGCAGGGCGTTCTCGGTGGTGGAAACGATTGTCATGGCGGCTGCTCCTACTGGCAAAACGGGACGAACTCGTTCCCAGAGAGATCGTCCACGGTCAAGGCCTCGTGGCCGACCTTGATCACGATGTCGTCCAGGTGCGTGAGATCGAGATCGGCGTTGTTGGGCTCTTCGCTCCCGCTCGGGATGGAGACCCGCCAGCTCGAGAAGGCAACGCTGCGGCCATAGAAGGCCGTGCTCGCAGGCGCCAGCCCGTAAGTATTCACCCCGGCCTGGATGCTCGCCTTCTCGTCATCGATGTTGTACTCGACCAGCTCCTGGAGGGTGCCCGTGTGTGTTGGGTTGCAGGAGCGGATGAGCGATGATCCGGCCTGGCTGAGGACAACTCCAGCCTCGTTGTCGCCGAGGAAATCGCCCACGAGCATGACCTGGATGTCCTTGATGCGATCGTTGCAGAGCAGCGAGCTGAAGACGCCGTTGCCCGCCGAGATGGATGACGAGAAGGGCAGCGAAACTCCTCCGTGGCCGTCCTTGTTGTCCCCGGAGAGCAGGAGGCGCCGGAACTGCTCCAGGGGCGAAATCTCCTCGCCGGTCACCGGGTCCACCAGGGCCTGGCTGATGCCGAAGACATCCTGACGAACCGAGATCTCGTCCACGTACACTTGGGGCGAGCCGTAGGCCGCGCGGAAGGCGGTGAAGTTCGCCATCAGGTTGGTCATGAAGGTCTGCAGGCCCGCAGCGGTGCGCACCCGGTACAGATGCGACTCGATGCAGGGGAAGTCCGTGTTGGTCTCGTACTCGAAGGCGCGCGCCGCGAGGTAGACCCACTCCTGCGCTCGTTCGAATGACGCCTCGGCCTGCTCGGCCAGGCGATCCCGGGTGAGCCGGAAGGATGGATCGGCCGCCGGGTTGTTTTGCGCTCTCAGGATGAGCATGTCTCGTGTGGCCACCAGGCGCTTCACCTTCTCCTTGAGTGCGATGATCCGGCTCATCGGCTGGTTGACCCGGTCCTGCTGCATCATGACCTCGATGGCCACGGTGCTCATCTGAAGGAGGAGGTTTTTCACCGTCGCCTGGGAGTTGATGAGCTCGATCTGCTGGGTCGCCGCCTCCATCCTCGCGCGCTCCATTGTCTGAAGCCGCTCCTTCTCGGCAGCGATCATCCCTCGCTGAAGCTGGATCACCGCGGAGATGGCCCCGAGCCCGGTCGGCGTGCCGAAGTTCAGGGCATTGGAGTTGGACGCGATCGAAAGGAAGGTCTGGATGCTGGAGAGGACGGAATCAGCGACGGTCATGGCCGCCATGACCTCGCCATTTTCCTGGATCATGCGGATGTTGCCATCCCGAACTCCAGAGACCGCGGCCGCGCGATCGAGCTCGATCTGGATCTGCGTCTTGAGGCCCACCAGGCGTGTTTCCACGAGGTCCACGCCGGACTGCTCGTACTCCAGGCTCTGCAGCTCCAGCTTCAGCGAACCGTCCTCGGTGCCGCAGTTGGCCACGTCCGGCTCGCCCCCCACCGTTCCACAGATCTCGGAGAGCTGCTCGTTGTACTGGATGTTGACGTCGCTGATGGCGGTAGTGACCGTGTACTGGTTCTGCTCAAACTCGCGTACCGACGCCTTTGCAGCGTCTTCATCCGTTTTTGCCCCCGCCAGGATCTCGGAGCTGACGTGGTTGAACACCTGCTCGAAGTTGGTCAACCCCTGGTCACCAGGGCGATACAGGAACGGGACGTACTCGGGCGACAGCCCGAGCACGTTCCGGCCGGACGACATGTCACGGGCGGACCGCGCTGCCGTGGTGAGCGCCTGGGCCAAGGCGTCATGCTCGGAAAGGGCCGGGGCCGGATCCCCACCCACCAGGCGCAGGACCTCGGCCACCGCGACGCCCCGCAGGTAGGTCACCTCGGCGGCAGACTGGAGCTCCTGACGGATGTCGCCGTCAGGTTCGAGACCCTGCCTCAGCTTCAGCTTTGCCCGGTGCGACAGGGTCTCCAGCATCATGGTCTCCAGGCGGAACAGCTTGGAGAAGAGGTCGTAGTGGTCCATCTGGTAGATGGTGAACGGGATCCCCTGGAGCGCTGCCAGCCGCCCGGGACGCAACATTCGCTGCTCGAGCCAGGCCAGGTCGGACTGCACCTGATCCAGCTTGCCGAGCTCGTCCTGGAACCCCATCCCCTCGATTCGCATCTCGAGGGCCTCGACGAGGCTGTCGCTCGCAACGAAGAGCCCCGCGTTCATCAGGTTCCGAACCAGCGTGAGCTCTGGTACCTCGGACCCAGGGTCGTGGATGCCACCGGTCAGGTTGTGCTCGAACACCGACTGGAGGCACTCGCTCAGGTGGGGATCGAGGCATTCTTCCGCGCAGGCCGGGGGAGCGGGAGGGAAGTCCTGGGGAAGGCCAGCGGCGGCGGCCATGGAGTCGCGGCAGCAATCGACGAGGTCCACGGGGAACCCGTTGATGATCGGCGACGATGCCGAGAAGGAGCTTTCGATCGATGGGAGGTCCTGATCGATCGCCTTTGCAAGGATGAGCGCGGATGGACAGCTCGCCTCATCTCCAGCCACGCAGGTGGGATAGCTCGCCGCGCAGATCGTCAGCTCGGCATTTGGGCACCGGAGGTGCGCCGCACACCAAGAGCTGATCTGAGCCTGCACAGGGGGGTCGGGGACGGTCGGCGCTGTGCCCAGGAGAAACGCCGCGAAATCGTCTTCGTCGCCTTCCCGGCGCAAAAAGACTGTCCCGCTCACCGTGAACGGGGCGCCGAGGAGCCCGGAGATGGTCTCCTGGTACTCGCCCGACAGGTTACCGTTCTCACCGACCTGCAAGGTCAGCACCACCTGGCGGAGCACAGGATGACCGAAGGGATCCGTGCGCCAGTCACCCAGGGGCGACTGCCGCGGAATCAGGCGGTACAGGGTGACCACATGCGTGATCACCTAAGCCCCCTGAGCCGCGATGGCAGCGTGTTCCGTCTACGGTTGGGGTCTAACATGGACTTGAGCAAGAGCTTCTCTAGGCTCCGCGAGTCCCAGGGTATGCCCGCATGACAG
>JAVEWA010000099.1:0-14620 GCA_034004785.1 Polyangia bacterium
AGCTCTCTCCCCAGGAGCCCCGCTCATGAGTCGTCCATCCTGCTGAGGGGCACTATGTCGCGGGGGTTTGGCGCGGCCCGAGTCGTCGTGACCGCACCTGATGGAAGCTCGAGGGCTCCGCATTTGGTCTCTGCCACCGATGGCTCCTTTCACGCCGTCGTGCCGCTCAGCGGCGGCGCGGGGCGTTTTCAGGTGGAGATCCTCGGCAGCGGACCAGATGGACCGGAGATCCTGGCGAACTTTCCGCTTTTCGTCGGCAAGGCCCCTCCCGACAGGCTCCTGATGCCCCGTCCAGCTTCTCGGGTGCTCATGGACGCAAAGGAGGCGGCGCGAACCCTCTGGGGGCTCCTCGCGCTGGCGCGGAAGCGGGCCGGGGCCCCGCCCCTCAGCTGGCACCCCGAGTTGGCCGAGGTGGCCCGGGCACACTCTTTTGACATGTGCCGCCGGCAGGCGGTGCACCACCACTCGCCCGAGTCGGGAACCGCGGCGGATCGGGTGGCTCGCGCTCGACTGAGCGTGACCTGGGTTGGTGAGAACGTCGGACACGCGGCGAGCCCGGACGAGGCAGACCGAGCCATGATGCAGAGCCCCGGCCATCGCGCGATGCGGCTTGGGAGCAGCGCAACCCACGGGGGAATAGGAGTCTGCGTCCTAGCGCGTGATGGGGGCCAGGAACTCTACGTTACCGAGCTCTTCGTGCGCATGGGCGCCTCTCCCCGGTGAGAGTGGCACGGTGAGCAATTCCGGGAGCGGACACGCGCGAGCCAGCTTGTACCATCCTGCCGCGAGCCTCGTGCCGACCTGCGTTGACGTCTCCCCCCTCCTCGTGCGATCCACATGAGGCCTCCGCGAGGGGGTGATAGGAGCTGAAGCATGGCCAAGAGCAAGATCCTGGGAGTCATGGGAGGCAGCGGGCTCTACGACATCGATGCCCTCACCGAGGTGAGAGAGATGAAGGTGGAGACCCCCTTCGGGGCGCCCTCGGATTCGTATGTCTGCGGCAAGCTGGGAGAAACAGAGTGCGTGTTCCTTCCCAGGCACGGGCGCGGGCACCGCATTGCCCCCCACGAGATCAACTACCGCGCGAACATCCACGGGATGAAGCAGCTCGGCGTCACGCAACTGCTCGCCATATCGGCGGTGGGCTCCATGCGGGAAGAGATCCGGCCAGGCGACTTCGTCATCGTGGATCAGTTCATCGATCGGACCTGGGGGAGGGACTCCACCTTCTTCGAGGGGGGTATTGTAGCCCATGTGGGATTCGCCGATCCGGTGGATTCTCGCCTGGCCCGGCTCGCGGCAGAGGGAGCGCGAGCCACGGGGGTCGCGGTGCACGAGGGCGGCACCTACGTCTGCATCAACGGTCCACAGTTCTCGACCAGGGCGGAGTCGAACCTCTACCGGAGCTGGGGCGTGGACGTGATCGGCATGACGAACGCGACGGAGGCCAAGCTGGCGAGGGAGGGGGAACTCGCCTTCGCGACAGTGGCGCTCGCCACCGACTACGACTGTTGGAGGGACGAGGAGGATGCCGTGGATGTCGCGACGGTGCTCGGTATTGTCAAGAAGAACGTCGAGAACGCCCGCGAGGTCGTCGCGTACGTCGCCTCTCGGTTACAGTCGGATACCCATGCGAGCCCAGCTCACCGCGCGCTCGAGAACGCGGTCATGACCGCGCCCGAGCTGGTTCCGCCTTCCACGAGGGATCGGATGCGCGGGCTCCTGCGGCTCATGGAGTGACCGCGGGCAATGCCGATCTCCATCTTCAGCTCGGCAATGCAAGCCGATTCAAGGGCGTCCAAGGGCCGGGCGCTGTATGCGCTATGGGTCGGTCTGTGTTTTCTGTGCTCTGCCAGCGGCTGCCATGAGAAAGGGCCAGGTGGCTCCGGGGCGTCTCGCTCAGTCTCTGCCCTGGAGGAGAAGGGCGCCGAGTGCTTCGCCCAGGGGCGCTACGACTGTGCAATGGACGCGTACGCCGAAGCAGCGAAGCGGCAGCCACACCGGCCGGGGCTGTGGAACCGCTTCGCCATGTCCTCAAGGCTTCGCTTCTACGTCACTGGAGACGCCGACTACAGGGATCAGGAGCTGGACGCGCTGCGGCGGGCGGCGAAGCTGCCCGGAGCTTCCGCACAAGTTCAGGTGAACCTGGGCACCGTCTGTTGGGAGATGGGGCTGCGGGAGGAGGCGACCGAGGCTTACAAGGCGGCCCTCGCGCGGACGCCGTCTCACCCGGACGCCCAGCTCATGCGAGAGAGGATACAGCGCTCTACTCGGGAGGAAGATCCCGAGGAACAAGGGCGGTCAGCGGGCCCCTAGAGCGGGGCCTTGCCCCAAGGAGGACCATGTCACTCGTAGTAGTAGGCAGCGTCGCGCTCGACACAGTCGAGACCGCTTCCGCCACCAGGGAACGCATACTCGGGGGTGCGGCTTGTTTCGTGTCACTGGCGGCGGCGCACTTCACCTCTGTCCGGCTGGTAGGGATCATCGGAGAGGACTTTCCCGAGGAGCACCTGGAGCTGCTCGAGCGGCGGCAGATCGACTGCGCTGGCCTCAGCAGGGCGGCGGGCAAGACCTTCTTCTGGCACGGCAGGTACGCCCCCGACTTCTCCTCGAGGGAGTCCATTGTGACGGAGCTCGGCGTGTTCGCCGACTTCCACCCCGAGCTGCCCCCTGCCTACAGGGAGGCCCAGACGCTCTTTCTGGCCAACATCCACCCGGCGTTGCAGTCCCACGTGTGTCGGCAGATGACGAGGCCCCGTCTGATAGCAGCGGACACGATGGACTTCTGGATCCGCGGGGAGCCCAGGGCGCTCGCCGAGACGCTGAGTTTCGTGCACCTGTTGACCATCAATGACGAGGAGGTTCGGCTCCTCGCTGGCGAGCACAACATCGTCAAGGCAGCGCGCGCCGTCCTGCGAATGGGCCCAAGGGCCTTGGTGGTGAAACGCGGAGAGCACGGCGCCCTGCTCTTTACCGGAGCTGGGCCCGAGGACATCTTCGCGCTCCCAGCCATCCCCCTCACCCATGTGGTGGATCCGACCGGGGCCGGGGACACCTTCGCCGGCGGCATGATGGGCTATCTCGACAGCGCGCCGGACGTGGACGTCGCGGCTCTCCGCCTGGGCGTGGCCTATGGAACCGCCGCCGCCAGCTTCACCGTGTCGGATTTCAGCCTGGACGGGCTGCAGCTCGCATCCAGAGCCCTGCTGGACGAGCGTGTGGCCGCGCTCGTTGAGCTCACGAGATTTTGACCGCTATTCCAGACTCGGCCAGCACCAGGATTCAGTGGTCAGTAGGCTTCCCGGCCAGGTTCCACCGGCAGCTCTTGCTGCGCCGGTCCCCCGAGGAAGCCGAGGTGGGCGCCGAGGGAGTACAGCCTGAGCGACACCCGGAGGAAGACTACGACCTGCCGGCCCACAAAGGCGAGCAGCACGCCGCCCGGGCCGCCAGCGTCCAGCGCGGAGGGTATCAGGAGGAGCAGGGCCAGAGGGGCGATACCCAGGCAGCCGAGGAACAGGTGCAGCCCCATGGCGGCGAGGGGGCGCTTCAAAGTGACCCCGAACCCCGCCAGAAGGCTCCTGAGCGGCGCGGCAGAGTCGTCGAGGACTAGCTTCGCGCGGCCGAAATCCAGCGCGGCGTCTGCCCAGGCCCACAGCGCGAGCCCTGGAACCAGGGCCAGGGACCTCGTCATCCAATGCCTTCCGTCAGCCACGGAATAGCCAAGGTAGAGAGCTGCGCCCGCCAGGGCCAAGGGGACCAGGTACCAGGCCAGCAGCCCGAGAAGGGGGAAGAAGTGCCCCAGGGCGTCGGCCCCGAAGTCCCTGGCGCGAGGACGCCGGGGGCGGGCAAGGGCGCCGAGGGCCCCTCCCAGCAGGGCCTGGGACAGAATCAAGTAGGCCATCGGGACGAAGAGGAAGACGGCCTGGAGCTGAGCGAGCAGGGTCGGGTGGTCCATCACCAGCTCGGCGAGGATCTCCAGGTCCCAGGAAGCGAGCAAGCGGCCAGCAGCGGGGCGCGTGGAGGTCACTCGGTAGAGCGAGACGTGGAGGGGCAGGAGGGCGAAGAGCGCCACGCCGAGGTTTGCCAGGTAGAGCGGGAAGAGCATGCGAGCCGCGGTCCGCAGCCGCCTCGCGCCATCCGCCAGGGAATCGGAGACGGAGAGGCGCTCAGGCATCCATCGCTCCCTGCTCGCCGAGTCCTTGGGTATAGGCGATCGGATCATGCTGGCCAAGAGCTGCGAAGCCTGCCTGGCGGAGGCGACAGGCGTCGCAGCGTCCGCAGGCCCGAGGTCCTTCTGGGCTCTCCTGTGGGTCATAGCAGGTCCAGGTGAGGCCGTAGTCCACGCCGAGCTCGAGGCCGCGTCTAATCGTCCCGGCCTTGTCGAGGTCCATGAGAGGGGCGTGAACTCTGAACCGCTTGCCTTCGGCGCCTTGCCGCGTGGCATGGTTGGCCAGCTCCTCGAAGGCTTGGACAAAGGCCGGACGGCAATCTGGGTAGCCCGAGTAGTCCAGGGCGGAGACACCGATGAAGAGGTCGCAGGCGCCAACGACCTCGGCCCAGGCCAGAGCGAGGGCGAGGAAGACGGTGTTGCGCGCGGGGACGTAGGTGACAGGGATCCCTCCACCGATCTCGTCTGGGCCCCTGTCTTTGGGCACTGGAAGGTCGGCCGTGAGCGCCGAGCCTCCGAAGAGGCGGAGGTCCAGCTCTATGACACGGTGCTCCACCACGGGAAAGGCCTGAGCGACGCGGCGGGCCGCGGCTAGCTCAATCTCGTGGCGCTGGCCATAGGCCACGGTGAGGGCGTAGGGCGCAAAGCCGTCGTCGAGCGCGATCGCCAGGGTCGTGGTGGAATCCAGGCCCCCAGAGAGGAGCACCACTGCCCTGGGGCGCCCTGTCATGGTATGCCCGTCAG
The DNA here is from genome assembly GCA_034004785.1 of Polyangia bacterium. Classification (GTDB taxonomy): domain Bacteria; phylum Myxococcota_A; class Polyangia; order HGW-17; family JAJRWW01; genus JAVEWA01. The sequence goes on from JAVEWA010000099.1 coordinate 4,913, forward strand.
AGCCTGCCGAAGGCTCAGAGACACACGCCGTAGGTGGTCGTTCCGATGACCACCGGGTCACCGAAGGCATCGGTGTTACAGGTTGCTGGGGTGGTGCACTGAGAGGTGTTGTCGCACCACCTGTAACAGGTGCCTTCGTTGCAGAAGTGGCTGGGGGCGCAGAAGAGGCCGGATGCATTGTCGCATGCGCCTCCTTCGGTCACGGTGCCAACATCGCCGTGGCAGTCGGTGAAGAGATCCATGGTGTTGCTGTCCTGGTAGATCTCGCAGGCCAGCCCGGTCGGGCAGCCGGTGTTGGTGGAGGGGCTGCAGTGGATGGTGCAGATCGCCGCTCCGGGGATCGGCGCCTGGTTGGCATCTATGAGCCCGACGCAGTAGGAGCCGGCCCCACCACCGCAGCCGACGCCGGTGTCGCAGTAGGCCATGCACTGGCCCTGGCTCGTGGTCCGTCCGATGCACATCGCTCCCTTGCTGCAGTCGGCCTCTGCGGTGCAGAGACCGCCGGCGTTGATGGCGCCCGCCGTGGAGCAGGTCCTGGAAGAGCTGCTGTCCAGAGTGCACTTCATGCCGTCGTCGCAGCCGCACTGCGGGTAGAGGTCGCAGGTTGTGTGCGTGCAGCCCGTGCAGTCGTCAGGGCAGTTCGCGGTAGTCTCTCCCTGGGCCGCGTCGCAGATGCCGTTGCCGCAGGTGCCGCAGTCCTCCGGGCAGTTGCTCGGGGTCTCCCCAACGTCGCAGGTGTCGTCGCCGCAGTAGGCGCCGCCGGTGCAGTCCGCCGGGCAGCTGGTCGAGGTCTCGCCGCTATCACAGGTGCCGTTGCCGCAGTAGCAGTCTCCGGGGCAGGAGGAGGTGGACTCGCTCCCACCACAGGTGCCGTCGCCGCAGGAGGAGGTCGAGCAGTCCGCCGCGCAGGTGGCTGAGTTCTCGCCGCTGTCACAGGTGCCGTTTCCGCAGTAGCAATCTCCTGGGCAGGACGCGGTGCTCTCTCCCACCTCGCAGACCTGGTTGCCGCAGAAAGCTCCGCAGTCCGCGGGGCAGGTGAAGCGATCCTCGCCGCTCTCGCAGCGACCGTTGCCGCAGACCGCGGAGCCGCCGCCCGAGGCGCAGGAGAGGGTGAGCAGCGCCATGGTGGAAGCCGCGGCCAACATAAGTAGAGACCTAGTAGTCATTCCTATAGCCCTCGCAGCCAGAACATGAGCTGATCCTAGTGGATCTGGGCATCCCGATCAACGGTTAGCTGGGGAGGTGCAGGGCGAAGGGGGGTGGATGGCAGCGCGGCCGGTCAGTCTTTCACTGGCTCCTGCGCGACCGTGGCACCACACTCCGGGCACTTCAATTGCGCTCCCTGGCGCCCCCCCTTCGAAACCATTATCGGGAAGGAGCATTCGTCGCAGGCGCGGCCCACCGGGCGATCCCACAGGACGAAGTCGCACTTGGTGGTCGAATAGTTGTCGCAGCCGTAGAAGGTCTTACCTCGTTTGGAGCGTTTCTTTACCAGGTTTCCCCCACAGCCCTCGCGGGGGCACTTCAGACCGAGGGATATGGGCTTGGTGGTCTTGCACTCCGGGTAGCGGGAGCAGGCCAGGAAGGCGCCGAAGCGGCCGCTCTTCACCGCCATGGGAGCTCCGCAGGTAGGGCAGATCTCGTCGGAGAGCTTTTCGGCCAGTGCCTCGACGGAGCCGTCCTCGTTGCGGCGGAACTCCTTGGTGTTCCTGCACTCCGGGTAGCCCGTGCAGGCCAGGAACTTGCCGTTACGGCCCCACTTCACCACCATCGGCTTGCCGCACTGCTCGCAGGAGAGCGAGGTCTCCTCGTCCTCGGGGCGCTTCATCTCCTTCTTGGCGCGCTCCACCGCGTCGTGAAACCCGCCGTAGAAGTCCTTGAGCATGACTATCCAGTTGTCGTCGCCCTCCTCGATGCGGTCCAGGCGGTCCTCCATCTGAGCCGTGAAATCGACGTTCAAGATGTCGGGGAAGGCCTTCACCAGGAGGTCGTTCACCAGGATCCCCAGCTCGCTCGGTCGGAACCGCCCCTCCTGCTTCTCCACGTACCTTCTGTCCTGGATCGTGGAGGTGATGGATGCATATGTGGAGGGGCGTCCTATCCCGCGCTCCTCCAGCTCCTTCACGAGGCCGGCCTCGGTGAACCGCGGCGGCGGTTGAGTGAACTTCTGCTCGGGCCTGACCTCGAGGCAGGAAAGGGGCTCCCCGTCCGCGAGATCGGAGGGCAGGGGTTGCTTCCCCTCCTCTCCCTGGTCGCTTCCGCCGTTCCCGTTCTCCTCCCTGGATTCCTCGTAAACCGCGGTGTAGCCGGGGAAGGCGATGACTTGGCCTTGGGCGCGCAGCAACAGGTTGGCTCCGGCCTCGATGTCGATGGTGGTCTGGTCGTAAAGGGCCGCGGCCATCTGGCAAGCCACGAAGCGTCTCCAGATGATCCCGTAGAGCTTCACCATCTCCTCGATGTCGTGGCGGCCCATTCCATGACTGGTTTTGGCGCCCGGCTTGAAGCTTCCGAGCAGGCGGTCTCTGACGAGCTCCGGATCCAGCCGAACATCGGTGGGGCGGATCGCCTCGTGAGCGTCCTGAGCGCGCTTGCCCTTGGCATACACCTGCGGCGATTCTGGCAGATAGGACGCACCGTAGCGCTCACGAATGAAATCCCTTGCTGCGGATACGGCGTCGTCCGACAGCCGGGTGGAGTCGGTTCGCATGTAGGTGATGAGGCCGACTACCCCCTCGCTTCCTCCAAGATCGATCCCCTCGTAGAGCCTCTGGGCCAAGGCCATGGTGCGCTTGGCCGGAAAGCGGAACTTCCGGGCTGCGTCCTGCTGCAGCTTGGAGGTGATGAACGGCGCCGGTGGTCTGCGAGGCCTCTCCTTCCGCTCCACCCGGGCGACCCGGTGAGGGGCGGATTTGAGCTGTGCGACCAGTGCATCGGCAGTCTCCTGGTCCGTCACCTTGGCCTTGGCGCCGTCCACCTGGAAGAGCTTGGCCTCGAAGGTCGCGTCCTCCTTGGCTTGCTCCAGACAGGTGATGTTGAAATACTCCTCCGGCACGAAGGCCTCTATCTCGCGCTCCCTATCCACCACCAGGCGGACTGCGACCGATTGTACACGGCCCGCCGAGAGTCCGCGGCGCACCGATCGCCAGAGCACAGGGCTGATCTCGTAGCCGACCAGGCGATCCAGGATCCGGCGTGCCTGCTGAGACTCGAACCTAGCCTGATCCAGGCGGCGGGGTGCGCTCAGGCCCTGGGCGATGCCCTTCTGAGTGATCTCGTTGAAGAGCACCCGCTCGATGTTGTCGTTCACCGGACGCAGCTCCTCGGCGATGTGCCAGGCGATGGCCTCCCCCTCGCGGTCAGGATCCGGGGCGAGGAGCACCCTGTCCACTTCCTGGGCCGCGGCGCGGATCTCCTTCAGAATCTTGCCCTTGCCCTTGATCACCTCGTACTTGGGGGTGAAGGAATCGCTCACGTCCACTCCGAGGGTCCTCGTGGGGAGATCCTTCACGTGGCCTACGGAGGCCTTCACCTGATACCCCGCGCCTAGATACTTCTTGATGGTGCGTGCCTTTGCCGGGGATTCGACCACGACCAGCGCTCCACCGCGGGGCGGCTTCTTCTCTTTGGAATCCTTGCGGTGTTCTTTCTGTGCGTCGGACATCAAATACCTGTTTCCTGTTCCTCTAGGGCCCCCTTGGAGTACGAGGGCCGGTAGCGACCGCCGGGTTCCTGAAGCGCGTGGCCCTCCACGACCAGGGTCATCAGGGCGGCGACGGCCTCGAGCGGAGAGAGAGCCGTGCGCGCCGCGACTCCTTCGACGCTGGCCGTACCGAGGTCACGAAGGGCACCGAGCACCTGGCGCTCCGCCTCGTCCAGAGAAAGCTCGGAGCCGCCTCCTGGCCCGTCATCGAGCCATTCGATCGGGCAGGCTCCTTGCCTGAGCAGCTCATCGGTGCCCGGTGAGCCGGGGATCGCCAGCAGCGTGAGCCCTAGGCGCCGAGCGATCCGCGCCGTGCCGAGAGCCCCGGAACGCCAGGGCGCCTCCACCACGGTCACCGTCTCAGAGAGAGCGGCGATTACGGCATTCCTCGCAATAAACCCCCCTCGCACCGGCGGCGTACCTGGCGGGAAGGGAGATACGAGTGCGCCCTGTGTGGCGGCCTTCTCGAAGAGCGGAATGTGCCGTTCGGGGTAGGGTCTGTCAAGCCCCCCGCCGAGGACCACCACCGTGCTGCCCGAAGCATCGAGGGCTCCACGGTGCGCGGCGGCGTCCACTCCGTAGGCTCCCCCCGACACCACTGGGCGCCCAGCTCTTGCCGCCTTCTCCGCCAAGGCCGCCGCGATCTTGCAGGCGCGCCCGCTGGCGCGACGGGTCCCGACGATCGCCACGCCAGGCAGGGAGGGGAGGTGACCCTTGACCCAGATGGCAGGGGGGCAGGGCGAGAGGCGGAGGAGGCAGGACGGATAGCCGGCATCTTCGTGCATGAGCACTACTGCCCCGAGGCAGTCGGCCGCTCTTGCCGCAGCACTCAATCTTGCCTGATGGCTCCGCTGGTCCCTCAGATATTCGGCTGTCTGCCGCGATCCGACGGCCTTGCACAGCTCTGGAAGCTCAGATGCCAGGACCCCACAGGCGGAGCCGAAGTTGGCGATCAACCCGTGGTACCTGGCCGGTCCAACTCCGGGAGTCAGATGCAGGAGGAGGCGAGCGATCCACTCGCGAGGCTCTCGGCCGCGTACTGCGTCTCGAAATAGCTTTTCCGCGCCCATGCCGCTGTTATCGGCGCCCGAGGGGCGAGGTTGCGAAAATTCTCACCAGGGGGAGGGGGGCGGACGAGAGGCCAGGCTCAGCGGGTGCTAGGGGTATCGACCAGCAGCTCCACGCGATCGCCGATGCGGATCTCCTTCACGGACTGGCTCACGAAGCCAACGGAGTGGCTCCAGCCGACCTCTACGACGACGATTGCAGCCACTCTCTCACGGGGCCACCTTTGCTCCGCGGGATTGACCCGCTCCTCGAACTGGGATGTCGCCCGATAGCTGTCCCCTCTGCGGGTCACATAGAAGGTGTAGCCGGGCTTGACGTGGAACTTGCGTCCTCTGTCGATGAACACTACCTGCTTTGCTCCGATGAGGTGGGCCTGCTCGAGCACCGCGACCACCGAGCCTTCCACCCTGGTTCTGGTGTTGGGAATTGGTCTGACGGTCTTGATGACACGGGTGAGCTTGCCAACCAGGTAGCCGCGCTCCACCGGGTTCACCGCCCTGAGTATGATCCCGCGCGCCACGCCCGACTTGGAGAGCTCCCGGATCTCAACCTCTCCGAAGACCTCCACCATCTGTCCCAGGGTTTCCTTGCTCTGGGGGTGCTTGACGGGATTGAGGGCCTTGTAGATGTCGTAGCGTTCGCCCACCTTCAGCGGCTTGTCGTTGGGGTAGCGGACATAGACGTGGTCGTGTGTCGCCAGGAGGGTCTTCTCCTCCCTGGAGCCGACGATCTTGGCGGCGTACTTGATCTCGTCCTCCTCGATGAAGCCTCGCTGCCTCAGATAGATCGTGTCTGGTAGCGCCTGGCTGTTCGAATACGGCTTCAGGGGCTCCGCTTTCCTCGCCTCCGGCTTGGGCGCATCGCCCTCCCTCAGGCGGATCCGGTCCCCGGGGTAGATCCAGTGCGGATTGGTGATGCTCGGGTTTTTCGCCCAGACCTTTGGCCAGCGGAAGGGGTCCTTGAAGTAGCTCTCGCAGAGCCCCCAGAGCGTGTCGCCCTTGGCGACCGTGTGGTAAATGGGAAGGCTCGCCTCGCCTTCGCGTCTCACGAGGGGCTCGCTCCGATCACCGCTGTCGTAGATCTCGTAGGTGTTCGGCTCGGCCTCTGACTGCCGCGGCTCTGCGCCGCCGGCTCCCTTGGGAGCCGCGGGCGCTGCGCTCGGCGCTTGCCCTGCTGGGGCCTGCGCCCAGGCCGTTCCCACTCCAGCCGCCATCAAGGCGACGGCTACGGGGGTAAGTCTTCTCATCACCCAGACCTCCTGAGGGCTCGGCCCGCCGTGCGGGCGCCTAGCGATTCCCTCTCATCTGCCTGGCAGCCTGTGCGGCCTCCGGGCTCTTGGGGTAGAGCTGAACCACTTGAGCGAGGACCTTCCTGGCCTCGGCGCTCCGCCCGAGGCGGTCCTCGCACTCGGAGAGCATCAGCAGGGCCGCGGGGGCAACGCCGGAGGAGGGGTGCTGCCCGAGGAGGCCCCTCAGGAGCCACGCCGCCCTCCTGTACTGGCCCTGCCCGAAGGCGCACTTCGCGAGATAGAGAGCGGCGCCAGGCGCAAGCGAGTGTTTCGGGTTCTCCTTGGCCAGGCGCGAAAAGGCCCGGGCCGCGTCGTCGAACTTGCGGGACTTGAAAAGAGCGAGGGCGGCTCTGTAGTCTGCTTCCAGGTCTTGGGTCTTCGGGGTGTGCGCGGGCGCGTCGGGGAGAGGCACCACGGGCAACCGCTCCCCAGGGGCGTGAAAACCTGGGTCAACTCCAGCGCCCTGGCCCGGAGCGGCCGGGTAACCAGTGAGGCGGAGCAAGGGTGTCTTGCCGTCCTTCGATCTGGCCCCTTGGTGACCACCAACTGGCGTCCCTGGGTCTTCGTCACGAACCTTTACGACCGGTAGGCTTCGCCTCTTCGCGGCCGCGGTGGGCCTCTCCGGCGGATCCGGGGAGGCAGCCTGTGCGATCTGTATCTGGGTGAGGGGGCGGGGCTGAACAGGCGCGGGAGCCTGGGCCGGGGAGGCCGCTTTGGGTATGACGCCAGCCCTTGGGGATCTGTGACTGGGCGCGTCGCGCCGCGCGAGGGCCGCCACCTTGGCGGAGAGATCCTCGAGCTGGCGTTCCTGCAGGTCCATCTTCCTAGAGAGGTCCCGAACCTGCTCGCCGAGGCGAGCGAGGGTGCGCTCCCCTGGCGCCGGGGCGCAGCCAGGCAGGGAAGACAGGAGCAGGAACGCAGCAATCCAGCCGAGCCAATTGGGCCGCATGATTCCACGATTGTATTTCGGACCTCCAAAGAGGTCAAAAACCCTGTTATTTTAGGCGGGGTTTCGAAATCGACCTACTGGACACCGCGAAGGGAAGGCCTACCGGAAGGCGAATGAGCGGGGGTCTCCCGAACCAGTATAGGTGGCCGCGTAGCCAGGCTCCACGGAATAGGCCAGCCGGTCCTGAACGATTACGGTCTTGTCCATGGGATCGGCCCCGAGCACCCGGAGTTGGGCCATGGTCTTGACTGTGCCTATGAGCTGGAATTCGTCCGGGTCCCCTCCCTCGACCCGGAGGAAGTGAACCGCCGGTTCCATCTGGTAGGTCTTGCCGTCCCCGAGGATGGTCAGGGACTGACCCGAGACCGCCACCCGGTCATCCACGTTGGCTTGGTTGAGCCACTCCTGGGAGATGAAGATCCTGGGCATGATGTCTCCCCCGAGCTCCTAGAGCGCCTTCTCGAGGAGCGCCTGCAGGTCTTTCTTGGTGCCGGCGCCCACCCGCTGGGTTAGGACCCTGCCACCCTTGAAGAGCAGGATGGTTGGAATGGAGCGGATCTGGTACTGGCCAGCGATCCCCCGGGCATCGTCCACGTTCAACTTGCCCACCTTCACCTTGCCCTCGTTGTCTGCGGCGAGCTCCTCCACCACTGGGGCCACCGCACGGCACGGCCCACACCAGGGGGCCCAGAAGTCCACCAGCACGGGCACGCTGGACTCCAGCACTTCCGACTTCCAGTTGCTCTCGGTCAGCTCGACGACGTTCTTGCCTGCCACGGGTATCCTCCTTGGACTGAGATCGGCCCGCGCCCGGCGGGACCGAGGGGAGACCATAGCGCCTCGCGCGCCTTGGCGCAACGCCCCAGTGACACGCCCCAGTGACACGCCCCAGTGACACGCCCCGGTGACACGGCCCAGTGACACGGAAATGTGTTCGCCCCAGTGCAGGCTTCCATCATTGGTCGAGGGCTTTCAGCGATTCTAGCTGGTTAGCGCGATTCGGGGTGAGCGGCGAGGCCTGACCAGATACTCGAAGGGGGCGATGGCGGCATGGCCGACGGTGGGAGGCTGCATGGTAGTGGCAGCCACCATTTGCGCGGCCGTTGTTGGTTGTTTGAAAAGGTTGTTATAATCGGATGGCCCATAGGCAGATTGGAGGCCGGAGCCATGAGGAGCAGTGTGCTGAATCAGTCTCTGTTTGCGGTGTTGGGAGCGCTGCTACTGGGCTCAACCGCTGGATGCGATGGCTGCGGCAGGCCGAGCTCGAGCCACGACTGCAATACGAACGAGGACTGCCGGCCGGGGACTTTCTGCGACACGCTGAACACCGGGCGCTGTCAGCCCCTGGGCTGCTCGAGGCACGCCGACTGTCCCCTCCAGTACCTCTGCAGCGACGAGGGGGAGTGCTACGACCCGTACGGAGGCCTGCGGCCCGACTGCTGGCCGCCCCATCCGGGGTGCGCGTGCCTGCCATCTGAGCTCGGAGTGCTGCTCGAATGCGAGCCGCCAGAGCAGCCCGAGGGCGTGGACAAGAGCTGCCACTATGGGAAGTCCACCTGCGATGGGGAGCGCTGGGGGCCCTGCGAGGACACGTACCTGGACAACTGCGACGGCATCAGGTTCGGCACCGGGGACATAAACCCAACCCAGGAGAACTCCTCCAACGTGGAGAAGGGGGTGGAGGGTGAGCTCCAGCTCCATCCCGACGAGCGTCAGGTGGAGTTCGGCTACCTCTGGATCGCCAACACCGGGGAGAACACCGTCTCCAAGATCGACGTCGAGACTGGCCACGAGGTGGCCAGGTACGCCTCCGCTCTGCCGGTGTCGGGGCTGGCCCAGGGCCCGATCCCCTACGCTGGCACCGATCCTTGGGGGGACTGCCAGCACTGCCCCTCCAGAACGGCCATCGACTTCCGCGGGGACGCCTACGTGGCCAACCGCGCCTTCGGGCTCCAGGGATCCGTGACCAAGTTCGCGAATGACGAGGTGCGCTGCGTGGACCTCGACCAGAACGGGCAGATCGATACCTCCTGGGACGCCAACGGGGACGGCCAGATCGACGTTACGAATCCAGAGGAGTTTCTAGGCGTGGAGGACGAGTGCATCCTGTGGACCGTGGCGGTTGGAGGCGTGAACGCCACCCCCAGGGCCATCGCCATCGACTCGGGCTCCATCCCGGACTACGGGATGTACGGCAACGTGTGGGTGGGGCTCTACGAGGAGCAGAGGGTTGTGCAGCTGAACGGCGACACGGGAGAGCAGGTCGCGTCGGTGGACCTCTCGAACGGCAGCGGATCCGTGCACCCCTACGGCGCCGCGATCGACTCCATGGGCTTCGCTTGGTTTGGCTCCATCTCCGACGGAACCCTGGCCAAGGTGGACACCATCGGCGCAAACCTGGTGGCCATCTACAACAAGGGAACAGGCAGCGGCTGTGGAAGCGCGTACGGAATCGCGATAGACGTGCAGGGCCGCATCTGGCTGGCAGGCTGGGATTGCAACACCGCGGATCGCTTCGATCCCGCCGACGAGTCCTGGGCCAGCATCAACTTCGCCGCCGCCGGTCGTGGAGCCACTACCCGGGGCATAGCCCCAGACCTCGCTGGCACTGTCTGGGTGGCTCACACCGACGGCTATGTCTCCAGGTTCGACGGCGACAGCATGCAGGAGATCGAGTCCTTCACGCTCCCTCACCACATGGGG
>JAVEWA010000743.1:0-3134 GCA_034004785.1 Polyangia bacterium
TCGTCGGACGAGGCAAGAAGTTGAGATTGCGAGGGGTTCTGCTGAATGATCGAGCCATGCAATCGCCTAGCGTGGTCCTCTCGACCCTCCTCGACATGACGAACCAGGCAGTCAAGGGCCTCTCCCTGGACGCGATCCTGCAGCGGGTCACCGACACCGCCCTGAGGCTGATCCCAGCGGATCACGTGTCGGTCCGGCTCCTAGACGAGGCCGGAGCGGCCCTCGTGTGCCGTGCGCGTGCGGGGGCTGGCAGCCAGGCGCCGCCGCTTCACCTCCGGCCCGGCGAGGGAGTCCTCGGCTGGGTCGTCCAGAACGGCCGCGGAGCCCACGTGAAGGACTCGAAGCAGGACGAACGGTTCAAGATCGCCGAGGACCAGGGCTTCACCGTGCGGTCGCTGCTGGCCGTGCCCTTGGTTCTCGAAGGCAAGGTCCTCGGTGTGCTCGCCATGAGCGCCGCGTCTCCCCAGGCTTTCTCTCCGGACGACGAGATCCTAGCGCAGCTCCTCGGAAACTGGATCCTGCCCTTTCTCAAGCTGGCCCGCCGCGGGGCCTAGCGTCCCGGGCCGGCTCGCACTTGCGCTAGCTCGGGAGGTGCTTGGCGTCGGGACGCCACTGGAGCTGGCCGAGGAGGCCTTGGGCTTGGGAGAGGAGGTCCTCTTTCTCGGTCGTGTAGTAGCGTGCTCCTGACAGCAACACCTCTGCCGCGGAGCGGCGGTCTCCGAGCTGCCGGAAGGTCTCCAGAGCCATTGCGTGGTGCTTCTCGGCCTCCTCGATGACTCCAAGGCGGTCGTAGCAGCGGCCCAGCAGGAAGTTGCAGCGCGCCGCCCCGACCTTCGAGCCGGCCCGCTCCGCCTGCCACAGGGCCGCGTGGGCCGACTGCAGGGCCGCCGTGAGCTCCCCCTTTCGGAAGTAGAGCTCGGAGATCTGGCCGAGGAGGCGCCAGAAGGAGTCGGGCGCCTGGGGGGCCTCGGCGCCGTCCCCGTTGGTCACCATCAGGACTCCCTCGGACAGCTCCTGGAGCGCGCGCTCCCCATCCCCCGAGAGCTCGAGCACGCGGCCGAGATCCATGTAGATCTGGTTCAGCAGCGTCGGATCGCTCGCGAAGAAGGCCTCCCGTACAGCCTGCTGCATCGTCTCGAGCGCGGTCGCCGGGTCGCCCCGCGCTTGAAGCAGCAACGCCAGGGCGCGCAGGGCGCGGGCGCGAGTCGCGGGATGACCGGAGGCGCTCTGCACCAGCTCTCCGAGCACCATCTGCGCCCCCAGGAGGTCCCCCGAGTATCTCAGCGCCTCTCCGAGCCGCAGGGACAGGTCCAGGCAGGTGGGATCCCTCTCATCGAGCAGCAGCTCCCAGCGAGCCACCTGCAGGGCGCGCTTGAAGTGCACGACCGCGCCGGCGTCATCCAGCGAAAGCTCTGCCTGTGCGCCCGCGGCCAGGAGGAGCTGAAGCGCCTCTTCTCCAAGGCGGGCCTCCAGGGCGTGCCTGGCGAGAGCAACAGGGGGTTCTCCGGCCGCGCGGAGCTCCTCCAGCAGCGCTCGATGCTGACGGCGCCGTGCGTCGGCGGGGATGGCCTCGCGCACGATCTCCCCTATGCGGGGGTGGGTGATCAGCAGCTCGCCCTCGGGCGACTCGGACACCAGGTCTCGCTTTGCGAGCAGCTGCAAGGCTCCTCTGAAGCGATCCGGCTTCTGGTCGAGCAGGGATGCCACGCGCTCCAGCTTCGCACGAACTCCGATGACGCTCAGGGTCTGGAGGAGCCTCAGGGCCTCGGTCGGGAGCCGGCGGACCCTGGTCTGCACGAGCTCTCCGAGGGGGACATCGACCTCGGAGCCTCCCTCGCAGAGCAGACGCATGGCCTGGATGACGTGGAGCGGCAGGCCCTCCGAGCGCTCCGCGATGATCCTGAGGCGGTCGGCCTCAGTGTCTGTCGGGCGCCCATCCAGGACGTCCCAGAGGTCGGAGATCTCTTTGCGGGTCAGGGGCCGCGGCTCGATGGGGGGTGGGCGCTGCCCGGGAGGGAGCAAGCTGCGTTCGGCCACGAGCAGGACCTTGAGGCGCCGCCCGTCCGCCATGGCCGCCAGGTCCAGGAACACGGAGCGCGACGCCGGATCCAGCTCGTCGGCGTCGTCCACCGTGACAAGGAGGGGACGCGCATCGTCGGCTCTGGAACAGATGGCGCGCATGGCCGCGGCCTTCGTCTCCCTCAATCGGACGGCGTGCTCGAGGCATGCGTCCGGGTCCCTCAGCTCGAAGAGCTCGGAGAGCCCCAGGAGATCCTCTGGCGGCAACCCGGCCTGGGCCAGCGAGGCGCGAATGGCGTGCTGGCCCGGCCTGGGGCCGAGCCCCAGAGTCGAGGAGACCAGGCGCTGCACCGGCTCCCAGGGGCGCCGCGCGAGGGTGGGGTCGGGATTTGCCTGGCGCGCCTCGACCCCGAGGCGCGCGGCCAGCTCCTTGGCCTCGGCGAGGAGCCGAGTCCGGCCCGACCCAATGGGCCCGAGGATCTCGAGGGCGCCCTCGGCGCCGTTCAAGAAGGCGGCGAGCCGGCCCAGCTCCTCCTCGCGTCCGGTGAGCGCGAACCTGCGGGTCTGCTCCACCCGGAGCCGGCGGTTCAGGGTCGTCGAAGGCAGCTCGCCGGAGGCGGCGCGCTCGCCCGTGGCGAGGGGCGAGCTAGAGCGGCTCTGTCGGGGAGGGGTGGGAGCCCCGACCTGCAGGGCGGTCTCTGCGGTGGCGCGCCTGTTCCTTTGCGACTCGGCGGCATCACACGGGTCTGACAAGAGGGAGGTCGAGGCGCCGCAGCTCGCGCAGAACCTGGCGTTCGGGGTGATGTAGGCGCCGCAGGTTGGGCAGCTCGCGTCGCGGCGCGCCTCCTCTATTGCGATGGAGGCTAGGGCGCGCCTGAGCTCGCCTGCGCTCTGGAAGCGCTCCTCGGCGGGCTTGGCGAGGGTGCGAAGCAGCACCGCCTCCAGCGCCTCTGGCAGGGCGCGCTCCGGGGCGACCTCGCGGAGCCTCGGGGGGGGCGTCGAGAGGTGCAAGGCGAGCACCTCCATGACCGACTCCGAGTCGAAGGGCGGTCTCCCGGTGAGCATCTCGAAGAGCATGGCGCCGAGGGAGTACAGGTCGGCCGTCTCGCGCACGT
>JAVEWA010000100.1:0-14474 GCA_034004785.1 Polyangia bacterium
GGGGAGGGACAGGGCGGCGCGTCGAAGCTCGGGCAGGGTCTCGCGCCTGAAGCGCTGGATCATCTCCACGGTGGGCACCAGGCGCGCCTCGTAGTCTCCCTCCACGTAGGAGAAGAGGTGCACGTCCGAGCCGATCTGCCCAACGAGATCGAGGAGGCCTGGGGCGTCGAAGAGGTTCTCCCTGGAGAGGATGGACTGGGTGATGATTAAGAAGTCGGGTTTCCGCTCTCGTCGCAGGGCAGCGACCCTGCGCAGGCCCGCCACTGCCTTGCGCCAGAGGCCAGGGGTCTGCCGGAGGCCGTCGTGGACCTCCTCCCTGTGGCTGTAGAGCGAGAGCATTACCCCGTCCAGGCCGGCTTCGAATAGCCGTTCGGCCAGATCCCCCTCCGCCAGTCGGGAGCCGTTCGTGTTGAGGCTGACGAAGAAGTCGAGCCTTCTCGCCTCGGCCACCAGCTCTGGGAGTCGCCCATAGAGGGTCGGCTCTCCGCCCGAGAGGTGCAGCTCCGACAGGCCCATGCGGGCCGCCTGGTGATAGAGGTCGATGGACTGCTCGAAGGAGAGCAGCTCGTTTCGCCTGCTGGCCTTGTGGAGGCGTCGGCGGCTGTCGCAGCCAACGCACCGAGCGTTGCAGGCGAAGGTGGGCTTGTGAACGAGGAGCCTGAGTCTTGGAGCAACGGAGGCGCGGCCCAGGATCTCCATGGACCGGAAGGTCAAGTCGGGCCAGTGCAAGAGCGGATGCCGCCGGGAGGGACGGCCGCCTGGCTTGGGGAGGATTACCATCTGTGGCCCTTTCCGAGCAGGCTCCTTGGTAGTGTCGCGCCAAGAGGGGCGCGGCGAGGAGGTTCGAGGCATTCTATGGGAGGCCAGGTCGAAAGCAACCCGAATCGGCACGAGCCTGTTACTTCCTTCCAATATCCTGGTTGGCGGTGGGGTATGAAGTAGCCGAAGGACAAGAGCGGGGAGAGAGCAAAGCTCGACCGGGCCGGCGAGTTCGGCTAGATTCTGCCCATGCCGGATGGCTACTCCAACCTTGGCGTTTCCTCCATCCGCGCGAAGTCATGACAAGCCGACTGAGCGCAGAGGCCCTCGCGGCCCGCCTGGCTCGCCTTGCGAGCAGGCGCTGGGGCCTCGTGCTCGGCGCGGCCTGCCTCCTGACGGCCCTAGGCGCCCTCGGGCTCCGTGGGCTCAGGGTGCAGGCCAACCTGGTGGCGCTCCTTCCGGGTTCTCTGCCACATGTCCAGAACCTGAACCGGATCATCGAGAAGACCGGCGGGTTCGGCGACGTGGTGGTGCTCGCCGAGAGCCGGGATCTGGAGGCCTCTGCCCGGGTCTTCGCGGATCTGCTCCCCGCCCTCCGGAGCCTCCCCTGGGTCAGGCACGCCGACTACCAGGTGGACCCCGAGCCCCTGAAGCCCTTCGCGGCCCTGTACATGGACAAGCCCGACCTCGAGACCATCCGGGAGCGCCTCCAGCGCCGCATGGAGCACGCGGTGGGGGCCTCGCTGGAGCTCGACGACGCCCCGCCCAGGGTGGACTTCTCCGACATCAACAAGAAATACGACGAGCGGCGCGAGAAGCGCCGCCACGAGCGGCTCTTTCGCTCGGACGACGGGCGGATCGCGGCCATGCGGATCGAGCCGAAGGGGGGCATGACCTCGGACCTCGCCTTCGGGCGGCGCATCCTCGGGGACGTGCAGCGTCTCCTCGACAATCGGGCGTCACTTGCGAAGAAGGAGGGCGTGACGCTGACAGTGACCGGGAAGTTCTGGAACAGGCAGCAGGACTACGAGGCGGTGATCGGGGATGTCACCCGCTCGGCCATGTGGGGCGGCGCCCTGATCCTCCTCCTCATCACGGTGTACTTCCGCCACGCCCTCGCCTTCCCGCTGATCATCGTCCCCCTCGGCATGTCCCTTTGCTGGACCTTCGCCATCACGAAGCTTGCGATCGGGCACTTGAACGTAATCACGGCGTTCCTCTTCATCATCCTGCTCGGGCTGGGCATCGACTTCGGCATCCACATCTTCGCGAGATACAAGTCCGAGCGGCGCTCGGGACGGGATCAGGAGCCTGCCTTTGCGGTGGCCCTGCGCTTCACCGGGCGGGCCTGCGTGACCTCGGGCCTCACCACGGCGGCGGCCTTTGCCGCCCTGATGATCACTGACTTCAAGGGCTTTTCACAGTTCGGCTTCATCGCGGCCCTCGGAGTGGTGCTGGCCCTCGGGTCGATGCTCGTCGTCCTGCCCGCGCTCCTCGCGGCAGCGGAGCGGGCTCGGCTGCTCAGGTGGAGGGTCTCACCGGCGCCTCTGGGCGCGACCGAGCCTGCGAAGGGGGCCGGAGCTGGCGCTGCCCCAGAGGCTGCAAGGCAAGAGGGAGGGCGGCAGGCGTCCGCCGCCAAGGGCATCCACCCTGCCGCGCGCTGGATGGGCCTCGGGGCGGCGCTCGGGCTGGGGCTCGGGCTCCTCGGCGGCGCGGCGGCGGCAGGCAGGCGCATCCCCTTCGAGTACGACTTCAACAAGCTCAACACCCTCCCCGCAGAGGTGGAGCGCCTCAAGGCCAAGACCCGCCAGGTGTTCAAGCACTCCACCGACTCGGCGGTGGTTTTCGTGGATGATCTCGAGGAGGCATTGGCCCTGGAGGAGGTCATCAGGGCCCACATGGCGCGGGACAAGACCCCCACCATCAAGGACGTGCGGAGCCAGAAGACTCTTGAGAAGGCCCTCCCCAAGGAGCAGGAGGCCAAGCTCGTGGTGCTTAGGGAGATCCAGACGCTCCTCGCGAAGCGAGCCATCCGGAACGCGATCGAGGAGCTCGAGCCCGACCAGAAGAAGCGCTTCCTCGAGTTCGAGGAGCAGGCCAAGGCGCGGCTCGTCAAACTCGAGGATCTGCCCGAGACGCTCAGGCGTCCCTTCCATGGGCTGCCAGGTGTGGCAGGCACCCTGGTCTTCATCGAGAACCTGCGGCCCCTGAAGGACGCCCGCTTCGCCTCGGCCTTTGTGGAGGACACCCGCCGCTACGAGACAGACCGGGCCACCTACTACCCTGCTTCCGAGGCGGTCGTCTATGCCGAGACCATCTCGCTCCTTCAGCGCGACGGGGTGCTGGCCGTGCTCGCCTCACTCGGGACCGTGCTGCTACTCCTCTTTTTGGACTTCCGGCGCCTGGGACGGACGTTCCTCGTGTTCTTGCCCCTGGGCGTGGCCCTGGGCTGGCTGCTCCTCGTAATGGCCGTCTGGCCCATCCCCCTGAACATGTATAACCTCGTGGTGCTTCCCTCTCTCATCGGGCTCGGCATCGACAACTCGGTGCACCTCTACCACCGCTACGCCGAGCTGGGCTCTGGGAGCATGGGCCAGGCCCTGCGCTCCATCCTCGGCCCCATAACGGCCACGACGCTCACCACCATGGTGGGCTTCGGGGGGATGATCTCGGCCCACCAGATCGGCCTCCAGTCCATCGGCCTCCTCGCCGTGCTCGGCATGGGGTTCTGCCTCCTGTCGGTGTGCACGGTGATGCCGGCCCTCATGATCTTCAGAGACGACCGCCTGGCAAGAAAGGCTCTCGGAGGGAGCTCGCCCTGCCGGGACTGACGCGACCGGGGATCCCTCCGAGGAGATCGGCTGGGAGTAGAGACGAGGTCAGCGCTGGGACCTGCGCCGTTCCCTGCGCATGGGGCGCTCGAGCCCCTGCAGGGTCTCGGGCCAGGGCCGCTTCTCCCTGAGATAGAAGTCACAGGTATGGCACACCACGTCGCCGCTCGGGGCCCACAGGGTCAGGGCCCGCCTGCGGCGCTCGCCGCACAGGACGCAGGCTGCGCCCGGGGGCGGGAGCCGGCGCAGCCGGAGGCGGAGCCCGCATGGGCCGCAGAGACCAGGCTCGTCCACCTGGGCGTGCAGGATGGGCTCTCCGCAGACCGAGCAGGCCCTGGGCCTGGCGGCAGCCTTCGGGCGCCTCTCCTTGGCGGGCTCGGGATCTTCCGCCAGGCTCGGAGCTGGATCCGCCCTGGGTTCTGCGATGGCCTCTGCCATGGAGCCGAGGATCGCAAATCGTCTGATTTGGGCAACTTTTCAGCGAGGCTCGGGGTCGCGGTCCGAGTGAGTCACATTGAGCGGCGGCGGCGGCGGCGCCGGATCGCCAGCAGCCCGAGGCCCCCAAGGAGGACGAGGGGGAGGGGGGAGGGCAGCTCCGAGGGGCTCGCCTGGCAGGAGCAGCCCTGCTTGGGAGAGTCCGGGCTCACGGAGGCGTCGGAGCCAGGGCCAGAGTCGAGCCTGGGGCGAGCATCGACCATTGGAGCGGCGTCTGGCAGGGGGCCAGAGTCGGGAGCCCCCGCGTCGGCCATGGGTCCAGCGTCCGGAACCCCAGCGTCGGGGCCAGGCGGCTCGTCGCAGGTGACGAACGGCTTGGTGATGGTGATGGAGTCTATGGGCTGGTTGGTCTGGGGGTAGGCCGCCCAGGTCTCCAGCGTGGCCACGTTGTTCTGGATGGACACCAGGATGTAGTGATGGTCACCGGAGCAGTTGGCTCTCCCCGACTCGGAGCCGCAGAGCATGCCAGGGATGGTGAAGGCGCCCGCCCCGCCCGTCACGTAATAGACCGTGCCATCGGCGAAGTTGTTCGCGCCCACGCTGCAGGCCGAGTCCGAGCCAGGGCTGCCCGCCGTGGCGCAGGCCGAGGGGTGGAAGCGCTCGTACCAGTGGTTGTGGCTGGTGAAGACCACGTCCACGTGGTGGGCGTCGATGACGGGTGTCAGAGCGGCGTTCTGCCCGTCCTCGTTGGGCTCGTGGCTGATGGAGAAGTACGCCTCGTGGGTGTAGCTCGGCTTGTGATACCAGACGAACTTCCACTTCTTGGGGTTGGCGGTGAGGACCTCGTCGAGGTAGCTCGCCTGGGTCTGGAAGGGGATCGCGCCCCCCTCGAAGGATTCGGTGGACAGGGCCACGAAGATCGCGTTGCCAAAGGTGAAGTAGTAGTAGTCCTCGGTGCCGCTGCCATGGGTGCCGCTCGAGCGGGGCAGGGCGAAGATCTGATTGTAGTTGGCCGTGTCCCCCTCGCCGGGCCCTGTGTCGTGATTTCCAAGACAGGGCATCAGGGGAACATGGGATGCGGCCGCCTCGGTCCAGCCGAGGAAGTCCACCCACTCGTCGAGCTGGTCTCCGTCGATCACCAGATCTCCGCCGTTCAGGGAGAAGGAGATCTGGTGGTTCATGGCTTGGGCCAGGATCTGAGGCCAGTTCTCGCCGCCACCGAAGGTGGGATCCGGTCGGTTGTCGCCGAGCATCACGAAGTTGAAGGTCCCACAGTCTTGATCCTCAACGGGCCCGGTGGTGAAGGAGGCCTCCTGAGACCATCCATCCGCCGCGTTTCCGGCGACGTAGTAGTAGCGGGTGTCGGGCTCGAGCCCGGTGAGGGTGGCCTCGTGGATCCAGCCGAGTGGGCCCGCCCCCTGAAAGGAGGTCCCCGTGGCCGTGTCGGTGTAGACGCCCATCTGGGTTCCGTAGCGCACCTCGGTGGCGGTCTGGGCGGCGGTGTTCCAGGACACCGTCATGGTGGTGGCCGTGTCCCCGGTGAAGGAGAGGCGCAGCCCGTCGGGCGCGGCAATGGCCAGGCCAGGCAAGAGCAGGGACGCGAGCGCTCCGAGAACAAAGAGACGCGGAAAGCGGGCGCCGGGGCGGCGCTGGCAGGAGATTCGAGCGCGACGGTTCATGACACTACCTCTCGCCCTTCATGAGGCTCACAGGATCCTAGCACAGGCCGAGAGGCCCGAGCCAGGGTCAAGTCCACAGGGGGCTCCAGGCCCCAGTCCGAGCACTCGGAGCCATCGTCAGGCAGGGCAGCTCTCTCCAATGGCCCAAGCGCCAGTCATCCAATTCGACGAGATGGCACGAAATGCCACTTGACACCAAGTGCCAATATATGCGAGCGTCCTCCCCGGAGCCGAGGACTGATGACCCTGCGCGATCGGAAGAAGGCCGCCACCAAGGAGCGAATCGCCGCCGAGGCCCTGCGGCTCTTCGAGCGCCAGGGCTTCGAGGGAACCACCATCGACGAGATAGCCGAGGCTGCCCAGGTGGGCAGGCGGACCTTCTTCCGCTACTTTCCCACCAAGGAGGCGGTGGTGTTTCCAGACTGGGAGCGCCGCCTGGGCGAGTTCCGCTCGGGGCTCGGAGCCCAGAGTGGACGCCCGGAGCGCGGGGGGCGCAGGAGGCAGGGGGTGCAAGAGGGGCAGGAGGGGCGAGAGGAGGGTCTCCAGGCGGTGCAGCGGGCCCTGGTGGGCCTGGCGGAGGACTACGCCGCTCACAGGGAAGATCTCCTGGCGCAGCAGCGGCTGACAGAAGGCAGCGCCGCCCTGCTGGCGGCCGAGGCCGGGCAGGACCGCCTCTGGGAGGCGGCCATTGCGGAGGCCCTGGGGGATCGGGCTGGCGCCGGGGTAGCGGCGAGGCGCCGGGCCCGGCTGGCCGCGGGCGCGGTGATGGGCGCCATCAGGGCCTGCCTGAAAGAGTGGTATCAAGCAAGGGGCCGGATCAACCTCAGGACCCTCGGAGAGGAGGCCTTCGCCCTCCTCGAAGCGGGGATCAGCAAGAGCCAAGAGGGAGAAAAGAAATGACCATGCCGAAGAAGGGCTGCTCCGAGGCCGAGGTTTTCGAGCGCCTCGCGGGTTTCGCCAAGACGGATTTCGACTGGAAGAGCGGCAAGTGCTTCGCCTACACCTTCGACGCGGGGCGTGAGGCCGAGGCGGTGGCCAAGCGGGCCTTTGTCGAGTTCATGTCCAAGAACGCCCTGGACCCGACCTTCTTCCCGAGCGTGCTCGCCATGGAGAACGAGGTGGTGGCAATGGCCGCGGCGCACCTTGGAGGCGACTCTTCCACGGCCGGCTCCTTCACGAGCGGCGGCACCGAGTCCATCCTCCTCGCGGTGAAGGCGGCCAGGGAATACTTCCGGGAGGTGCGGCCCGACATCACCAGCCCCGAGATGATCCTGCCCGCCACTGCCCACGCCGCCTTTCACAAGGCGGCCCTCTACTTCGGGATCAAGAAGGTGATCACCCGGGTGGATCCGGTCTCCTTCAAGGCCGATCCCGAGGCCATGCGGCGCGCCATCGGGCCGAGCACCATCATGCTGGTGGGCTCTGCGGCTAGCTACGCCCACGGCGTGGTGGACCCCATCCCGGAGCTCGGGCGCCTGGCCCTCGATAACGGCCTCTGGCTCCACGTGGACGGCTGCATCGGCGGCTTCCTGCTCCCCTTCTTCAAGGAGCTCGGCGCCAAGGTCGTGGACTTCGATCTCCAGGTGCCCGGCGTGACCTCCATCTCCATGGACCTCCACAAGTACGCCTACGCGCCCAAGGGGGCCTCGGTGGTGCTCTACCAGACGAGAGAGCTCCGGCGTCACCAGATCTTCGCCTGCGCGAGCTGGACCGGCTACACCATGGTGAACGCCACCATGCAGTCCACCAAGAGCGCCGGGCCCCTCGCCGGGGCCTACGCCGTGATGACCTTCCTCGGCCAGGGCGGGTACCGGGACATCGCCAGGCGCCTCTATGAGACCAAGCAGAGGCTCGTCGAGGGGGTGCGGGCCATCCCCGAGCTCCGCCTGCTCGGCGAGCCGGATCTGCCGCTCATCGCCTTCACCTCGGACAAGGTGAACGTGTTCCACCTCATCGACGCCATGAACGCCCGCGGGTGGTACGTTCAGCCCCAGCTCAAGATGGACGACTACCCAGAGTGCGTGCACCTGTCGGTGAACCCGAGCAACATCCCGCACACCGAAGCCCTGCTGAAGGATCTCGCAGAGGTGGCCGCCAGCGTCACCCAGAAGCCGAGGGGCCTCCTGGCCTCCACGGCGGGCCGGCTCTTCGGCGCCCTGGACCCGGACAGGCTGAGCGAGGGCATGTTCCAGAAGATCCTGTCCATGGCCGGGATCCAGGAGGTGGGGGTCCCTGACAAGATGGCGGACATCAACGACATCATGAACGTCCTGCCCCCCCGCCTGGCCGAGCGCCTGCTGGTGGAGTACGTCAACCGGCTCTTCGCCCCCCCTGCCTCGGCGGGCCTGCCTGCCCGCGTCTCCACGAGGGTCCTTCCGCGCGGGCCCGCGGCCTCCGGGGGCGCCCATGCCGGCGGGGCTCGCCCCGGCGGGGCCCGCCCAGGGCTCTCGATGCAGGCCGCCATGAGCGGCGCCAAGGACGTCCTCCACGGCGCTCGCCGCAAGGTCGAGGGGCTCCTCGGCCGCAGGCCTCGCTGAGCGGCAGCCTGCCCGCTCGTCTCCGTTCGTCCCCGTTTCTGTCTAGCGCGGGTCCCTAGCGCGAGTGGTCCAGGTGCTTCACGATGGCTTCCTTCACCGCGGCGCGGACCTTGCCCGTGCGCGCGAGACGCGAGAGCTCGTCTCTCGGCACGGCCTTGATGAGCCGATGAACGAAGGTCTGGGGGATCTTGGGGTTGGTGAGGAGGGCCTTTGCCACCGCCGCCTGGCCCTGCCAGTCCACGTTGGTGGCTATTCTCTGCAAGGTCGCTGGATCCAGGTTGGCCATGCTCGCCATCTGGATGACCTCCTCGAGGGTCAGGCCCGGGTTCTGGAGCAGGTGGATGTGCAGGCTCCTGTCCACGCCCCGCAGGATAAGGCTCCGCGCGGGGCGGCCTCCGTAGCGGGCCACGCGGATCCGCTCCGCGAGGGTGAGATCGGCCCAGCGAGAGGTGAGGAGCTCGATAGACCAGGACACCGGGCTCGAGCCGGCGGGGATGTGCGGCTCGCGGGCTTCGCGAGGGCATCCGGCGTCATCCCCCCGAACGGTCTCTTCCCCCATCGGCTCATCATCGCCCTTGCCGAGCAGGGGAGACGAGTCCTCGTCCGAGAGGCTCTCGAGGGCCTTGATCGCCGACAGGGCGGCGATCTCCACCGTGGGAGGTCTGTAGGCGCCAGCGGCGGGGTCTCCGTCGGCTCCGTCGGCTCCGTCGGCTCCGTCGGCTCCGTCGGCTCCGTCGGCTCCATCGCCCTCCATCCTCGCGCTCTCGGCGAGCAGGTCGAGATCGCGAGGGTCCGTCAGTTGGAGCACGATGCCGGTGCCTGGCAGGACCTGGAGCACCTGCGCTCCAACGCGGGCGTGCGCGTCGCCCGCCGCGATGTCCAGGACGGCCTCGTCGAACTGGAGCACGGTGGAGAGATCCCCCTCCACCGGCAGGAGCACTGCGCCGTGGTTCACCTGGTCGAGCAGGTAGGCCCGCAGGTCTCGGACCGAGGAGTAGTTGAGGGTGAGGTGGAGGGCCACGAGGCCGAAGGTAGCAAAGCAAGCCGGTAGTGGCCAGTGGCTCGTTCGCTCGGGCGATCTCCGCCCCGGGGCCGGGACCGCTGGACCGGCGGACCCGCCCCTAGGACGCTGCACAGGTTTGAGCCGCCGTGTCAGCACATAGTGAGTGCTGTTGTGAGAGCCTCGTGTTTCCGCGGCCGATGGATCTCACCGCCCTGTGAGTGTTCATCCTTGCCCCGGGTCACGGAACAGGGAAGCAGGATACATTGACAGCCCCCCCCCCCCTAGTGCTATCGTGAGTACAGAGTCGATCAAGATGCCGTCCGCAGGACAGGGAAGATGCCTGCGGAAACCACGCGGGCCGTTGCGGAGGTTTGTCCTTCATGGCCAGGAGAGGAGAGGTGTGATGAGAGGCAAGCAATATTGGAGGTCCAGGATTCTAGCCATCAGAGGTATGATGAGGGCGGCTGCGGTCGTGACGGAGGTGTGTGTGCTGCTTTTTCCGCTCGGCATGACCAGCGATTGCGCCGGTGACCCGGAGTCCCTGGTCGGAGCGACCCAGTCCGCACAGGCTGGGTCTTTGCCCCCAGAGATCCAAGGCGATCCAGAGGCACAGGCCTTCCTGGCTGCGAGCGCGGTGTCCTCCGATCCATCGACTGACCCGGAGAGTTTGATCTCTGTCCAGCGCTCCGAAACCGGGGCAGTGCGCATGGTATTCGGCTCGGGCTTCAGAGTTTCCTTTTCGACGATAGGCTGTTTTTCGGCGGACCTTGCCGAGAATGCCCGGTGCTTCCTCCGACACTTCCAGCAGTCTTTTCGTCTGACAGACCCCGAGGCGGAGCTGTCCCTTCTCAAGGTACGCAAAGACCCCCATGGCGAGTTTGTCGTGATCTTCAACCAGCAGCACCTCGGCTTCCCGGTATTTGGCCGCCAGGTCCTGGTGACGATTTCGCCCGCGGGCGAGGTCACCCACGTCTACTCCACCCTGGCTCTACCGCTCACGGGCCCTGGCGAGGTCGCCGTCCAGTCGGCCTTCGCTACTTCGGACGCGAGCCAGTGTCTCGAGGCAGCCCAGACTCACCTTCGAGATGACAGCCTCAGGGCTGGCCCGATGAGGGAGGTGCTTTGGCCAGTGCTTTCCGGCGACAGCTTCGTGGCCGTACCCGCCCTTTCGCTATCCACTTTCAAGCCAGGCGAGACCGAGTTCTCACGGCTGTTCGTCGTGGATGTCATGAGCCTGGGTGTCCTGGAAACTAGATCGCTCGTGGCATCTCTTCCTATCCGAGTGATGCAGGGTTACGCACGGCACCCTGGAATGTCTCTTTCCTCCTCGCATCCTACCTGCAGTTCCGATGGAGATTGTGGGTACCTTGGACAGGGATGGATCTGCTCGAATGATTTCTCTCCGCGTCGTTGCGTTCAGCACTGCTCTTCGGATGAGGACTGCTCGATCTTCGACTACAAGTGCTTTCTCCCTGCCAGCAACCCCGAGCTGGGCGGGTACTGCCACTGGGAGGCTGTAACCGGGAGTGAACCACTCGGTTATCCAGTCTGGTGGAGCGGCGGGAGCTGGTATAACTCAGCACTCTCAGACCACAAGGCTTACCGGCATATTCAGGAGTCCCTGAACGCCCTTGTGAACCATCATTTCTACGACATGGATCTCACGAGTAGCTACGACGAGGAGGACGGCCCCTACTGGGTGAACATTCACTCGCAGTGCTTTGGCTGCCAGAATCCCCCACCTGAGCAATGTGACTGCGCCTGCGAGTACACTGGCTGTGGAGGTGCATCTGGAAGCGTCAACTTCGGTACGCCCAGAGTTAGCCTACGCTACTGGAAGAACCTTTGGGCTTCCACTTACTCGGGGAGTGTTGGCTTCACTGAGGACATGATGGGGCATGAGTGGGGACACGTTCTCATCGGCTCAGCATACGGTTGGGAGGGCAGTGGGTTCCCTCCAGGCTGCGTGGGAGAGTCTGCTGCAGATACCTATGGGGCCCTCTTCGGAGTCACCCGGCTCGGAGGAAGCTATGCGTATCCTGGCTGTGGCGGATACAACAGCACGCCTTTCAAGGACGACAGGGCAGGCCTGAATCCTGGTTGCAGGGCTGGCTGGCTGAAGAGCTATGCGTACAGGTCCAGGTTCGACCTGCTCGACTGCGGCGAGACAAGGCAGTGGTATGCGACCTGCTCTGACGATTCGGTCTGCCCCGCGTACCAGGTCTGTAAGGAGGACAAAACAGATGGCCTATTGAAGTGCACAAACTCGCCCGACGGACACAACGGCGGCTACGTGTTCGTCCGCCTGGTGCGAATCCTGGTCGAGGGAGCTGGAGCCTTCGCCAGTGACGGGCACAGCGAGGATCTCGGCATCCCACATGGCCCCCTCGGCTTGGCCACAACCATTCACATTATGAACTACGCCAATAGGCGCATGAGCTCTACGACCACCATGAAGGACTGGATGAACTTGATCCTCTCGGGCGGAAGCGCCTATGGCAAGTACACTCAAGTCTACCGAGCTCTTGGCGCATCTGGTTTCTTCCCTAACCAGACCCTGCTCGCTTCTTACACTACAGACCGGGACCCACTGACGATTACCTTCCCAGCCTGGTACTACCCGAGCGACAAGACCTTCGTAATATGGAAAGAGAGCGGAGCCTACAACTTGAAGGTGAAGTACAACAACGGCGGTACTCCCACTGTGGCCACCATCAGCGCAAACACCGCTCACCGCCCCACGGCCGTGGTTCATGGCAACTACCTGCACATCTACTTCAGGGACCGAACCACCGCTCAGATCAAGGTCCAGCTCATCCACTACAACGGCTGGCTATACGGACCCTACAACGTGGATCCCGGCCCGGGCCAGCTCAGACCCACTGGCGCCTTCGAGGCAGTGCGATTTCAGAACCGTGTGTACCTCGTGTTCGCCGACTCGCTGAATTCACGCTACCTGAGTATCGCCCGGTGTGACAACTCGGTCTACTGTGCCAGCTCGTGGCACGACTTCGGTAGTGGGGTATTCAAGAAGGTGGTGCGCAGCCTGGCTGTCCTTCAGGGCATGTCGGCAGTGTCTGCAAGCGCAATTAGAGGTCGATGGGCCTACTCCGACCTCTATATCGCTGCGGGCGAGTACTACGGTGGCCGGATTTTCGTGACTCGTGTCAACTCTGACGACAGCACCGGTACAAGTTTCTACATTCCGGACTACTACCCATCCTTTACTACGATCTCCGGCCTCGGCATCGAGGCCAGGCAATCCGCTTTCCCTTTCTACTTGCCCCCGTTCGGTTGGGCCAACCAGAACTACTTGTATCTGGTGTGGAAGGACCGCAACTCTTCGGCCATCTATACCTCTGTGTTGCAGGAAGCCCCCTCTACTGGAACTTATCGGTTCACCAAGTCGCAGCCGGCCTTCTACGACGCCAAGGCGAATACTGGTGTGAGCTGGGCCAAGGGGGCCACGGTCACGGACAACATCCAGGGAGTCTTTGCTAGCCCGACCAACAGCATGATCTACCAATTCAACGGCTACGGCAGGTACTAGAGGGGAGAGCTACTGCCATGACACGGAATACGCTCAAGCTCTGCCTTGCCACCTTCCTCGGGATCTCTTTTTTGTGTTGCGAGGATGAGCAACTGGAGGGGTCGAGGGATGGCTCAACGAAGGATGGCTCCATGGACGGTGGTCCGCCTCTCAACGGCCAGTGCGGCCTCCGCGGGCAAAAGGTCTGGTGCAATGAAGACGAAGACTGCAGGGACCCGTACATTGGGAACGAATGCACCTGGACAGGGAGCTGCGAGGAAGGAGCGGACTACTCTCTTTATTGTGATTACGCAGGAATGGAGTGCAGGGAGCCTTTTTCGGGTTTGGTCTGCGATGGAACCGAATGTATCAAACCCTGCCAGACTCACGCGGACTGTCCTGGTGGCTACTGCAGATGCAACAACCAATTTCTCGGGTGTTATTACAGGCGCTGCTCGCAGGACACCTGCCCGGAGGGCTACGAGGAACATCCGGGGAGCTTGATCTGTGTACCCTTGCCGGAGACTCTCCAGGGGGACTGCCATGGCTGGAACGGCATCTGCCCAGCGGGCTACGAGCCCGTTGGCACGAGAGGCTGCGCGTCCGTGGTCGGAGACTAGAGGGCATGGAGGCCTTGTCATGGTTGGTGCTGGAGAGTGTGACAAGAGCATCGAAGGCGCGTTTCACAGGTCGCATTGGGGGGGCGCGCTGCGGTGGTTCCTCTCGGTGACCATGCTGGTGCTCTTTGCGAGCGGGTGTCGGTCGGGGTCTGGCGATGAAAACCAGACCCAGGATCCCGATCCTGCCTGTGCCACCGGGGACGGGAGCATCATTGCGCTCTCCATCGCGTCGCCGCTCATAGATCTCACGAGGTGCAACTACTACACGCCAGACCACGTGGCGATCGAGGGAGCGGCAACCATCACGGCGGTCGTGCGGGATGTCTTTGGCGGGACGACGATCAGGCTCGCCATGGTGAGTCCATCTGTGGACGCCACCATTCTTGCTTTGCTCCCTGCCGCGGCTGCCCTCCCGGTGAATGTCGGAGACGAGGTCGAGGCCTCGCTCCGCTACGACTGTATCCCGATGCATGGAAGGGATTATGGCGCCTCGCTGTCGACGCCTGGGGGCGAGACGTTGCTTCTCGCCATCTACGAAGGGATGATGCGTGGCGAGGTCCCGGTGCCGCCTCTTTGCGCGAGCGCTCGCCACTCCTGCGCCAAGGTCGGTTATCTGGCGCGGAGGCGGGAGCACCCGGCCTTTGCGACGGACCCTCGCGCGCCCGTGGTATTCCTGAGGCCTTTCGAGCTCGCCGAGCTGAGCTACAATGGGACCCGGTACTTCGTGCAGCAGGGGACTGCCTTTGTGGAGGTCGAGCACGAGCCGAACTGCCACGGAGACCTAGGGGCCTTCGAGAGCTGGGTGATGGTCCTTGTGGAAGGTGGTGGGCCATGAAGGGGTATCTCGCACTCCCAAGGCACCTGGCCAGGCTGTGGCCAGCGCTTCTCTTGGTGGC
Source organism: Polyangia bacterium (assembly GCA_034004785.1). Lineage (GTDB taxonomy): Bacteria > Myxococcota_A > Polyangia > HGW-17 > JAJRWW01 > JAVEWA01. The sequence continues at coordinate 14,290 of JAVEWA010000100.1, forward strand.
TAGCTGCAACACACAGGGGGCCCCGATCGACGACCAAGGAGATGACCCCTGTCGGACCGGGCCGGGCGCTTCGGCGTGCATCAGGGTGCAGCTGCCATGGGAGGCGTCGCGCTGCTTCCTGTGCGAGGATTTTCATCTGTGGGGTGTTGCCAGGCTGGACTCCATCTCCGGCGGGGAGGGAAGCT
>JAVEWA010000101.1:0-14455 GCA_034004785.1 Polyangia bacterium
CTTCAATGTCTCTGGATCTCGGAGTGCTGGGATGACGAGTTCCAGCGCCCAGCCGCTGCCGTCACCGAATTTCTGCGTGATTCCGTGGAAGAACTTCTCCAAGTGGCACCCTGGCCGGTCTGCGCCCCAGAGGCACCGGCAAGGCTGAATGGGGAGGCAGCAAATGGGGAGGCAGCAAATGGGAGGTAGCCGTTGGCTCAGGGTAAAAGCGTGGTGATCCTCACGCCGAGGGCGCCGTCCACGGTCACGAGCTCTCCTTTGGCAAAGGGGCTGCCGCCGGCCAGCACCTCCACCTCGCCACCGAGGGGCTCTCGTAGCTCGATGACGGCGCCCGGCGCGAGGCGGAGCAGCTCGGCGGCGGTGAGGCTCACCTTGCCGAGGCTCACCGAGATGCGGACAGGCAGGCGATCGAGCCGGCCCTGGTTGCCTGGGAGGTCGGGGCTGCCGGGGCGGACTGGGCCGCCGGCAGGGCGATCAAGTTGTGCGCCCCCGGAGAGAGTGGATTCCTGCTCGGGCATCGTGGTCTCCTCTGAGAGGATGGTCAGTGAGCGACCGCTCGGGAGATCGTCGAACCTGGCTGCCAGGCGCCAGGTCTCGATGGAGAGCCAACCCTGGCGACCCGGCGTGGAGGCGGGGGCGGCCCGAGGGAAGGCGATCACGTCTCCCGGCTCGAGGGCCGCGGCCTCTCTCGCGCTCGACAAGGCCTCGGCCGCGATGAAGCCGAAGGAGAGGGAGAGGCCCGCGGCGCGGGCGGCGGCCACAGGGGGAGGCTGCTCCCTTGCGGCGCGGGCGAGGGCCCGGGTCGCCTCGGCGTCCAGATGGGCCCTGATGACGCCCCCAGGGCCCGGGCCCAGGGTCCAGGAGGTCTCGCACCAGAGGGACCCGGGCTGGTCGGGCGAGGCGAGGTCCTGGGCGATGACAGTCATGTGATCATCTAGGTGGCTCGCTGGGCCGCTCGCTGGGCCGCTCGCTGGGCCGCCCGCTGGGCCGCTCGCTGGGCCGCCCGCTGGGCCGCCCGCTGGGCCGCTCGCTGGGCCGCTCGCTGGGCCGCTCGCTGGGCCGCCGAAGGCGCCGCGCTCGCCTGTTTTGCTTGGAGCGTGCCCGAGGGGCGGGGCCCAGAGGTCGTCCAGGGCTAGGGTTGCCGGGGCGAGGTCACTAAGGGCCGCGGCGAGGACCGCGGCTACCACTCCGGCCTCTGCTGGCGAGACGGGCATGGGCGGGGCGCGCTCTGGGAGCGCGGCGGAGTCGGGGGCGGCGGCGGCGGAGCCTGCTGCGGGCCCGGGCGGGAAGGGGGGCTCGCCGATTCGGGCGAGGATGCCCTGGACCAGGGCGCCGCCCAGCCGGAGGGTAACCTGCCCGCCTCCGCGGAGCACCAGGCGTGCGAAGAGATCTCCGGATCCGGGAAGGGGGCCTGGGAAGGGAGCGGTAGAGAGGCGCAGGGCCACAGGGTGCGGGCTCACTCCGAGGAGCGCCTCCACCCTGGGAAGGGGCTGGCCGAGGAGCTCGCCCAGGTAGGCGTGCAGGAGGGCGTGGCCCTCGGGCAGGGAGAGCTGCTCCAGGCGCTCCCAGGGCACTCGGCCAATCGATCGATTCACCAGGCTCGTTCCTCGTGCGCCTTGCGGCGTGGCTCAGAGTGTCCTCAGTTTCGGGCCTGTGCGCAACCGCTACGATGGAGAACGACCAGGTGGAGAAGGGCGGCCTCTCGCTAGCAGAGATAGCCTCGCGGGCCGAGGCGGCGGGAGGCGCCGGGCGCCGATCGGGGCGCCGGTCCGGGCACCGGCCCGGGCGCCGGTCCGGGCGCCGGTCCGGGTGCTGGTCCGGGCGCCGCATGCGAGCAGGGATGGGTCGTCGAGGGGGAGCTGGGACGGGTCGCCGAGGGGGACCAGGGACGGGTCGCCGAGGGGGCCCTCGCCCGAGGAGCTGCGGCCGGGCTCGCGAGGCGCGCGGCCACCCTGGTGACACTATATCGCGAGGGGCCCGGCGTGGGCGATGCATCTCGGGGCGGCTCTATGAGCGGCTCCTGGCCTGCGCGGCGCTCTTTGCCCTGGCTGCCTGGATCTCCCTCGGCGTTTCTGCCGCTGCCCCTGCCTTTGCCTTCGCCTTCACCTAGGCTGGTGTCGTAGCCCTGGTTTTCGAGGGTTCTTGCAAGGCGGTCGAGCTCGGCGTGGGAGCCCGCGAGGGAGACCCGGACGCCCCTCGCGCCGTCCTCGAGGAGCCTTGCCTCGAGGAGACCCTCCTCGGAGCGAAGCCGGAGGTGCAGCTCGGCCCGGCCCTGCCGGTCGTGGCCCAGGCGGAAGAGCTCCACCCCCTCTGACTCGAGGCTCTGACCCTGGAGCGAAGTGGAAGATGGGACAGGGGCGGGCCGGGAGCCGGGATCCCCAGGCGGTCCATGGGGCCGCAGGGGACCAGGCCCACAGGGGGCCGAGGGAGGAACCCACGCCAGGGGCTGCTCAGGAAAGGAGAGTTTGAATCCTTCCCTTCCACCAGAGGGGCGTTTGGGAGTAAGCCCACAGGAATCATTGGTTTTTCTTTCGGGTTGCGCCAAGGTGGAGCTTGGAGGAGTTGGGGCAGCAGGCTCGGTGGTTGCTCGGGTTGACATGACGAGGCTGTTATCGGCGGCTCGGCCAACGAGTTGCGTCTCAAGAGATTGGGCAGAGCAAAAAAACAGGATCTTGGCTCGAGAGGTAGTATAATGTAGGACATGAGCCTACAAGCACCCCCCGAAAGAGACGCGCTACGCGCCCTGGAGCTGTTTCTTCAAGAGTGCTGCATGGATAGAGGAGTCGGGCCCTTTCCCCTGCGCGAGCTGATCCAGACCACCGAGGTGGCTGAGTTTCAGCAGGGCTTGGAGTTCCTGGTGCGGGGCCTGCTCCTCGACTACTCCCTGGAGCAGCGGTCCCTCGCGCTGAGGCAGGAGCTCGAGCGCGCGGCTCGGCGGCACTGCTATCATTAGCGGCACTGCCATCATTAATTAATGGGCACGGCCCGTTAGGGCACGGCCCGTTAGGGCACGGGGCCCGCTTGTTGATTGGTACAGGATCAAAACAAGGCCGAGGCGCGTTTGAAGGGGACAAAATGGGGGTGCCCAAGGGCCCTCTTTGCCGTACCATGACCGGGTGGCTCCGAGCGGGGCCTCTGCCGTACCATGATCGGGTGGCTCCGAGCGGGGCCTCGGGATGCGAGACGCGAGATGCACAAGGTAACGTATTTGCTCTTGTCTGCGGCGATGGTCGGGGCCCTGCTCCCTGGTGGGGGAATGGCTCGGGCCCAGGGCTGGGCCTCGGGCCGCGACCCTTGCAGCGCCCGGATGCTCGGTCGCTACTACGGGCTCATCGAGGCCCAGCCCGACGACACCTGGGCCCTTGGGAAGCTGCTGGCCTGCACCTCGGTCAAAGCCCTGGTGGAGAGATACACGAAGCGGATCTCCACCCAGGCAGCCAACTACAACTACAGGATCATCCTTGGCAATCTGCTCATGCAGCAGAAGGACTACGCCAAGGCCGCCGAGGCCTACAAGGGCGCCACCGCCCAGGACGACTCCCGCTACGTGGGGCACGAGAAGCACGGCGAGGCCCTCAGGAAGCTTGGCAAGAGCGAAGACGCCCGCGCGGCGCTCGACAAGGCTCTTGGGCGCACGAGCGAGGCCCGGCTGAGGAAGCGGATCTTGAGGAGCCTGGTGGATCTGACCATGTCCACGCGGTCCATGGAGAAGGCGCGGGCCTACTTCAAGGCCCTGGTGGCTCTCGAGCCCGGGAACCGGCTGCTGCGCATGGAGTTCGCGCAGATGCTCACGAGGAACCTGCTCTACAAGGAGGCCCTCGTCGAGTACGAGTCCCTGATGAAGCTCTACCGGGGCAACGCGATGCAGACCGCGGAGCTGCACAAGGAGGTGGGCAAGGTCTACGAGACCATGGGGCGGGACCCAGAGGCCAAGAAGTCCTACTGGACGGCCATGCGCTACCTCACGCCGAACCACTGGATGGTGGACGAGCTCTACCAGCGCATCATCGCCATCTACAGGCGGAAGAACGACCTGCGCTCGCTCATCGCGGAGCTGGAGAAGAAGTGGCAGGGCCGGGGCTTCTTCGAGTGGAAGATCCTCTCGGGGCTCTACGACGAGACCGGCGACGACGAGCAGGCCATCAAGGCCTACCAGGCGGCGCTCAGGCTCCAGCCCCAGGCGATCGACGTGCGGGCCCGCCTCATCTCGCTGCTCACCCGTCTGAACCGCCAGAAGGAGGCCATCGGCGTGCTGGAGACGCAGATGCGCCTTGCTCCGGGCGAGCCGCGCTTCTACCTCGACCTCGCGGAGATGCTCTGGGGCGAGGGCCACCACGACCGGGCCCTCGGAGTGCTCGCCAAGCTGGGGCGGCTCTTCCCGACCGATCCTTCGGTGCACATAGCCCTTGCCGACCACTACAACAAATGGGGCAAGCCCAAGCTGGCGCTTGGGGCCTATCAGACCCTGGTGCGTATCGAGCCGCGGGATCCAGGGCACCTTGTGAGCCTCGGGGAGCAGTTCTGGCAGCGCGGGGAGAAGGCCAAGGCCCTCGCGACCTGGTCGCGGATCCTCGGTCCAGGCATGTACCAGAGCAAGGAGGAGGCCCACGCGGCCCTGGCGGGGATCTACGCCGAGCACGACATGAACAAGGAGGCCATCGAGCAGTTCGAGAGGGCCATCAAGCTCGGTCCCAAGAACGTGGAGCACCGCAGGGGCGTGGCCCTGGCGCTCCAGAAGCTGCGCCGCTTCGAGGAGTCAGTGAAGGCCTGGCAGACGGTGATCCAGATGGCCACCGACAAGACGCAGCAGGGCTTCAGGAGGGAGGCCCGCACGGCGATTATCGACATCTGGTCCGGCCAGAACCTGCTCGAACAGAAGCTCGGCGCCTACCGAAGCCGCTTCGACGGACGCCCTCCCGATCTGGACTCAGGCTATTTCCTCGGGGAGGCCTATCTGAAGGCCAAGCGCGCGGGCGACGCAGAGAAGATCTACCAGCGGATCCTGGAGATCGATCGCGAGCAGGTGGAGGCCCTGCTCGCCCTCGAGCAGATCTACCGGGAGAGCTACCGGCTCCGCAAGGCCATCGCCATCCTCACGCGCCTCATCGAGGTGCTGCCGAGGCGCGCCAGGGAGTTCCACGACCGCATCGCCCTGCTCTATCTCCAGCTCTACCAGGACAAGAAGGCCATCGAGCACGCCACCGCGGCCCTCAAGCTCTCCCAGAACGACGCCTCCGGCTGGGCGCGCCTGGGCGGCATCTACGAGAAGAAGGAGGACTTCGCCCAGGCGGTGGAGGCCTACAAGAAGGCCATCGGGCTGAACAACCGGCTCTTCAAGATCTACTTCTCGCTCGCCCGCATCTACATGATGCTCGGCAACCACGTGGGGGCGGTGAAGCTCTACCACGAGGTGATCCGGCGCTCGCCCGACGAGGACCATGTCCGGCAGGCCTCGAGGCTCGCGGTGGACATCGACGAGTACCTCGGCACCCTGCTCGATCTCGAGCGGGAGCTAATCCCCCTGGCCTTCACCTACACGCAGAAGAAGACCTACCGGGCGAGCCTCGTCAGGCTCTACGCCCGGCTCGTGCCGCGGCTCGCCTTCGAGGCGCGCTTTGGTTCGGACGAGCCCGTCCGGAAGCGGGCGAGGAGCCTGCTCCTGGCCATCGGTGAGCGGGCCCTGAAGCCCCTGCTCGAGGCGCTCTCCGAGAAGGAGGGGGCCCAGCGGGACATCGCCATCGACGTGCTCGGGCACCTTGGCAACAAGAACGCCGCGCCGCCGCTGGTGCGTCTGGCGCTTCAACCTCCTCCCGAGGACGTCGTGGCTCCAGCCGCGCCGCCGCCTTCTCCTTATGTCCGCTACCCCTCCTATCGCCGGCCCGTCGTCCCATCCAGCCCTCAGATCGCCGGCCACCTCGGCCTGAAGGTGCGGGCCCTGGTGGCGGCGGGGCGCCTGAGGGATCCCCGCACCGCCTCGGATCTCGCCAAGCTCCTCGCCGTCAAGGAGGTGGAGGTCCGCGAGGCGGCCGCCTGGGCCCTGTCGCTCCTCGCGGATCGGAGCGCGCAGCGGCCGCTCGAGACCGCCATGGAGGATTCGAAGGTGGGCGTGCAGATCTTCGCCTGCGTCGGGCTCGGCGCTCTGTCGCGGCCGCCCGTAGGGAAGCTCCTCGCCGCCGCCGAGGACCTCAAGCGGAGGCCCGAGGTTCGCGCCGCCTGCGCCTTTGGTCTCGGCCTCACCAGGGATCGGCAGGCAGTGCCAGCGCTTCTTCGCCTCCTTGCCGATGAGCGCTCGCTGCTCGCCACCAAGGCCGCCTGGGCCCTCGGGCTGCTGGGCGCCCCCGAGGCAACCTCGCACCTCGCTCGCCTGGTCTGGGTGTCCGAGGGGGCCATGCAGGAGGCCCTCGCTTGGGCCCTCGTGCGCAGCGCGACGGGCAAGCCCTACGGCCCTGGCCACGACTCCCACGTGAGCCTGGTGGAGGGGCGGGTGGACTGGGCCACCCACCTCGAGGAGCTGCGGCCCCTGAACCCCATGGTGGACGCAGCCGCCCTTCGCCAGCTCATGCAGTCGGCCGCCGCGCAGCTCTCGGAGGGGCTGTCCGCCGCCCTGTCGAGGCACCGGGATCTGGTGCTCCGCCTGCTATCGGGGCTGGACGGGGCGCGGCCCGCGCTGGCCCTGCCCATGCTGGGCGGGCGTATAGCCCCTTCGGAGCTCGCCGCCCTCGGGCCCGCCCTCGAGCCCTTGAGGCTGGTGCTGGTCGGGGCCCTTGGCGAGCACTGCCGGAGCGAGGATCCGGACATCAGGGCCCACGCGCTTCGCCTCGCGGCCAAGGTTGACCACCCAGGCCTGCCCGGGCTCGTGAAGGGAGGGCTCGGGGACGCCGAGGCCCTGGTGCGCCGGGCGGCGGGCGAGGCGGCGGTGATTGCGGCGAGGCGAAAGCCGGCCTCGAGGGACGCCCTCGTGGGGCTCCTCCTCGAGGGGCTCGCCAAGCAGCCCTGGTACGAGCAGCGTGAGCGGCTCGTGCGGCTCGGAGAGCTGGGCTCCCCTGCGGCCCTCGTGGCGCTGCTTCCCATGGCCTCCTCCAGCCAGGGGTTCCTGGCGGAGGCGGCGGTGAAGGCCCTCGGACAGATCGGGGATCCGAGGGCAGCCGAGGCAGCGTCTGCCGCCCTGAGGACTCCGGTTGCCCGCGTGCGCTTGGCCGCCGTGGAGGCGCTCTGGCGCTTGGACCCTGCGCGGGCCCGGCGGGAGCTGCCCGAGGTGGCCGCCAAGGATAGCGACGCCGAGGTGCGGGCCGCGGCGGCGCGCCTCCTTTCCCCCAAAAGGCCCTAGGGCCACTTTGCTCTCGCGTCTACCTGATTCAGGCCAGGTCCCACCCGGGCCAGGTCGAACCCAAGGCCTACTTGCTCTTGTTCCTGAGGTAACCGGCGAAGCAGGCGGCGAACTGCTTGCAGTCCTTTGCCCCCGCCTCCAGGCACTTCAGAATCAGCTTGGCGTCGGCCGCCCTGCCCTTGTGGGCCTTGCACTTGTCCGTGACCTGCTCCTTGAGGGTCTTGCGGTTCCTCTCGATGTCCTCCTTGTGGAGCCGGTCGTTTTCTTTCCTCACGTCAGGGTCGATGACCTTCTCGAGCTGTCGCTTGGCCGCCGGGTTCAGGGTGAACATGAGCTCGGGCGTACAGTCGTTCAGGCGAGCGCCGAGCCTCTCGCAGTCAACCTTGGGACCGCAGCCAGCGAGGGCCGCGCCAGAGGCGGCGAGGAATCCAAGAATCAACGAGCGTCTGTTCGGCATGTATCTTTTCCTCGCACCTTTCTATGCGTCACCTGCGCGGGTAAGGGCGCCGCGGTGGGCCTCCTGGCAAGTAGCCTCTGATGATGAAGCTCACCGCCGGGTTTTCAGCGCATAGCCTTTGCGCGGAGAGCTGTCGATGTGGTGGCCCTCTTCCCTGAGCTCCTTGACCCTAGCCGCCACCGTGGCCCGGCCGAGCCCGAGGGGCCCGCCCAGCTCCCTGCTGGTCACGAACTTGCCCCTCGCCTTCCTCAGCCTGGCGAGGATGGTGTTGTGGGCCTTCTCCGGCGGGATCCGCTTGCGAGGGCCCGAGAAGTCCGCGCCGGGGTGGAGCTGCCGGAGCTCGGCCTCCGCGCGGAGCTTCCTTACCGTTCGCTCGAGCGCGAGGAGCCGGTGGCCGCAATCTCCCAGTTGCTCCTGCATGTGTTGGATCTTCTGATCCTGAGTGCGCTGCAATTGGTCGAAACGGATCTGAAGCGCTTCGTCGATGGAGGGGATCTTCTTTCTTCGAGCCATTGTGAGCTCCAGGGTCTGGCGGCCCAGGCCGAGCTCCGCAGGGGATATCGGGCCTGGGGATTGACTCAATTGGTGATTTCAGTTGAGCCAATCATATAGCCCCTTCGAAGGGGAATTGCAATGGTCAGGTTTTGCGTAGGCCTGAGGGCAGAGCTCATCGGTTCCCGCTCAGGGCCCATCCCCAGCGCCCGCATGCGCGGCGCTGCCGGGCTGATCCGGGCAGCCGGCCTCGGGCGCGCCCTGCTCGCGCTTGTTCATGTAGCGGGAGATGGGAGCCTTTGCCTTGCCGAGGATGTTCCCCCTGGTGACGGTGATTGGCACGGGCGGGTCCAGGTGGAAGACGTAGCCCTTGTGGTCCCTCGAGATGGAGAAGCGCTTGCCCTGGTGCTCGAAGGAGAAGTTCCACTTGAGGGGCTGCTCTCCGATGCGGCGGTGCCTACGGTGGTGCAGGAGGAAGGATGCGAGGCGCACGGCCAGGTGGTTGTGCAGCCTGTGGCAGCCGTGTGAGTGGCTGGTGAGGATGGACATGTAGTCTGCCGAGCCGTGGGTGCGGATCCCGTCGTCGCCGTCCTCGACCAGCTCTCGTCTCCTCACCTCCCGGGTGTGGATGGCCGCCACGAGGCCGTAGGCCGACAGGTAGCCCGGGCCGATCTCGTAGTCTTTAAGGTGAAGCTCGACCCGGCCCTTCACCAGGCGCTGGGTGACGAGGCTCCTCGGCGGGGTGCCAGGAGGCGGAATCCAGACCGGCGCGGCCACGAGGTACTTCCAGGATCGGTCCCCGACGTCGCTCTCCTTGTACTTCCAGTAGTGGCAACCGCGGTGGACCTCGGTGCGCCAGCCTCCGATGGTGGTGGCCCAGCGGACGAGGGGCAGGAGCTGGCCCTCGTGCCTGGCGTAGAGGGTGAGCCTGGGCCGCCTCGCGATGGGCTGGGGGATGGTGCGTCCCGCCTCGTCGTAGGGGAAGTCGTACCACAGGTCTCCGCGGTCGATCACCGCCTTGAGGTCCATGTGGGCCTCGTGGTAGGCGGGAAGCGGCGGGAGGCGGAGCGCCACCCGGCGCTTTTGGAACCAGCCCTCGGGCCACCTCGTGAGGAAGTCGAAGGCCTTGTCCGGGCTCGTCACCCCCAGGGCCTCGGCCGCTGCCTGCACCATCGCCGACAAGCGGTCGCTCCCGCCCGCCTCCGCCGCCCTGGGCGCGCTCCGGGGGACGCTCCCGTCCTCGAGCAGCCCGAGCTGGTTCGCCAGCCGCTCTCTCAGCACCCGGAGGAGCGTCCGCTGGAGGTTCTCACGCGGAGCCCTGAGCAGGGCCGCCAGGGTCTCTCCCCATAGCTGGCCCCAGCCGAAGATCATGTGCTTCCTTTCGAATCGCACCACGGCCCTGTGGTGATTCCAGTTCACCAGGCCAAGGGTGACAGGGTATTCGGGCCGGTCCAGGCCCTCGCAAGAGATCCTCTGCTGCGCGGCTCGCAGGGCCGCCAGCCGGTTGCGCATGAGGCGGTAGGAGCGAAGGGTGGCCCGATCCGCGCCGGTCGCCCTCGCCTCGGCCTCTGCCTCGTCCTTCCAGCCCTGCCGCTTGAGCATGCGCGAGAAGGCGCCCTCCCACTGCGAGGCGTCGCTCGAGATGCGGCGCGTGGCGGCAGGGTCGTTGACGTAGTGGATCGATCGATCCAGCGCCCCTAGGGGCGCCCTGTCCACGGCCGCGTAGCAGGCCGCGCTAACCTCTTCGCCGAGGGCGCGCCGGCCAAGGGCCGAGAGGGATGGGGGGATGCCGTAGAGCTCCAGGTGGTTCGGCCGCCCCTTGGGCAGGGGGGCGCCCCGGTGATCGGTCCGATCGTTCGCGAGGTCGATGTAGCGGCCGCGGTAGGAATTGGGCCGGATGGCGGAGCCCTCGCCCGTCTCCTCCGTGAAGGGTGGGGGCACCCAGTCGTCCGACAGATCCAGGATGGTGAAGCCCTCCTTGCGGGCCCTGGCCGACTCCACCTCGCGGGCCACCCCGTTTTCGAAGAGGGTCACTGGATCCTTCGGGGCGGGGAGGCCTGGTTGGCCTGTCTGGCTTCCCTGGCCAGGCTCGGCGCGTGGCCTCCTGGCCCGGCCGGGGAGAGAGCCCTCCCTGGCCTTTGGCGGCGCCTCAGTACTGGCCCGCCGCTCTTTGGAGGCGCCCTCTGGCTCGCCTCGGCCGCAGGAGGCCGCGAGGATGCAGCAGATGGCCAGCCGAGAGATCCACGAAGGCGCAAGGTGCATGGCCTGCCCATTTAACCCGCCCGGCCTCCGGGCGCAAGACGATGGCGCGGCAGCGTTGGAATTGCGCGAGCATCGGCTTTGCTTCTGCACCGGCCTCGCATCCGTCTTGGCTTCGCGCTCGGCAGCTCCCGACGGCCCTCGGACGAGGGGCTGTGTTTTTCCGCGAGGTGCTGCGCTCGGCAGCTCCCGACGGCCCTCGGACGAGGGGCTGTGTTTTTCCGCGAGGTGCCACTAGACTGTGGAAGATGACCCTCACCGCGGCGGACCTTCTGCGCATCGGGCTGACCATTGGTCTCCTGATAATCGCCTATGGGCGCCTGTCCAACCTGCTCCGCTTCCTCTTTCCTTCCCGGGTGCGTCACAAGTACCTCGTGGGGGCGCCCGAGCCCGAGGGCCCGGTGGCCGAGGAGCTGAGGAGGCAGGGCTTCAAGTACCTCGGGGGCCGGCTGGAGCGGGTGCTCGGGCTCCATGCGCGGGTTGCGGCCGTGTACGCCCATCCGAGCGGCCGAGTGGTGGATCTCCCCTTCTCCGGCCGCCTGGCAGGAGGCTACGTGCTGACGCTCTTCGAGGGCGACCGCTGCGCCCTCACGCGGGTGGGCGCCGGCCGCGACGTGATCGCTGATCGATACCGGAGCCGCGCCGTGGGCCGGGGGATGAACCTGAGGGAGGTGCTGGAGGTCCACGCCGAGTCGGAGGCTGCCATCTCCCTTGGTCACGCACCGGTGGTGGTCGAAGACATGAGCGGACGCCACCGCCAGGCCAGGAGGTGGTACCAGGAGCACGCCAGGACGGAGCTGGTGCTCCCCGCCGGAGCGGAGGGGCTGCTCCTCGGGGTCCTCGTGGCCTTTGGCGTCTATCTCTGGACGCTCTAGGGGCTCAGAAGCGGGCTCGCCGGGGCGGCGGCGGGGGTGCCAGGCTGGCAGCCCGGTCCGCAAGGAGCACTGCCACGGCTCCGAGCAGGATGGCGGCGGCGGAGGCCAGCGACAGATACAGGGCGCTTCCCAGGCTCAGCTTGGCGCCCTTTTCCGCGATGGCCGCGTAGATGAGCGGGTCGCGGATCCATCCCTCCTTGACGCTGTGATGGGTGTCGAGGCCGAGGAAGCCGGACAGGGCGAGGGCGATGCCTCCCACGACGAAGAAGGTGACGGGCATCGGCCGGGTGGAGAAGGCGTAGCGGAGGGCGGCGAGGGCTCCCAGGGCGCCCGTCGCGGACAACACCAGGTGCAGGTTCCCGGTCTGGTCCGGACCCAGCACCGGCCAGGTTCGCCCTCCCGACTGAATCGTCATGTAGGGCAAGAAGAAGCTCCCCAAGGCGAGGGCCAGGCAGAGGCCGAAGAGCACCAGGCCAAGGATGAGGCGCAGGCCGCGGCTTGCGGCCTTGGGCTGCGGCTGGGAAGAAGGCGGCATGGCCGAGTGGTAGCACTCCCGAGAGGCTCGTTCAACCGCCCAGAGGGGAGGGAATGAGCAGGTAGGAAAAGAATCCTGGTGGGCAGGGAGGGGGCGCCTCGAGGCGGGGCGGGCGGGGCGCATCGATCCTTGGGGTGCGTGCCGACCGTTCTTCTGTTATCACCTTGCCCATGTTCGGACGATTCGAGCAGCCGCGCGTGGCCGAGAAGATCGCCAGGCAGATCCTCCGCTCCATCCTCGACAGGACCCTCAGGCCTGGAGACAGGCTGCCCTCGGAGAGATCCCTGTCGAGCCGGCTGGGAGTCAACCGGGCCTCCTTGAGGGAGGCCATCAAGAGCCTCGAGCAGCTCGGGCTCGTCCACACCCGGCAGGGCGACGGCACCCGCGTCATGGACTTCATGAGCCACGCGGGTGTCGAGCTCTTGCAGCACCTCTTGCCCCTGGCGGTGGCGGAGAGCCCCGAGCTGCTCGGCGACCTTCAGGAGGTCCGCGTGGTGCTCGGGCGCGAGGTGGCCCGGCTGGCCGCCCGGCGCGCCGAGCCAGAGGACCTGGTGGAGCTGCGCCGGACATGCAAGGAGCGCGGAGAGCGGCAGCTCTCGCCTAGGGAGCTCCTCAAGCTGGACATGGAGGTCTTCGCCGGGCTCGCCAGGGCCTCCCACAACCGGGTGGTCCAGCTCCTTGTGAACTCCATCCGCTCCGCGGTGGCGCTGCAGCCCGATCTCTTCGCCCCGCTCATGCCCAGCCCCGAGCTGGTCTTCGCCCACCACCAGGCCCTCATCGAGCGGCTGGCGGCCCAGGACGCCGAGGGCGCCGCGGCCCTGACCGAGTCCTTCCTCTCGGAGATGGAGACCAGGGTGGGGCGTTAGAGGGAGGGGCGCCGGAGGGAGGGGCGCAAGAGCCCTGGCCGGGTGGAGCGGTGGTCCCCAGGGCGGGAGCAAAGGAGCTTTGCGATGGCCTCGTTCGACTCTCTGCGCTCCTTCCGCCTGGAGGGACGCTCCCTTTTGCTGCTCGATCAGCGCCTGCTCCCCCTCAGGGAAGAGTGGATCCGCTACGACGACGCCGTGGAAGTGGCAGGCGCCATTCGCCAGATGGTGGTCAGGGGGGCTCCGGCCATCGGCTGCGTTGCGGCCCATGGGCTGGCCCTCGCCGCCCTCGGGGCGCCTCCCGAGCGGGGCGCCTTCCTCGCGGCGGTGCAGGAGGCAGCCCGGGTCCTCGGCGCCTCCCGTCCCACGGCGGTGAACCTGGAGTGGGCCATTCGGCGCTGCCTTCGGGCGTTGCAGCTCGGTCTTGGGCGAGGCGTGGAGGCGGCCAGGGAGGCGGCGCTCGCCGAAGCGGAGGCCATCGCGGAAGAAGATCGCACCGCCTGCCGCCAGATGGGTCAGCACACCCTCGCGCTTTTGCCACCAAGGGCGAGGATCCTCACCCACTGCAACGCGGGGGCTCTTGCGACCGCTGGCTACGGCACGGCCCTCGGAGCGGTGCGGGCCGCGGCAGAGGCCGGGCGGCTCGAGCGGGTGTTCGCCTCCGAGACGAGGCCGAGGCAGCAGGGGGCGCGGATCACCGCCTGGGAGCTCGCCAGGGAGGGGCTGCCGGTGACGGTGATCGCCGACACCGCGGTGGGAGCGCTGATGTATGGGGGTGAGGTGAACTGCGTGGTGGTGGGTGCGGATCGCATCGCGGCTTGCGGCGACGTGGCGAACAAGATTGGCACCTACCAGGTGGCGGTGCTGGCTGCGCACCACCAGATCCCCTTCATAGTGGTGGCGCCGGAGTCCACCTTGGATCCCCATTGTCCGGATGGTAGCGAGATCCCAATCGAGGAGAGGGATCCCACGGAGGTCTCCGAGATCGACGGCATCCGGGTGGTCCCCCCTGGGGTGCCCTGTCTCAACCCTGCCTTCGACATCACTCCCGCCCGATTCGTGACCGCCATTGTCACCGAGCGCGGGGTGGCCAGGCCGCCCTTCGGAAAGGGGGGGACGGGCAGCGGACCACCGCCGGCATAGGGCCCGGGCCTGCTTCCGTGGCCTCAGAAGTCCGCTCTTGACAGGAGTCGCAGAATCGGTAAGTTAGCCCCCTCTGCAGCCCCCAGAGGGGGCTGCCGGAACCGGAGAATAGAGCCATGTTTGCGGTAGTGAAGACAGGTGGAAAGCAGTATCGGGTGTCCAAGGGTGACACCATCAAGGTCGAGAAGCTCCAGGGCGAAATCGGCGACAAGATAGCGCTTTCCGATGTGCTGATGGTAGCCGAGGGGGAGTCGGTGAAGGTGGGGCGTCCTCTGGTGGAGGGAGCCAAGGTGGAGGCCGAGATCGTGGATCAGGGCCGGCACCCCAAGATCATCATCTTCAAGATGCGACGCCGGAAGAACTATCGTCGCAAGGCGGGACACCGGCAGCCCTTCACGGCGCTCCGGATAGTGGACATCGGCGCCTAGGCCCGAGGGAAAAGGGTCACAAGGCTCGCAAGTCACGCAAGGAGTCCAAGTCATGGCGCACAAGAAAGGGCAGGGC
>JAVEWA010000102.1:0-14452 GCA_034004785.1 Polyangia bacterium
CTCCTCCTCCTCTTTCTCCTCCTGGGCACCCTGCTGCCCAGGCACGCTCAGGCTCGTCAGTAGATCCGCGCTGTTTGCCGCGCCGATACCAACCCGGCGCGCCCCCGATCCTTGCGTGCCCCCAGCCCCTGTGATAACCAGCCATTGCAGTTGGTTTCCAAGGTTTCGGAGCTTAAAGAGCCTCCGCGGAGCATCCCATGAAGGTCCGATTCTCTTCGACAATGGTCCTGGGCTCCATCCTGGTGTTTGCAGGCCTGTCCTGCACCCCCAAGCCCAGCCCCACACCCAGGGAGGCCCGTCCTTCTGACTCCCGGCCCGAGGCGCGCCCCGCGGCGCCTCCGCCCCCTGCGCCGAAAGGCCCGGACGTGACGAGCGAGCTCCTCGCCACCGTCCGCCTCGGCGCCCTGAACGAGCTCGACCGGCGGGTGATCTCCTGGCTCCCCTCCATGGTGCCCGCCGCGGCCGTGCAGGGCCTCGTGACCCGGCGGATGACTGCAGAGCTGCTCAAGGAGCTCGGGGTGAGCGCCTTGACGCTGGACGCCATCGACTTCACGAGGCCCAGCCTCCTCGGGGTCCTGGCGCCAGCAGCGGGCAGGCGGCGATCCATGACCCCGCCGCGCCTCGTGGCGCTCGTGCCCATGCGCGGGGATCCAAGGCTCGTTGCGGACAGCATCAGGCTCTCCTATCCGGAGAGCACCGAGGAGGCCTGGGGAGGGCTCCAGGTTCGCTCGGCTGGGCGAACCATCGCGTGGGTTCACGCCCGCGGGAGCTGGGTCGCGGTGGCGCCCACGGCGCCGCTCCTCGACTCGGCGCTCCGGGCCCTGGCGCCCCTTGCACAAGGGGTCGAGGAGGGGACGCTGCGGATGGAGGTGCGGTTTGCCCAGGCCCTGTCCATCTATCGCAGCGCCATCGTCTGGGGCTGGAGCATGATCAAGTCCATGGCCGGTCGCTCCCAGGGAGTCACCCAGAAGCCCCTGGCGACCATCCTGTTCCAGCTTGTGCCCCTGCTCGAGCCCCTGGGGCCCTATCTCGCCTCCCTGGACTCCCTGGAGGTCCTCGCCCGCCTGGGAGACGACGGTTTCTCAGTGGGGCTCAAGGTCAAACCCTTGGCCGGAGGCAAGGCGGCTGAGTGGATTGGCTCCCTGAAGCTCCCTGGCCGGTCCGGCCTGGAGCTCCTCCCTCAGGAGGCCGCGGCGGTCAGCGTGGCGAGCAGGCCCGAGGAGCTCCGGCTCGTCGGAGTGAAGGTCTTCGGCCTGGTGACCGACTGGGTAGTGGGCCAGGTGCTCTCGCAGGATCTACCGGTGCAGATCTCCGAGCGCGGGCTCATGGATCGCAAGACCCCCGCCAATCTGGAGCAGTATCGCCGCGCCCTGCGGGATCTGAACCTAGCGGACTACAAGGCGAGCCACGCCATCTACAGGCTGCTCTTCGCGCTGAAGGCCTTTCGCCGTCACCTCGCCGAGAGCGCTCCGCGCCTCCTGGCGGCCTCCTCCGGGGAGCTCGCCGGGGCCTACTACGGCGCCGGTGGCCGCCTCGGAATGGCCAGGGTTGAGGGCCTCGTGAGCGCGCCGGCTCATCGCGCGGCCATGATCGCCTTTGCCATGGGCATGCAGCGCCATGGCAAGGACCTCCTCTCGGCCATCTGGGACGCCCTGCCCGCCGAGGCTCGGTCGAAGCTCGGGGTGCGCCAGAACCCCTTGCAGCTCAGCTACAACCCGGTGGCCCTCCAGGTGGGCCGCCAGACGGTGTCCTCGCTTGCCATGCGCATCGCCTGGCCGGCTCCGCCCAGGGCCGCAGGCCAGCAGGGCGCGGACGCCGCGCCCGATGACACGGACCAGACCTGGGCCATGATGCGAAGGCTCCTCGGGCACGCCTTTGGCGCGGGACCGATCACCTACGCCTGGACCCACGTGGGCAACCGGGTGCTGTCTGTGATGGGCCACGACTGGCAGGGGCGGATGAAGGCCATGCTGGGGCGGACGGCTCCTGGGGCGAAGCAGCCCGCGGCCATGGAGGACCCCCTCTTCCAGAACGCCCTGCGGGATCTGCGAGGAGAGAGCGTCTCGCTCTCCCTGGTGAGCGGCGCGCGGCTGCTCCTGGCGGGCCTCGAGCTGCTCAAGGCCATGGAGCCGAGGTTCTTCTCCCCCCAGGGCTTCATGGGGTCCACGCTCCAGGGGATCACCCAGACCGCTACCGCGGCGCAGCACGCGAGCATGCTCCGCCTGTCCAAGGACGGGGGGAACCTCCTGGTGGAGGGGCGCCTGCACAGGGACGACATCAAGGGCGCGCTGGTCAGCGTGGGGATGCTCTTCGCGTTCGGGATGCACCGGAGCCATGGCGGAGGTGGCGGGGCTCACCCCATGCCTCACCCGGTGCCGCCCCCGCACCACTCGCCGCAGAGTCCATAGCGAATCATGAACGCGATCTACTTCATCGTCGCCTTCATCCTGCTCATTGGGCCCCTGATCTTCATCCACGAGCTCGGCCACTTCCTGTTCGCCAAGCTCTTCGGCGTGAAGGTGATCCGCTTCTCACTGGGCTTCGGACCGGCGATCCCCGGGTTCAGGCGCACCTGGGGCGAGACCGAGTACCAGGTGGCGGCCTTCCCCCTCGGGGGCTACGTGAAGATGCTCGGCGAGGATCCCACCGAGGAGCTGAAGGAGGAGGAGAGGCGGCGGTCCTTCCAGCACGTGGCCCTCTGGAAGCGCTGCGTGATCGTGGCCGCTGGGCCCGTTTTCAACCTGATCCTGCCCATCCTGATCTTCTTCGTCGCCTACCTGGGCATTGACAAGGCGGACCCGGCCACGGTTGGGACTGTGCTGCCAGGCAGCCCCGCTGCAAAGGCGGGCCTCAGGCCGGGAGACGAGCTGGTGGAGATCGAGGGCCGTCCCATCAAGTACTGGCGGGACATGCGCGACATCGTCCAGGAGCGGCCGGAGCGGGCGACTCGCTTCGTGGTCCGCAGGGACGGCAAGGAGCACCGGCTCGACATCACCCCTGCCCTGCGCAAGCGCTTCACCATGCTGCGGGTGATAAAGCGAGAGGGGCAGCTCGGAATCCTCCTGGCATACACGCGGGCGCAGGTGGGGATCCGCGCCGCCGAGACCCCCGCGGCCCAGGCTGGGCTTCGCACGGGAGATCTGGTCACCCACGTCGCGGGCAAGCCGATCCGCACCTGGCACGACCTAGAGCAGGCCCTGATGAAGGCCGCCGGCACTCCGGTGACCCTCACGGTGCTCAGGCAGACACCGCCGCTTCTCGGCTTCGCCGACCTGCGGCTCTTCGAGCCCGCCAAGGTGACCGTCGCCCCCACGGAAGATCGGGCCCGGAGCGAGGGTTGGCTCGCCTATGGCATCGAGGCGGTGGAGATGTACGTGGACCGCGTGGAGCCGGGCAGCCCCGCGGCCAAGCTGGGCCTCGCCCCAGGGGATCGCATCAGCGCCCTCGATGGGCAGGCCATAGACCACTGGATCACGCTCCGCCAAAAACTCCACGACAGCTCGACCAAGACCTTCTCCCTCTCCTGGCGGCGCCCGGACGGAACCACCGGGACCGGCCGCTTTCAGCAGCAGGTCGTGAAGGAGAAGGACGAGTTCAAGCAGGAGCAGAAGTCCTACGTCTTCGGCGCGGTGAACCGGGTGATCTACTCGGTGCCCGAGGCCGTGGCCGTTCCCTTCGGGGCGCGCCTCGGACACGCCGCATTCTCCGCCCCGGCCACCACCTGGGAGATCGTGGAGAACATGGTGGTGGGCATCGCCCAGATCATCCGGGGCAACATCCCGTCGGACACCATCGGCGGGCCCATCATGCTCGCCTACGTTGCGCGCACCGCGGCCCGCCGGGGCTGGGAGACCTTCCTTTTCATCCTGGCTTTCATCTCCATCAACCTTGCGCTCATCAACCTCTTGCCCATCCCGATCCTGGACGGAGGGCACATCCTGGTCTTCACCATCGAGGCGATCCGGCGAAAGCCCATCTCTCTGAACGCAAGATCCGCCATGAACCTGGTGGGCCTCGTGTTCATCGTGCTCCTCATGGTCCTGGCCTTCACCAACGACTGCAACCGCTACATCTTCAACTGAATGAAGACCCCGAGCGAGACAGCTCCCGAGGCCCGAGGAGAAGGGCGCGGTCACGAGCCCGAGGCAGGTCGCGAGCCCGAGGCAGGTCGCGAGCCCGAGGCAGGTCACGAGCCCGAGGTAGGTCGCGAGCCCGAGGCAGGTCGCGAGCCCGAGGCAGGTTGCGAGCCCGAGGCAGGTCGCGAGCCCGAGGCAGGTCGCGAGCCCGGGGCAGGTCGCGAGTCCGAGGCAGGTCGCGAGCCCGGGGCAGGTCGCAAGCCCGGCCGCGAGCTCGAGCCAGGGGCCCTGCCCGACCCGTCCGATGCCCTCATCCTCGCGCTGGACACCGGGACCCCCGTGGCCTCTGTGGCTCTCGTCGGCCCCGGAGACCGGCCGCGTCTCGCGCGCCAGAGCGACGCCCGAAATCACGGGCCACGGCTGATCTTCACTCTTCAAGAGCTGCTCGAGGAGGGAGGCGCGACCCTCGGGGACCTCGCCGCCGTGGCCTGCGGCAGGGGCCCGGGCTCCTTCACCGGCCTGCGCATCGGCCTGGCGACCGCCAAGGGGCTCTGCTACACCCTGGGCATCCCGCTCCTCTTGCCCTCGTCCCTCGAGGCCCTCGCCAGGGCAGGTACGGCCATGGCCTCTCCCTCGGGCTCCCCTGGCTTGGTGGCCGCCTGCCTGGACGCCCGTCGCCAGGAGCTCTTCATGGCGGCCTACGAGGTGAGCGGCTGCGCGCCCCCCAGGGAGCTCCTCCCCCCCGCGGCCCTCACGGCCCAGAAGGCGGCCGAGCGGCTCTCGGAGCTTGCCGGCGAGCGACCGGTCACCTTGGTGGGAAACGGGGCCGCGCTCTTCAGGGAGGCCCTCCAGGCGGGCCTCGGCGCTCGGGCCTGCTTTCCCGAAGGGGCGCCAGAGACCCCGGACGCCCGCCACCTGGCCGACGCCGCGCGGGCGCTCCTCGCCGCCGGTCGGGTGGCCGATCTCGTCACGGCCGAGCCCGAGTACCTGCGGCCCTCTGACGCCGAACAGTTGAAGGCCCGGCGCCTGGCCGAGTCTGGCCGCGGCCCTTCGTCCCCTGAGCTTGACCCAGGCTAGGAAGGGCAGACTTGAGCTCTACGGACGATCCATCCCAGGGCGATCCCTCCCAGTCGGAGCCTTCCCAGGCCGAGGCTCTCTTGAAGGATCTGGATCCCGAGACCCGGGAATCGGGCCTGTTCTTGGACCAGCACGGCCGGTGGCACCACGAGGGCACGCCAGTGACCCACGAGCGGCTCCACCGGGCCCTCACCCGCTGGCTGGAGCGGGACCCGGACACGGGCCGGTTCCGGATCAGGCTGGGCCCGGACTGGTGGGCCTGGGTGGAGGTGGAGGACGCGCCCTTCCAGGCCCACCTGACCGGCCTGACGGGCGAAGGCCTCCTCATCCGCCTGAGCAGCGACCGGGAGCTCGTCTTCTCGGGCCCCAGCCTGCTGATTGGCGCGAACGACGCCTGGTATCTGCCCCTTGGGGAGCCAGGTCTGGTGGCCCGCCTTTCCCGGGGCGCCATGGTCGCCCTGGCCGACCACCTGGTGGAGGATCCGCAAGAGCCCCTCGGCGTGGCCCTGGTCCTGTCTTCGGGCCGCCGGGTGGGTTTCGCAACCTAACCGCCCTCGTGCAGCCGGCTGAGCCAGGCGCGGATGATGTCGCAGGCTTGTTCGAGGGGGATGCGTGGACCCCAGAACATGGGCGCGATGTTGGTGTAGGCCTTGTCAATTGAGGCGCGCTTATCTGGGTCTGCAAGAACCAGGGCAGGCTCATCCGGTCTCGGCAGCGCGGCGATGTCCTTGCTCGCGAGCATGTCATGCGCCAGATCGAGGACCGTCCCATCCAGCGCCGGCAGTCGACCTTTCGCTCGGATGATCTGAGCGGCATCCTCGTAGTGCCGGACGAAGCTGTTCGGCTCGAACTCATCGCGTCCGTAACGACGCCTCATGGCGTCGAGCTTGTCGAAGAGGGTGACCATAGGGTGTACGCAACGCACCCCGGTGGGCCGGTTGTCCTCGAATTCACCGAGCAACCCCTGCTTCTCGAGGTGGGCATGCACGAAGGAGGTCAGCGACATCTGAACATGTGGCACGACGCGAGCGCGGCCGACCTCGAGACGCACGAAGGGGCTCATGGCGGGCTCGAGCTCGGCGAGCAGCGCACCGGGATAGCGTGCCAGGTAGTCGGCGCCGCGTGCCTGCTTGTCGATGCGGGTCACGTCTCGCTCGACGGTGACATCGGGCACGACGAGCGCTGCCGCGAGGGCGTCGTAGAAGGCGTTGCGACTGGCCGTTGGACCGTTGTTGTTGCTTGTCCAAATCGTTACCTCAGGCAGGCCCGTCGCCATTCCGTTCTCGATCATCAGGTCGAGGTCCTCGGAAAAACGTTGAATCACACCGAAACCCTTGGAGAGGGAAGTGCCACCCTTGAACCAGATGTCCAACCCTGTCTGATGAATGGAAAAGAGCGTGTGCGTTACCCAGTAGTCTTTCTCGATGAGCGCCGCAGCGATCCCCGTCGATTGCGCCACGATCTGCACAAGCTGGGGGAAGTCTGCGTCCTGGTGAATGAAGCTCATCGTGCTTCTAATGACCTTCGGAGTGACCGCTCGACTGTCGCGAGCGTGGCCTTGGTCCCGAATTCCTCGGCCATGGCTTGCAGTTGCTCCCGCTTCCACCGTCCCTCCCGCAGTGTGGCAACGAGCCGGTTCTCCAGCTCTGCGAGCGAGGCACCGGCCATTCCATGATGCTGCAACAGGTCGATCACGAACCACTCAGGCGTGGGGTGCATGGGGAAGTAGACACGGCGCAGGAGGAAACGGCGACCGTCGATGGTGAACTCGCCGCTGCGCTTCCTGTTGTAGACGAGCGTCGCCGCGAACATCGCCGTGGTGCCAAGCCCGAGGGCATTCCACCTTGGCGGACCAGTGACTACGAAGGGGCTGCCTGCGAGGAAGCCTCGCAAGATTGCCTCCTCCGAGGGCGGGGCATCTCCGAATCGGCTCTTCACCGGGGCATAGAACAGACCGTGGGCTGCCTGCTGCAACTTGCCTTCGCGTACGAGGCGACGGACGAGGCGCGCAGGGTTTGCGCCGAAACGGCCAAGCTCCTTGGTTCTATAGGCCATTCCGGGTTCCAGGTTTGGTTGTGCGGCTAGGCTCATGGTGCTTACCGTCAGTAATTTACAGTAAAATAGATACAATACTTGTCTCCACGAGTCAAGCCCGAGCCGCCTGTTTGTCCCTTTGGGCCCGGGTCATCCTGATTGTCCCGTTTCGGTGTCCGCTCCTTCTGTGCCTCCCTCCGGACCGAGATTCGTCGTGCATCGATGCTCGGATCCTCAGACGCCGGCTGGGAGATCGGCCAAAAAGTGGCCACATTCGCTCGCTCGGATAGCCTGATCCCGTAGTCCCCGTTCATCGGGGTGGAGGTGGCAGCCAATGAGCCGGAGATTCAAGGACAGCTTTCGCTGGCAGCCCGTTCCCATCTGCTTCGCCTGCGGCAAGGAGCTGGGAACCGAGGTC
Organism: Polyangia bacterium; assembly: GCA_034004785.1. Lineage (GTDB taxonomy): Bacteria > Myxococcota_A > Polyangia > HGW-17 > JAJRWW01 > JAVEWA01. Next base: position 7,606 of record JAVEWA010000102.1, read on the forward strand.
AGGGATGTGCTCTACATGGGCTGGGGAGTGCGAGACAATGGAAAGGGTCCGGCCTGGGTCACCACCCTCTGCCCCTGCGGACAGGGGGCCGGGGATGGGGAGCAAGCCTGCAGCTGCGCCGAGATCGCCCGGGAGTTCGCCTCGAGAGCCGGGCAGGAGCTCTCCGCCGAAGAGTACCAGGAGTGGCTGGAGACGGCTTAGAGGGCGCCGGCCTGGAGCCTTGGTCTCGGGCCTGGGATTCGAGCCCGGGCTTCGAGCGATGTCTCGCTCGACATTACGATTCTCCGGTACGTCAGCACGTCAGCATGTCGGTTTTTTCTGCTGATTGGCCATCCAGTCGGAGCTCGCTCGGTGTGGGACGCCTCGGGGCCGGTCCCAGGAAAAGCAGAGCTCAAGCGGGCGCAGGGGAGTAGCCGAGCTCCACCAGGCGAGTGCCCGCGAGCTGACGGGCGAAGAGGCAGAGGCGGCTCTTGGGATCGGGCTCCTCTGGGAAGCGCTCCCCGAGGGAGGCGGCGAGGTCGCCGAGAGGAGTCTGGCCGTCCATCCTGAGCCAGAGGAAGCTGCCGAGCGAGTCGAGGTGGATGCGGACGTGGCGCTTGTCAGGGCTCGGGGCCATGAGCCGCTCGAGCCAGCGCCACCTGAAGCGGGGCTGAAGCAGGATCACCAGGCCGGTAACCTCGTCCACCTCGTGGCCCACGAGGGGGCGAGGCACGGCGGTGAGGAGCTCGGCGTCGGTCATGGCTGCTGCGTGAGAATCGGCCGAATGGGAGCCAGTCAAGGGAGCCAGTCAAGGGAGCCAGTCAAGGGAGCGCGCCAAGGGAGGCCTGATGGGGCCAGTCAGCCCCAGGCCGGGTCAGGCTTACGCTTCGGGCTCCGTCCTTGCCTCGGGCTCGGCCTTCGCCTCGGGCTCGGCCTTCGCCTCGGGCTCGGCCTAGGCTTCGGGCGCGGCCTCTGGCGTCTCGGGAGCCGGGGGCTCGGGCTCGGAGGCCGGGGGCTCGGGCTCGGAGGCCGGGGGCTCGGGCTCGGTCGGCTTCACTCCCTTCATGGACATGGAGATCATGAAGATAGCCAGGCCCAGGATCACGAGGAAGCCGAGGGCCTTGACGTGGAACCAGTCGGGCTGGCGCCACACGCAGGTGAGCTTGCCGGCGGCGCTGTCCACCCACTGCTGGGCCCCGCAGAAGAGCTTGACGTTGGCGGCCACTACTCCCGCGAGGCAGATGCCGATCATGGCCTCGCCCGCCACCAGGCCCGAGGCCACCAGGAGCCCGCGGTTCTCCACCCGCTCCTTGGCCTTGACGTCGTCCTTGAACTTCCGGTTGGCCAGGCGATCCGTCACCCACTTGATGAGGCCTCCCACGAAGATGGCGGCGGTGGTGGTGAAGGGCAGGTACATGCCCACGGCGATGAGCATGGGCGATGGGGAGCCGATGAGGATGAGGGCCAGGGCGAAGAGCATGCCGATGACGATGTAGTGCCAGGGCATGAGGCCGCCGATGATGCCCACCGCGGTCTTGTGCATGAGGCCCGCCTGGGGAGCGGCCAGGCCCTCGGAGCCGATGCCGCCGCCGGACTTGTGGAGGAGGAGGATGATGGGCACGAGCACGAGGGCCGCGGCAACCACGCCGATCAGCCCGCCCACCTGCATCTTCCAGGGGGTGCCGCCGAGCAGGTGCCCCACCTTCCAGTCCTGGAGCATGTCGCCCGCCACGCCCGCCACGCAGCAGACCACCGTGGCGACGCCGAGCACCGCGATGATGCCGGGCTGGCCCTTGAGGCCGAGGAGCACCAGGAGGCCGGCGGCGATGAGCAGGGTGGACAGGGTCAGGCCCGAGATGGGGTTGGAGGAGGAGCCGATGATGCCCACGAGGTAGCCCGCCACCGCGGCGAAGAGGAAGCCCATGATGGCCATGACGATGGTGGTGACGGCTGAGACCCCCACTCCCTTGGTGAGCCAGAGGTAGATGCCGAACATGGCGCCCACCAGGATCAGGATGAAGAGGGCCACCTTGCCGAAGGAGAGGTCTTTCTCGGTGCGCAGGTCCGCGTCGGCGCCCTTGGCGGCCCCGAGGGACTTTACCGAGCGCGCCATGCCGCCCACCAGGTTCTTACGCATTCGGAAGAGGGTGTAGAAGGCCCCCACGATCATGGCGCCGATGGCCACGTTCTTGATGGAGCCGGAGTAGAGGGCCGAGAGCACCCCGTCGTTGCCGATGAAGGCCTCGATGGTGACCTTCTCCCCCTTGAAGTCGGTGCCGTTCAGGTAGTGGGTCACCTGGTCCCAGAGGTCCGGGTAGTTTCCGGTGCCCGCGGCGAAGACCAGCACTAGCGGCATGAGGAAGAGCCAGCCGAACACGCCGCCCGCAAAGGTGATGGAGGCGAGCTTGGGTCCGATGATGTAGCCCACCGCGAGGAAGGCCGGGGAGGCCGAGGGGGTTTCGAAGGGGAAGGTGCCCCCGACAGAGCCCTCCTTGCCGCCGATGGCGAAGAGACCCTTGACCTTCTCGCCGATGATCGGGATGCCGTTGCCGTTCTTGAAGATCTCGATGAGGGCCGCGAGCCCCATGGAGCCGAACACCAGGCCAGCGCCGGAGCTGCCGCCCTGGCCGGCCTTCACGATCTCGGTGCAGGCCACGGACTCGGGGAAGGGCAGGGAGGTGTCCTCCATGAAGGCCCGGCGGAGCAGGATGACGAAGAGCACGCCGAGGATGCCGCCGACGAGGAGCAGGAGGGTGCCCTGCAGGTAGTTGATCATGCCGAAGTCGGGCCACAGGGCATCCTTGCCTCCGATGAGGAAGGCCGGGATGGTGAAGATGGCGCCCGCCGCCAGGGCCTCGCCCACCGCGCCGGTGGTTCGTGCGATGTTCTCCTCCAGGATGGAGCCCCTGAAGAAGCGGAGCACCGCCATGGCGATGACCGCCGCCGGGAAGGTGGCCGCCACGGTCATGCCGGCCTTCAGCCCGAGGTAGGTGTTCGCGCCTCCCAGGACCATGGCCATGATCACGCCGAGGAACACGGCCCGGAAGGTCAGCTCCGGCATGCTCGTGTCGGCCGGGTCAACGTAGGGCTTCCAGTTCTTTTCCATTTAGCGGGCTCCGATCGCCTTTTGGTTGGTGGTCCGGGAGTCAGGAAACGCGCCGACTCTACTGAGGATCTTCACGGCATGTCAAGCCGCCCAGGGCATCTTCCCGCGCTGGTGTCGGCCAGGGAGTCGCCTCGGCCGTCAGGTTCCCCGCCCTCACTCCCCCAAGAGCTGCTTCTCCAGGCGGTAGAGGTAGGTTCTCTGGAGGCCCAGGAGGCGCGCGGCCTCGGCCTTGTTGCCGCCCGCACGCCGGATGGCCTCGGTGATGATCTCGCGCTTGGCCCGCGTCACGGCCTCGTGGAAGGGCAGGGGCTCTGCCTCGTCAGGGGCCCCTGGGGCTGGAGCCGCCCAAGATGTGTGGGCCGACCAAGGGGCGCTCTCAAGGGCCGGGCCCGAGTGGGGGGCGGGAAGGCCCGAGTGGGGGGCGGGAAGGCCCGAGTGGGGGGCGGGAAGGCCCGAGTCGGGGGCGGGAAGGACCACCTCGGCGTCCAGCACGGAGGACTCGGAGAGCACCACGGCCCGCTCGATGACGTTGCCGAGCTCGCGCACGTTGCCGGGCCAGGAGTAGGCGAGGAGGCGCTCCATGGCCCTTCTCGAGATGCCGGTCAGCGCCTTGCCCGAGCGGCGGGCGAAGAGGGAGGCGAAGGACTGGGCGAGGAGCGGGATGTCCTCTGGTCGGTCTCTCAGGGGCGGCAGATCTATGGGCACCACGTTCAGGCGGTAGTAGAGATCCTCGCGAAAGAGCCCCATGCCAACCCGCTGCGCGAGGTCCCGGTGGGTCGCCGAGATCACCCGGACGTCCACCGCCACGGGCCGCTCGGCCCCCACGGGCAAGATCTCGCGCTCCTGCAGGGCGCGAAGGAGCTTGGCCTGCAGCGAGAGGGGCATGTCCCCCACCTCGTCGAAGAAGAGCGTCCCGCCGTCGGCCAGCTCGAAGCGGCCGCGCCTGCGGGACGTGGCGCCGGTGAAGGCGCCCTTCTCGTGGCCGAAGAGCTCGGACTCCAGCAGGCCCTCGGGGATGGCGGCGCAGTTGATGGCCACGAGGGGCCTGGCGCTGCGTGGGCTGGCGTCGTGGATGGCCCTGGCGATTAGCTCCTTGCCAGTGCCGCTCGCGCCCCGGATGAGCACCGTCGAGTCGGTGGGGGCCACGCGGGCCACCTGGGCGAGGGCGGCCTTCATGCCCGGGCTCTCGCCTATGATGTCGCCGAAGCGGGCGGCCTGCTGGATCTCCTCGCGCAGGTACACGTTCTCGGCCTCCAGCCGGTTCTTCAGGGCGAGGATCTCCTGGCGCTGCCTGGCGAGGTCCCTGCTGAGCTTCTCGATCTCGCTGTAGGCAGCGGCGTTCTGCACCACCACGGCGAGCTGGCGCCCGAGGCTCTCGAGCATGGTGATCTCGTCCCTCGTGACCAGGCTCCCGTCCACCTTGGGGCCGAGGGCCACGAGGCCGAGGATCCGGCCCCGGACGCAGAGGAACACGAGGATCGAGGCCTGGGCCGCGTCGAAGATGGCCCCGAGCTCACCCGTGAGGCGCTGGGGCTTCCGGGCGGCGAGGAGGTGATGGACCGCCACGGTCTCTCCCACCGAGTGGGCCCGGAGCTTTCGCAGGGTGAAGCTGTCCACGGTGGGGAGCGAGGCCGGGGGCGAGGCCTCGGGGGGCGCCGCCTGGCCAGCGCTCATGACTCGGGCGAGGCGCCGGTCCGGGCCAGCCAGGTAAAGGACGGCCCGCCGTCGGGAGAGCTTGGTCACCAGCATCTCCAGGACCACCTTGGAGAGCCGCTCGAGGTCCAGCATGGTGGTGAGCTCGCCCGAGGCGTGGGCGAGGATCTCCTCGTACACCGTGCGGTGCCTGAAGAAGATCCGGTCCACGTTGGACTGCACCGCCCTTCGAAGGGGGAAGAACACCGCCACCGATCCCACGGTGGCGAGGACCGTCACCGTGGTGGAGGTGATGCCAAAGACCCGCGTGAGCAGGTAGCCGAGCCCGCCCGCAAGGGCCAGATAGACGAGCACGATGAGGCCGGAGACCAGGCCGTACACCAGGGAGCGGTGAACGATGCGATCCACGTCCACCAGGCGGAACTCCATGAAGGAGAAGGCGATGGTGGTGGCGAGGAGGACGTAGATGGGCAAAAGGTAGCTGCTCCCCTCGAGGAGCCAGGCCGAAGGGGAAGAGCGCCACTGGAAGAGAGAGAAGCCAGCGGTCAGCAGGCCGGCCACGACCCCGCCGTAGATGATCCACTGGATCTGGCGGCGCAGCTCGGGGGAGGACGTGAGGTAGCGGACGATCATCACGGCCATGGCCGACAGGAGGTAGGCCAAAAAGACGATGGGGATGATCCATTTCCCGAGGAGCAGCACCCGGGCCTGGTTGGCCAGGGTGGGGGCCTCGAGGAGCTGGAGGTAGCCCGCGGCGGCGCCCAGGGTGACGAGGGCCTGGGGCAGGTACAGGAGGAGGGGCAGGCGCGGACGGCGCGCCACCCAGGGGAAGGGCGTCGGATACCGCAGGAACAGGTGGAGCAGGAGCGGCAGGGTGAAGAGATCGAAGAACAGATAGGCCATGAAGAGAGGGACCGAGGAGCGGAGCTCCCCGAGGTGGGTGAAGCCGTACAGGACGAGATAGACGTTCAGGAGCACCACGATGGTCCAGGCGAGGGCGGGCTCTCGCCGCCTGGTGATCCACAGGATCAGGCAGAGGGTGAGGAGCACCAGGAAGGAGCCTAGGGACCAGGCCGCCCTTGGCCAGAGGCTTGGCCGCTCGGGCTCGATCACCAGCTCGAGGCGCTCTCCCCCCTTCCTTTCGAAGACGAAGCGAGCCGGACCCTCGCCCAGGTCGCGGCTGAGTCTCAGCCAGTGAAAGGCGCTCTCCACCCGCACCGGTGCCCGGTTCCAGCGGCCGGCCTCCTTCAGGAGGTCGCCTTGCCCTAGGCCCTTGCCTTGGGCCGCCGGACCCAGGCTCTTGACCCTGGTGTCCTCGTTCAGGGTGAAGCCGTAAGCGGGATTGGTGGCCTGGTGCCAGTGCCCGAGGCTCACGAAGGCGATGGCCACGAGCGGGGCGCCAACAAGGACCCCGAAGTGAAGTGACCCCTTCAGCCACCCTCGGCCTGACGGTGCGGTCTGCTCGGAGAGCTGGGGGTGCTGATCCTGATCAGGGGCGGGCAATTCAGGGCTCCTCAATCCCGGGCTCCTCAAGCCAGGCCCTTCAATCCAGGGCCTTCAATTGGGCTCCTCACGCCAGGCCCTTCAATCCAGGGCTCCTCACGCCAGGCCCTTCAATCCAGGGCTCCTCAATCCGGGCCCCCATGGTCGCGGGCAGTATCTCATCGGATATCTGCCAGGGCGAGGGGTGATGCACAGAAAGATACTCTCGTATTTGACGCGGCGCATCATGTTTTTTGTCACTCATGCTATCGTGCTGATATTATATAGTTACTACGAGAAGGGCATAATGGACGATGCGGCGGCACGGGGGTTGCAGTGCCCCGCTGCCTCGTGATCGGGCCGCCCAGCGGGTCGCCCGGTCAAGCCGGCCACCCTGGACCGGCGAATGGGTCGATGGCTTTTGGATCAAGGAGCAGGACGATGAGGACGAGTCGCAATATTAATGGTCGCCAGGCCTGGTTCGGGCGCCTGGTTATTACGATTTTGACCGCCTCCTTTGCGCTCGGCGCCGGGGGAGCGTGTCTGGGTGGGGCTGGGGAGCCCTGCCCGAACGAGAGCACCATCGTGGATCCGAGCGGAGCCAGGAAGGTGCTCAGCGTGCCCCTC
>JAVEWA010000103.1:0-14445 GCA_034004785.1 Polyangia bacterium
ACCACACGAGCCTGTGCATCGGTCGCTGCGGAGACAACATCATCAATGGACCGGAGCAGTGCGACGGCGCCCAGCTCGGCGGGAAGACCTGCACCAGCCTAGGGTTCTACACCGGCACCCTCTCCTGCGGCAGCAACTGCGGCTTCAACACGTCTCTATGTAGCCAGTACTGCGGCGACGGGATCCTTAACGGCCCGGAGCAGTGCGACGGCGCCCAGCTCGGCGGGGCCACCTGCTACGACTTCGGCTTCTATAGCGGCTCCATGTCCTGCAACTCCTATTGCAACCTCAGCACGGGTGGCTGCTCCGAGTTCTGCGGCGACGGCATCGTGAACGGCCCCGAGCAGTGCGACGGCTCCTCCCCCGCCGGCATCACCTGCCTGGACCACAACTTCGACGCTGGCAGGGTTAGCTGCACCTCCTCCTGCACGACTCAGCCCGCGACCTGCAAGAACATTGGCTGGGCGCCGGTTCCCTCCTGGACGACCCAGGGCCTGCGTAGCGTGTGGGGCGACGTGCCGAGCAACTACTTCGCGGTGGGCCACCTCGGAACTATCTTGCGCTATAATGGCGCCTCTTGGGCTCCCATGGCCTCGGGAACCAATTACACCCTTTTCGGAGTGTGGGGGAGCAGCGCGAACGACGTCTTCGCTGTTGGCCAGGCAGGGACCATCAGGCGTTTCAACGGAACATCCTGGACTGGGATGACCTCGGGCACCACGGCCCAGATCAACGCCGTGTTCGGTCTGAGCAGCACGAGCGTCTGGGCCGCGACCGAGGGCGGCCAGATCCTCTTCTACAACGGCTCGAGCTGGACTGTGCAATTCACTGCTCCAGCGGGCACGAGGGTCCGCTCCATCAGCGGGTCGAGCAAGGGCTACATCTGGGCCGTCGGCGAAAATTCGAGCGCCCAGCCGAAGATATACAGGAGCCTTGGCGGCACTTGGAGCGAAGTCGCAAGCCCGGTCGCCTCGGGCGGCCTCTACGGCGTATGGTCCGCGGGAAGCGAGGCCTACATAGTGGGCTTCAGTAGCGGAGGCGGGATCACCACGATAGTCCAGAAGTGGGACGGGACCTCTTGGAATAACGTGTCGGGCAACATGGCCGGCGTGATCCCTCTTGCCATCTACGGAGGGGGCACGAGCATGTTCCTCGTGGGCAGCGGAGGCAGCGTCTACTACTTTGCTGATGATGGCTGGCTTCCGATGGACTCGAGCACCACGAACACCCTATACGGAGTCTGGGGGACCTCAAATGCCGACTTTTTCGCCGTTGGCCTCGGCGGCACCATCCGGCACTTTGGAGGGATCGGCTGGATCGAGACCACATCCAACCTGGGGACCGGCGACTACACCAACTACAATGATGTCATCGGCACATCGACCTTCAACTTCTGGAAGGTCGGTGATGGCGACAGGATGCAAGCGACCTGCGGCGCATACTGGTGCGATGGTGTGAGCATGGATCCAACTTTCGATATCAATGGTATATTCCGGAATAGCTCCGGAAATAACTATTATGTCGGAACGGACGGACGGATCAGGCTGGGTAGCTTTACTTGGATGACGTCGCCCACAATCAACGACCTGTACGGCATCTGGGGCTCCTTCAAGAACAGCAGCATGTGGGCAGTAGGTGCGGCCGGGACGATTATCGCCTACAATGGCACCAGCTGGTCTCCGATGACCTCTGGTACCACGCAACCTCTCATGGCCATCTGGCAGAGTGGAAGCGGCAGCGGGCCGCTCTACGCCGTGGGAGGAAGCGGCACAATCCGGCAATACATGGGTGGAGTTTGGAGCGGGATGCCTTCGGGCACCGGGGCCACCCTCTACGGCGTATGGGGAACTGGCGACGACTCGGTGGTCTATGCAGTTGGATCCAATGGAACCATCCTGCGCAACACGGGCCTCGGATGGGAGACCATGACCTCAGGAGTGAGCGTTGCGCTCCACGACGTGTGGGGCACTGGCGCGGACGACGTCTTCGCAGTGGGCGCCGGCGGCGTCATCCAGCACTGGGACGGGGTCGAATGGACTCCGGTGAGGTCACCAGCGGCCGACAACCTGAATGCAATATGGGGTGTTGCAGGTGACATCGTCTACATGGTGGGCGACAACGGCACTACCTTGAGGCTGCTCTACCGCGCCTCCCTCTAGCGGCCCCCACCCATGTCAGGGCCGGGGGGAAGGCCTCGGGCGCGGGGATCTCAGCTCGCCCTCCACCAGGTTCCATTCCTCCACGAGGCGCAGCACCAGCTCTGGCCTGCCGTCCCGGGTGAGGAGCAGGGGCCGGGAGAGGAACCGCAGGTCCGGGGGCAGGAAGACCTTGTCCCTCGGGCCAGACACCTCCACGCTGCACCTGGCGTGCCCGTGGGTGGGCCTGTCGGCCCCAGGGGCCTTGCGCTTGATCTGCACCGGCGAGTCGGCCAGGCGCGCCGGGTTGCACTCCACCACCAGGCCGGGCAGGGTCCCGCGGCATCCCACGCCCCGGATCCCGTGAAGGTCCTGGTGGGCGCAGCCCGCCCCCACCGGCTTCAGGTGGAGCTGCGCCGAGGGCCCCATGAACCCGGCCCGGCCCGCCCAGCGATAGGAGCGCTTCCAGCTCCGGGTGGAGACGCCCGCGCCGCCCTTCGATGGTCGGCTCCTCGGGGCCGATCGCTCCACCGCCGTGAGCTCCACCGTGAGGGAGCTTTGCCCGAAGCGGCTCACCTCCACCTTCAGGGTGCCGCCGGAGCGAACGCCCACAAAGGTCTCCCCGCAGCCCTCGTCCCGGTGAAGGTCGAGAGACAGGTGATAGGAGCCCGAGGGCTGATCAGAGGGCTGTGGGGCCGCGCCTGCGCGCGCGGGGCCGGAGCTGCGACCCGAGCCGGAGACGTGGCCGGCAGCGCCGTGGCCGGAGGGGCGCCTGGGAGAGCCCTCCCCCGACGCCGCAGCGCAGGCGCCAAGGCTCCCGGCAGAGAGGAACGCCAGGACAACTCCGAACATCACTTTCAGCAGTGCCACCATCTCTTATCACAGGCGCCCAAGCGCTCTTCGCATCATATACCAGGGTCACACCTCCCTGAACCAGTGCTCTGGTGGACAGGACGAGGTTTGTGCAAAGACCCAGCGCCCGAGGAGCGGGAAGGTGAAGGCGAGCCAGACCGCGGCGAGGGACAGGAGGTGGAGCAGGCGCAGATCCAGGGGGGTCGTGCGCGCCAGGGCCCACCAGAGGGCCGTGGCCAGGGTCACCGCGAGGACGGCGGTGACGCCGTAGCGCACCGCCTGCGGGCCGAGGTGTCCGCCCCGGTGGCGGAAGGCCCAGCAGCGGTTCAGGCCGAAGTTGGCCACGGCCCCGAGGGCCCCGGCGGACCAGCGGGCCGCCACCAGGGATGACCCCACCAGGGCCAGGGTGGCCAGGGCGAAGAGGCCCGCGTCCAGGGCAGTGGAGACCAGGCTCGCAAGGAGGCTGCGGCACCTCTCCGGGCTCATGCGGGCACCCATTCCGGGGTCCGCGCCCCGGCTCCGGCCCCGGCTTCGGCCCCGGCTTCGGCCCTGTCCATTGCTGCGCTCCTGTCTCTGTCCCCGGCTCTGTCCATTGCTCCCGCCCTGTCTCTGTCCCCGGCCCTCGAGCTGCCTCCGAAGGAGGCGCTGGCCGTCGCGCAGCAACCCTCGGGCCCGAGGTCCAGGTACTCGGCGTAGGTCACCACTCGGCGCTCGGCGACAAGTACTCGCAGACGGGAGAGGATGTGGACGAGGCGGCCCGGGGCCCGGACATCCTCTGGGTGGAGCGCCAGGCGGACGAGGGGCGCGCGGCGCCCGAGGCGCTCCAGGCCGCGCATGACCAAGCGCTTGGGATGATCCACCAGCGGGCCCGGGGCGCAGAAGGTCAGGGCTGGCGCAGCCTTTGACTCGAAGGGGCCCCGGAGCGGCACCACCCGCCCCAGGAAGGCCGTGAAGCCAAAGCCCGCCTCCACCACCGCCTGGAAGGCCCCGGGGCTCTGCTGCCAGGCCGGGGCCACGAAGCCCAAGGGCCGAATGCCCACACGGCCGAGCAGCAGGCGTCCCTCGGCCAGGCACCGGGCGGCCTCGGTCCGGCCGAGGTGTGCGAACTCGGCCTCGCCCCTGGCAAAGCAGTGATGCATGAGCCAGCTTCGAGCCCCTGCCGGAGGAGGCGCGGGCGCCCTGTGGGTGAGCCCGTGCTGCACCAGCTCGGCCCCGGCCCGCTGCCGCCCGAGGAGGGCCTCCACGACTCGCGGGCACTCGGTGAGCTCCAGGGCGCGGCCCTCCCTGGTCTCGTGCTTCGGGATCACCAGGAGGGTCGTCCGGGAGATGCCCAGGTCGTCCAGGGCGTCCAGGATCCGCTCCACCTCGGGCCAAGTCGCTGGAGAGATGTCGTGCACCTCAACCGTCAGACCGAGGTACGGGGCTGCTCGCGCGGGCTCGGCCCATGGCGGGCCCGCGCTCGGTTGCCGTGGGTCGCTCATTTGCTCGCTCCATTCAAGGCCAAGGAATAGAGAGGCTCGAAGCTGCCCGGCCCCACTACCCCAGAAGAGGCCGCGAGATGGCCTCGCCTTCCCGCCTCGCGCCCACCGGCCTCGAGCCTCACGGCCTCGAGCCTCAGAGCCTCGCGCCTTCCCGCCTCGCGCCTCCTCGCCTCGCGCCGGCGGGAACGCGCCGCCACGCGCCGCATCCGGCGCGCTGGCCGCCCCTGCCCTCGGATCCGCATGGCCTCGCGGAGGGTCTGCCAGAAGATCTTCACGACCTCCCTCGGCCCGATGCCGCTCTCGGCCAGGCCGTAGGCGCAGCGAATGGGCGCCGCCGCCAGGTAGATGTCCCTACCGCGCTCCCGGGCGTGGGCGGCCAGCACCGCCAGGCTCTCGTGCTCCAGGCCGTAGCCGCCGGCCTCGCCCAGGCGCTCGGCCAGCACCTGGACGAGGGGCCGGCGGTAGATCCTGAGCCCTGACTGCACGTCCCCGAAGTCCACCCGCCCAAGAATCCTGAAGCCGGCGTTCACCGCCCAGTTGGACAGGCGACGCGCAGCAGGCATCTCATCGGTCGAGCGGGCCCCGATCACCGCGTCGTAGCGATCGAGCAGGGCCGCGAGGGCGGGCAACTCCCTGGGGTCGTGCTGCCCATCGCCGTCCACCAGGGCCACGGCCTCCACCTCATGGTGCTCGCAGAGAAGGACCCGAAGGCCCCGCACCACGGCCCCCTGCTTGCCGAGGTTCACCTCGTTCCGGATCGAGCGGAGCCTGGGCAGGCCGGGCACACCGGGCACACCGGAGAGCCCCGGGAGACCGGGCAGACCGGGCAGACCGGGCAGACCCGGCAGACCGGGGAGCCCAGGCAGACCCGCGCTTGCGTGCGCCAGGGAGGCCTCGAGCGCGGCGAGCACCTCGGGCGTGGAGTCCGTGGAGGCGTCGTCCACCACGAGCACCACCCGAGGCCCTACCGCGAGGCAGGCCTCGAGCAGCGCGGGCAGATGGGCGGCCTCGTTGTGGGCAGGGATCAGGATGGCCACCGGGAGGCCAAAACGCCCCTTGTCGCGGGGCAGAGCCTTGATGATGTCGCACTGGAGATGCATGGGTAGCCTCCTTCGGAAATCGGCCGCCGCGCCGCAGTGCGCCGCAGAGAGATACAAGCGGCGTGCCACCCAGGCTCGTTTGGATGCAACGCATTGAAACGACAAGTCACTCGGGTGCGACCAGGGCCTAGGGAAGACTCGGGCGCCGCGCACCGTACCGGCCCAGCCCAGGTGGGCAACCGGGCCCAGGTGGGTAGCGCGCTACGCAGCGCCCGCTCTAGGGCGCATAATCCAGGTGACGGCTATGGGGGCGGTCAGGCCCCAGGACGGCTCAGTCGCAGGAGACCCGGAAGGCGTCGTCCAGATCCCAGGGCAGGATCAAGGTGCGGAGGTTCTCCCCGAGGGCGACGGGGCAGAGGGTGGAGGCGCGGGTCTGGGCCTCGCCCAGGCTGTCGGCGTACTCGGCGTTCCACACCGGCTTGCCCGCGTCCAGGAAGGGCTGAAGCATGTTGCACTCAGAGTAGTCGTGGCACTCCTCGTTCACCGCGAAGTCGAAGTGGTCCACGAGATCCTCCACCTGGTCGAGGTCGTTCTTGAGGCCGACGGCGAGGAGCCTGAGGTGGGCCTGGGCAGCGAGCCAGGAGTTGTAGTCGAGCTGGTCCTGGTAGGTCAGGGGGAAACCCGTGTTGGCGGTGTAGGCATCCACGTTGTCGGGCTCCACTGCCTTGCAGCCCTTCTGCGCGGCGAGGTCCAGCCGGTCCTCCATGATGGCGCGCACGTTGGAGCTCCGGATGTCCAGCCAGCGCTCCCCTGGCCAGCCGTCCAGGTTGTTGCCCATGTCCGCCGAGGTGAACCGCGAGAAGTCGGGCCGCCAGTTCTCGGAGGAGCCCGCCGAGAAGTAGCAGACCACCAGGCGGCCGAGGGCCTCGAGGGAGGCGATGGTCGCCTCGGACGTGTCGAAGAGATCTATGTCGTAGGCGTCCACGTCGTAGGAGCTGTTCAGGGTGCCGGTGAGCTGCCACTGCCAGGTGTCGGTGACCTGGGGCCTGGCCCAGCCAGCGTCGGGCAGAGCGCCGTCGCCGGGCAGAGAGCCGTCGCCGGGCAGAGAGCCGTCGCCGGGCAGAGAGCCGTCGCCGGGCAGAGATCCGTCGCCGGGCAGAGCGCCGTCGCCGGGCAGAGCGCCGTCACCCTGCGCCGCGCCGTCGCCGTTCTGCGCCGCGTCGTTGCCAGGGCCGGCGTCCTTGCCCGCCGCGGCGTCGGCGCCGCCGTCGTCGTCGCCGCAGGCCGCCAGGGTCATCGAGGCGACGAGCAGCAGTCTAGCGGCAGTTGTGAAGCGATGGCGAATGAAGGCTGCCATGAGCGGTCTCCTTTGCAGTCTCCTCGAGCGGTCTCCTCGAGCAGTCTCCTCGAGCGGTCTCCTTGGCGAGCGGGTCTCTGCCAGGGAGCACAGGGCTCACTTCCCAAGGCCGTGCTTCCCGAGGAGCTCGTAGAGGTACTTGCGCTCCACGCCAGCGGCGCGGGCCGCGGCAGAGTGGTTGCCTCCGCTCCGCTCGAGGAGATCCATGAGGTATGCCCGCTCGAAGCGGGCCACCAGCTCGGCCTTTGCCTCGTGGAAGGGACGATCCGCCCGGGCAGTCATCGCCGAGTTCGGCCCAGGAGTCGAGCCCGGCCCAGGGCCCGGGCCCACTGTCGAGGCAGGGTGCAACAGGATCGGCAGCCTGTCGAAGCTCGCGCCCGGCGGGCCGAGGGCCACGGCCCGGCTGATCACGTTGCGCAGCTCCCTCACGTTGCCCGGCCAACTGTAGGCGAGGAGGCGACTGAGGTTTGGACCTTCCACCGCCAACCCCAGCGCCACCTCCGTCGCCGTCGCCGTGCCTGTCGCTGTCGCCTTCGTCGTCGCTGTCGCCTTCGCCATCGCCTTCTCCACTGGAGGCGCCTGCCCCCCGGCCCGCCGCATGAAGATGGGCACGAGGAGCGGGATGTCCTCGAGCCGCTGGCGGAGCGGCGGCAGGTGCACCTCCACCACCGAGAGGCGGTAGTAGAGGTCCCCTCGGAAGCTGCCCCTCGAGACCTCTTGCCAGAGGTCCCGGTGAGTGGCGGCCACGACCCGCACGTCGTAGCGCTCCCGCCTGGTCGCGCCGAGTGGGGTCACCTCCCCGGCCTCCAGGAGCCTGAGGAGCTTGGGCTGGAGCTCCAGGGGCAGGTCGCCGATCTCGTCCAGGAAGAGCGTGCCCTGGTGGGCCGAGGCAAAGGCGCCCTGGCGGTCCCGGTCGGCGCCGGTGAAGGCGCCCCTCACGTGGCCAAATAGATCGCTCGACATGAGGGTGTCCGAGGCGGCGCCGCAGTCGAAGACCACGAAGGGCCCCTTTGCCCTGGGGCTGTGCTCGTGCACGGCCCGGGCGGCGAGCTCCTTGCCGGTGCCGCTCTCCCCGAGCAGCAGCACCGAGGCGTCCGTCAGGGAGGCGCGCTCGAGAAGAGCGAAGACCCTGCGCATCGGAAGGGAGCCTCCCACCAGCTCACCAAAGCTGCTCGAGTCGCTCGGGGGGATGTCCAGAAGCTCCTCCGCGGGCAGGAGCTGGACGAGGGTCCGGCCGAGCCGGAGCAGGGCCCCCATGGGCACCATGGCCTTCTGGAGGGCCGCGCCGTCCAGGAAGGTGCCGTTCCTAGATCCCAGGTCCGTGACCTCGAAGCCACCCTCCCTGGGGGTCACGGCCAGGTGGCGGCCCGACACTGCCTGGTCCGTCAGCGGGAAGTCCGCCGTGGGGTCCGCGCCCACCACCAGGCCAACCGGCGGGATGGAAGCCTCCAGGGGGGCGTCGGGCCCGTCGAGGACCCGGATCAACGCCCCCGGGACCGAGGCCCCGCGAGCCGCCTGGTTCGTCACTCGGGTCATCCGCATTCCCAGAGTTTCGCCTCTCGGCGCCCCTGGCGCAACCAGCAAGGATGTGCCAATGAAAGGAGACACTGAACAGCCCTAGAAGTCGCAGTCGCGTGGTCAACGAGGTCGCCTGAGCAGTCGCCTGCGCTGTCGCCAGAGCTGTCGTCCGAGTGAGCCTTCGACACTGCTGGAGGCGTTGGAGGAGGGGGCATTGGCAGCCTCGAGTGTAGCTTGTTCCCGGAGGCAAGGACGCCGGAGAAAGCTCACCCAAGGCATTTTGTTCCTTTCACCGGTCTCGTGTTAGGCTTCTCTCGTTCTGGGCACTTGCCCCCTTGGAGAGACCTTGCAGTTCGAATGGGACGAGTCCAAAGCCGAGGCGAATCGGACCAAGCACGGCATCTCGTTCGAGGAAGCGGTCACCGTGTTTGGCGACCCCATTTCTGTGACGATTCACGACGCAGACCACTCGGATGACGAGCTCCGCTATGTCGATATCGGGAGATCTCTCGGTGGGCATCTCCTGGTAGTCGTGTATACTGAATGTTGCGACGTCATCCGAATCGTCAGTTGCCGTGCGGCGACTGCCAGAGAAAAGGGACAGTATGAGCAACGAGACCCATGATGGCTGCCAGGCGGGTGAGGTACAGGCCGAGTATGACTTCTCTGGCGGAGCTCGTGGCAAGCACGCCCAGGCATGGCGTCAAGGTTTCAAGGTCATCGTTCATCGAGACGATGGAACCAGCGAAGAACGTGATTTCGCCCTGCCGGACGGAGCCGTGATCCTGGATCCCGATATTCGAAGGTTTTTCCCAGACTCGGCGTCTGTCAACCGCGCCCTGCGAGGTTTGCTCGCTCTCGTCCCTGGTCGATAGTGCTGCCGGTAGAGCTGCTCGAGAGGGTGGGACGTGATGGGTTCCTTGCCGTCTCCTCGACCCAGGAAGCAGGATGCCCCTCGCTTGTCTGGTGTGCTCCCCTCAAGGGAAGTCGTCATCCTCAGCAAAGGCTGGCTCATGAGAAAGGTCAGGCACAGTTCTGTCCCCAGGGTTCTCTGGGGCACCTCGGCGACAACGGGTCATCCGCATTCCCAGAGTTTCGCCTCTCGGCGCCCCTGGCGCAACCAGCAAGGTTCACCAGCAAGGTTCACCAGCGAGGTTCACCAGCGAGGTTCACCAGCGAGGTTCACCAGCAAGGTTCACCAGCGAGGTTCAGCAGCGAGGTCCACCAGCGAGGTCCACCAGCGAGGTTCACCAGCGAGGTTCAGCCAACGAAGCACCTGCCTGAAGCTCCTCGTATCAGCCGATCGCCGATGACCTAATCATGATCTCTGGGGCGCCGGGGGCGCCGGGGGGCGCCGTACTGTCACGGAATCGAGCCTCTGTGCACCCTGGGCACTGGGGCACTGGGGCACTGGGGCACTGGGGCACTGGGGCACTGGGGCACTGGGGCACTGGGGCACTGGGCGCTTGAACCCAGGGCGCCCTTGTCGCGCAGGCCTTGAGGACCTATTGGCCTCAGGTCAAAAGCTCACGAGGATCAGTGGAGAAGAATCGCTCGAGCGGGATCCCGCCCGCGCCCAGGATGACGGGGCGCGCCGAGGGATAAAGACGAGAGAAGGCCTCCAGCCCGCGTAGCCGATCCGGGCGGCCGCTCTTCACCTCGATGGCCCAGAGCCGCTCGCCTCCGCGCACCACGTAGTCCACCTCGTCGTTCCGGTGCCTCCAGTAGGTGACCTCATAGGGAAGGGCCTGCAAGTGGTTGAGCAGGTGGGCGCCCACGGCGTTCTCCACGAGACGGCCCCAGCGGGAAGGCTCCCGGCGCCAGGCCTCAGGGGGCTCGAGGCTCGTGGCGGTGACGAGCGCGCTGTTCCAGAAGACGAGCTTGGGGCTCGACCCGCGCTTGCGGGCCGAGCCCGCCGAGTACTTCTCCAGCCCGGAGAGGAGAAAGGCCGAGGCGAGCAGGTGCAGGTAGTCAGCCAGGGTCGTGGTGTTTCCGGCCTCGGTGAGCTGACCGAGCATCTTGTTGTAGGAGAGGATCTGCGCGGGGTGACGCGCGGCGAGCCCGAAGAGATGACGAAGGAGCGTGGGCTTGGTGATGGTGTGGAGGCCCATCACGTCCCGGGCTAGCACGGTCTCGATGAGCGCGTCCTGGACATAGCGCCGCCAGAGATCCACGTCGGAGACGAGGGGCGCGGCACCGGGATAGCCCCCGTAGAGGATCCAGTCCTCCACCGAAAGACCAAAGGCCGCCTCGCATTCGGCGGCGGACCAATGGGAGAAACGGTGCAATAGGAAACGACCCGCCATGCTCTCGGCCAGACCGTGGGATAAAAGTAGCGCCGAAGAGCCGAGGATGAGCACCACGAGACGAGTCCCGGCCAGTCGATCGGCGTCCCACAGCCCCTTTACCACCTCGCTCCAGCGATGGACCTTCTGGATCTCGTCCAGCACCAGTAGCGCGGGGTGCCGCCCCGCCAGACGTCGCGCCTCGTCCCAGTGGGCCACGATCCAGCTCCCCTCGGGAGGCAGCATCTGATCGGCGGCGGCGTAGTGGACCGGACCTGGAAAGCGCTCGGCGAGCTGCTGGGCTGCCGTGGTCTTTCCCACCTGCCGGGGGCCCACGATGACGTGCATCACCGAGGGCATCCTGGCCAGCTCGTCTGCCAGCTTCGAGACGATTCTCCGTTCGTAATTAGCAATCATCTATTTGATAATACACATGATAAACAAAATGACAACAATTTACTCAATCATTGAGTAAAAATACTCATGGAGAGGGAAGCCCGGGACCCGGCACGGTGTGGTGCGGCACGGTGTGGTGCGGCACGGTGTGGTGCGGCACGGTGTGGTGCGGCACAACCGCTAGAGTCTTTGCGGCTCAGCCCTGTCCAAGCGACAGCGCGCATCACTGAGCATCCAAAGTACCCTACGGCGGAGTGCCTTCCCCGGCACGCCCCTCCCCGTACGTTGATGAGAAGCCTCGGGCACGGGGCGCTGGAACCCTTGGCGCCCTGGGCTCCCTGGGACCCAAACCGTGAATGGTCCGTCCTAGGCACATCGGTCCCTTTCGCTTGCGAACAGGGGATCAGTTTGGTTGACGCGGGGGCGATCAGTGAGGATGTCAATTGACACTCCGCTCCCCGCTCTTCGCGCCCCGCTCCAGATCCCCACTCCTGGTTCCGAGGATGTAGAGCCTCTCCTTGTCGGGGAGTTCGATTCCGGAATCCAGAGCATAGAGGCCCGAGTCTCCGAGGCACAGGAACCTCGGGGGCCGGGGCCACATGGCCCCGGTCCCCGGGGTCCCGAGCGCCCATCTCTCTTCGTCCGCTCCCCGCTGCCCCCCCCACGCGTCGAGCGACTCGATGGCACGGGATGCACCGGGAATGGCGGCTCAGGGCCGCGGGCGCTGGTCACGGACCTCGCGCTCAGGGCTCGCGTCCTTGGAGACGAGCCGCGGGCACGCCCGTGAGCTGGAACAACGGAAGCCGATGTCGTCGTTCTGGTCGGACGGGTCGTCGTTGTTGCGGTTGGCGGCGCGCAGGTCGTCCGCGTCGTTGTCGAAGCTGCCGCCCCGTCTGACCCGGTCGGAGCCGCTCGGGCCCGCTGCCCTCAAGTCAACACTCTCCTCTCACGCTCGCCATTCAGAGCCCACGCCATCACCCATAAGCGACATCACGCTGCGCCTGAACGCGAGCGTGCTCGCATGGGCCACGTGGCCCGCGAGGCTCGCGGCGACGGCCACCTCGCCGTCCTCGGCCGCGGGCCCCCTCCTCGCCTCGCCGCAAGACTCCCGGATCCGCCGGGCGAACCGGAGCCGGCTCGTCCGGTCCAGGCGAGTCGTGCCCGGGTACACGCGGCAGCCGAGCCAGGCCACCCCCTCGGAGACCGGCGCCATCACCGTGGCCTCTCCCTTCATAACCAGTCGAAGCTCCATGCTCGCGAACCGCTTCACCTCGGAAGCGACCTCCCACAGCTCGGCCTTGTCCCGACCAAACAGCACCAGGTCGTCCATGTATCGCAGGTAGCTGCCTCCGCGGCCGAGCCTCCGAGTCACGAGCAGGTCCACCGGGTGCAGGTATACGTTGGCCCAGAACTGGCTCGTGAGGTTCCCGATGGGAAGCCCGCGTCGCCTCGCTCCCGACGGCGTGCAGCCGGAGGCCGCCGCACCCATGTCTGCCGCGGCCTTGCTGTCGCGCTCGTTCTCGAGCTTGCTCTCGGGCCTGTTCTCGAGCGCGCCGTCGAGGAGAGTCCGGCAAAGCCACAGGATCCCCTCGTCCCGCACCCGCTCTGCGAGCAGTCCAATCAGGATCTCGTGGTCCACCGACTCGAAGTAGCGCCTGACGTCCATCCTGAGCGCGTAGCGATGCCGACTGGCGAGTTCGCTCGCCCGCGCTAGGGCGGCGTGAGTGCCCTTGCCCATGCGGCATGCGTATGACCAATCGATGAACTCCGCCTCGTACCAGGGCTCCAGCGCTCCCACCAGGGCGTGGTGCACCACACGATCCCGGAAGCTGGCTTCCGACACCACTCGTTCCTTCTTGTTCCGAAGGGTGAAGTACCTGAACGGGTCCGGCCTGAACGTTCGCGACTCGAGAGCACGAGACAGCCCGAGCAGGTTCCTCTCCAGGTCCAGGTAGAAGGCCGGCTCTCCTCCCTTGCCCTTCTTGGCCCGCCTGGCAAGGCGAAAGGCCCCGAGTAGAGCGCCGAACCGGTACACCTCCTCGTAACGCGGCCCGAGCTCAGACATCGGCTCTTCCTTCTGTCGCATCGTCACGAATCTTGTCGCCGCCCATTCGCCTCCCGCTGCGCGCGCTCCCCCCGCCGGCTCGTCCGCCGCTCCCCGGCACCTCCACCTGCCCCCTCAGCCAAGCCCCGAGCATCCGACCCGCCCCGTCGAGGCGCACGGCCGCTTCCTCGTACTGCCCATGGGACAGGACCTCCAGCTCGTGACCGAGCCTGATGAGCACACGCAACCTGGAGAGCCGGTCGTCAGCCTGCTCGAGGGTCCTCGCCTTCCTGCCCCGGCCCTGATACGCCGCCCTCGTCACGTCCTCCAGGATCCCGATGGCCAGGCTCTCCACCCGCTCCGTCAGGCTGGCCCGGAGCCGCTTCGGGAACCTCGCCGTACGTTCGAGCAGCCACTTCGTGGTGTCCATCCAGTCCTCGAACAGACGAAGATCCGGGCCCGGGCTCTGAGAGCCTGCCATGCATCACCTCCAGGATCATGGCCCCGTGCCTCCGGAGCCGCTTCGTCCCGATGCCCTTCACCTGCCCGAGCCCCTCCATGGTCCGAGGCGCGCGCCGCGCGAGGTCGAGGCACTGCCGGTTCGTGAGGAGCACGTAGGGCGGTACGCCCTCGCGGCCCGCCATCTCGCGTCTCCAGACGAGCAGCGCGTCGTACCTGGCCCGCTCCACCTCGTCGAGCTCACCGAGAAGCCGCTGGAAGGCCGCTCGCTCGGCCTCGGCGCGCGGGTCCTCCTTCCGCCCCCCGTCCCGCCCCCCGTCCCGCCCCCCGTCCCGCTCCCCGGTCGCAGCCGCCTCCCGCATCCCGGGCTCGCTCCCTGGCGACGAGGCACTACCCGGTGCGCCGGCGTGAGCCTGGGCAGGGGTGCCGGGGCCCGGCCTCGCGCCGAGCAGCGGCCGCGTCTCTAGGTACACCGTCCAGAACCAGCCCCCCTCGTGCGAGAAGAACGCGGGCTCGGCCCGCAGCACCTCCCTCTGCTTCAGGTACCACCTGAGCGCCTCGTCGTCGAAGATGCGCGTCCTCGGATCGAAGGGCACCGTCAGGATCTTGATCTCGCGCAAGGGACCAGCCTCTCCATCAGTCCATCAGCTCACAACGCGCGGACGAGAGGGGGGCACGCCCCCCCCTCTCTACTCCTCCCGGCCGGAGCGCCGACCCTTGGCCGCTGCCCCTTCCCCTGGGCTCGCTTCGCTCGCTCCCGGGGCCCCTGGGGCCGCTCGCCAGGGCGGCGCCCGGAACCAGACCCAATTCCACGGCCGCGCATGCGGCCGATCAGGAGATCAGGGGTACGGATCATCAGGGGTCCGTCACCTGGAACA
>JAVEWA010000104.1:0-14435 GCA_034004785.1 Polyangia bacterium
TGGGCACGGCCTCCACCAGGGTAATGGAGGAGGTGGCGAGGGCGGACTCGGGCATGGCCGTGGCCTTCGCGGTCACCTCCTGGCCCCTTCTCATGATCTGCTGCGAGCCCCACGTGAACCGCAGGCTCTGCGAGCGCTTCGCCCCGGAGTTCTGCCAGATCACCAAGGCCCGCTTCGCCGCCAACGCCATGACCGAGCCCCAGGGCGGAGCGGACATAGAGAACCTGGAGCTCATGGGCGGCTCCACCATCAGGACCACTGCGACGCTGGAGGGGGACTGCTGGCGCATAAGCGGCCACAAGCTCTGGCCCACCAACACGGGGGGCGTCGCGCACCTCTTCGGTGTCGTCTGCACCACGCGTCCGGGGTCCAGGGACCCGAGGGACTTCGCCTTCATCTTCGTGCCCGCCGACGCCCCGGGCGTCACCCAGGGCGGGCCCTACGAGAAGGCTGGAATGGCCGCGGACAAGAACGGCGACGTCTGGTTCGAGGACGTGCGCGTGCCAGCCTGGCACCGCGCCTGCGGGCCCGGCGAGGATCTCCTGAACTTCAAGGAGGTCATCGCCATGGGCAACCTCGGGAGCCTCGCCTTCTGCTCCGGGGTGCTGCTGAACGTCTACGAGATCCTGGATGGCTTCGCACAGAGCCACTTCTTCCGGGGCCTACCCCTCAAGGAGCACGACGCCCTCGCAGGAGTCCTCGCGGATCTTGTTGCGGATCTCGAGGTGACCCGGATCACCGCCTACCAGTATGCCCGGATGCTGGACCGGCCCGACCTCTACGGACCGCGCACCTCGGACGCCCTGGTGGCCAAGGGCCGCGCCCTGAAGTACCGGGCCTGCGATCGGGCCCTCGCCCGCATCTCGGACGTCATGGACCTGATGGAGGGCTATGGCGTGGCCAGGGAGTGGGACGTGGAGAAGCACTGGAGGGATCTCAAGATCGTGCAGCTCTGGATGGGAGGCAAGCAGCTCTGCCAGATGGAGGTGGCCCGCCTCCACTTCGGCTGCGAGACCCTCTAGCACTCGCGGCTGCCAGGAACAAAACCATGGACCGACAACCTCAACGAGCCGATGCGTCCGAAGAGCTCGCAGGAGCTGGCCTCGGCGAAACCCATCCGACAGGCTCTGCCTCTCCCGAGGCTCCATCGCCCGTTGCCATCGCGGGCTGGTGTGAGGCCGCGGCCAGGCTGCTCGCGCCCCTGCTGTCCTCGCCCCTGGTGAAGGCGCGTCTGCGGATCATCCTCGTCCACCTGGATCCCGACCACGCGCCAGGTCTCGTGCGCACCTTCTTTCGGACCGACCCCGAGATCCCCCTCGCGACGATCAGCGCCCTGCCCCGCCTCGCCAACCTCCTCATGGAGGCCTCGGCAGAGCTGACCCGCCTCCTGGGCGCCTATCCCAGGGCGCTCCTGGGGGCTACGGTGGAGAGCCTCCAGGGTGAGCTGAGGCCGCGCCGCCTGGGAGAGGCCTTGGGCCGCGCCCTCGCCTTGGCCCTCGCAATCCCCTCCGATGGCCGGGCCCCGGCCCTCTTCTGGTCCGAGCTGGCCGCCGGGTTCAACTATGGCCTCGGCGCCCCGGACATCCAACGCGGCCGCAGCAACGCTCCCTCTGCCCTCCAAGCCCAGGGCGAAGGCCTGGCCAGCGCCCTGGCCTCGATAATCGCCGCCAATCCCGAGCTGGTGACCTCGGCCATCAGCTCCATCTGCGAGTCACTGCGAAGACATCCAACCATCCTGCGCGAGGCGCTGGCACCCCTCCTCGTGCCTCTGCACGAGGCCCTGCACGAAGCCGGCGGCGCCCCGCCAAGCAGCCCGAGCCCGGAGGAGGGAGGCTCCCGATGACAGCCAAGGCGCATGACGGTCCGGGCGAGCCCCTGGCCGCGATCCTCCTTGGAGAGCTCCTCGCCACCCCGGCGGTCAAGGCCCTCATCGAGGCCGGCGGGCCCGCGGGCGGAGCACCCCATGGTCCTGCAAGGACCGCCCCTGCGGTTGTTCGCACCCTGCTCTGGCAAGACGTGAACACCTCCCTCTCCCTGGCCAAGGAGCTCCCACAGCTCGCGAACGCCCTCTTCTCGGGCCTCGAGGCCCTGGCCGAAGAGCTGAGCCGGTTCCCAGATCCCGTGCTAGGCGCCTTCACCACCGAGGTCCTCGCCGCCCTGGATCTCGCCGCCGTGCGCAGGGCCGGCGAGGCCTGGCTCCGCCTCGGGCGCCGCGCCCTCGCGTCGAGGGCACGCCCGGCGCCCGAGTCGAAAGCTCAGCCCGACCAAGGCGCCTTTACGGCCCGAGACCTTGGCGAGCTCCTCTTCGCCCCGGCCCTCGGCGCCCTCTCCGCCTGGCTCTCGGCCAACCCGGAGGGCCTTCGCCGCCTCGCCCACGACCTCCTCGACCCTTTCCCGCCCGAAGAGCTTCGCCTGCTGTCCACACGCGCATCGGCTCAGCTCGCCGCCCTCCTCCAGGACTACCCAGCCCTCTCGGAGGCCCTGGCTCGATTGGTGGCGAGCCTGGCCTGGGAGGCCGTGCAGGGCTCTCTACGGGCAATGGCTGGCCGTCTGCGACGCGCCGTGTGAGCAGGGGCGCCGTGTGAGCAGGGGCGCCGTGTGAGCAGGGGCGCCGTGTGAGCAGGGGCGCCGTGTGAGCAGGGGCGCCTTGACCCATCCGGCCGAATGGCCAATGCTCGGGCCATGTTCCTAGCCTCGATGGTCTCCCTGGCCAGGCGGCTCGGGATCGCGCTCTCCCTGGCCATGCTCTCAGGGCTTGGCCTCGGCTGCGACCATGGAAAGAAGCCAGGGCCAGCCAGGAGCGCGGGCTCTGGATCCGATCATGGTTCCAAGATCCCGACACCTGGACGCGGCGCCGAAGACAGTGCTTCGTTCTCAGACAAAGCTGGTCCTCCAGAACCGCCAGGCCCCGGCGTCCATGGCGGTGGGCCCTCCGGGCCTGGGCCCGCTCACCTTGGGCTGCCCGTCCTGCCCGAGCTCTCGCCCACCGCCACGGCTAGCGGCTTCCCCGGTTTCGGAGAGGTGACCGCGCCCCAGGGGTCGGCCGAGAGCATCGAGCTCGTCCAGAGAGGCCTCGGCGCCAAGGATCCCAAGGCCAGGAAGGCGGCGAGAGAGAACCTGGAGCAGCTCCTCGGAGCCGAGCCACCTGATCCGGCTCTGGCTGTATTCCTCTCGGCCAGCAAGGACTCGAGGCTCATCAAGGCGTCCTTTTCGCTCTGGAGCCGCCTCGGCGGTGGCCCTGCCAGGCTCCAGGCGATGGTGGCGCTCATGGGCCACGAGCGGGACGACATCCGCCACGGCGCCCTCGGGAGCTTGGTATTCGAGTACGGCCGCCCAGAGGCAGCCTCCCGCGTGGCGCCATACCTGCGGAGGCTGCTTGCGGATCCGAGCTGCCCGGTACGCATGGAGGCCTATGGATATCTCATGCAGGTCCACAAGACCCTCGGCCTGCAGCATGAAGGTCTGATCTCGGCCGCCTTGCGGGATCCCTGCCCTGCCGTCCGCATCCAGGGCCTGGAGCGGGCCCAAGACACTCAAGGGCCCATCTCCGACGCCCATGCGGCAGTGGTCCTCTCCCTGGCCAAGTCCTCTCCCTACCCACTCGAGCGCTGCAAGGCCTTCGGGGTCCTCGCCCGGATCCGGCACCCCGAGGCAGAGGCCACCCTCTCGAAGGGCCTGGCTCTGGCCGCTGGCACCACCCTCCTCGTCAGCTTCCGGGCGAAGCGCGTGGGCTCCCTCTCCCTCGGGGTGAAGGAGTCCCTGCCGGAGTGCGCCGCGAAATCGCTCGACCTGCTCGGTGGCGACGTGCCGAAGGCCGCGAGCGCGAAGGAGAGGGTATTTGCCCACCGAGCGGCCATGGCCAGAAAGAGGCTCGTCGCCTTGCCCCCGAAGAAGCCCTGCCTCTCGGAGAGGGACTGCAGCCGGGACGGGGAGGTCTGCCTTCACCTCGCCTGCACTCCCCTCGCCGACGCCAAGGAGGCCTTCTTCAGCCACCGCAAGGCCGAGCGCTGCCAGTCAAGGGCCCACCGAGGCTCCTTCCACAACGAGCAGCCCGCTCACACCGTCCGCCTGGGCTTTGGCCTGGATCCCCTCGGTCCCTTCCGGATCCAGCTCCACCTCGCCAAGATCGAGCCCGAGGACTATGCCAAAAGGACCAAGGCCCAGGACGCCGAGCCCTGCGGCCAATAGGCTTCGACAGAGTGAGCCGCCCCGAGGATCACACCGCCTGACATGGCGAGAATCGCCAGTCCGAGTCCGAGCGCGGCGACGGGGTCAGACCGCCTCCCTGACCGCCTCCTCCACGCCCTTGCGGATCTCGTACCAGTAGTCGAGGGCTGCCTCCTGGGGGTTCTTCTTGAAGGCGCCCAGCCAATGCGAGAGGTCCTCGTTGTCCTTGGCGCCAGAGGCCTGCATCCGCTCGAGGGCCGTGGTCACGAAGTCGAGGGTCAGCTTGGACTCCCAGAAGACCGACTGGTTGCCCCTGGCGAGCTGCCTGGTGAGGCAGGCAGCGGCCGCGGTGAAAGCAGCGCCGCAGCCGAAGAGCTTCTCCACTAGATCGGGCACCATCTCCTGGGCCCAGCTCCGGTGGAAGCGGCAGAACCCGCCGTTATCGAGGATCAGCTCGTTCTGCATGAGCGTCACGTTCATGCGTCCGAGAGCCCGAGGCGGCACGTACTCGTTGCCGTAGTGGTTGTAGTACTTGCCCATGATGGGCATGGGGGAGAGCACACCGGGTGTCCAGTACTGGTTCGGCACCATCCAGCCTCCGACGCCGCTCGCCGTGTAGAGGAACCGGTCCACCACCTCGCGGCCCTTCTCCCTCGCGAGCTGCCAGGCGCGGCGGCGAGGCCCGTCATGCAGGTCGAGCGGCCCCCGCCTGGCGAGGATCCCGTCTATCAGCTCTATGCCGAGCTTGGCGTTGTGATGGGAGTCTGCCTCCACCGCGAAGCCCTCGCCCTTGAACACCGGCGCCCCCGACACCCCCAGCTCATCTGGCTTCAGCAGGCCGTCGTGCAGGCAGTCCATGAGCCAGGCCAGCACGCCGCCCACCGCGATGCCGTCGAAACCTGCGGCGTCGGCGTGATGGTTCAGGGCCTCCGCTGCCCGCTGATCGAAGATCCCGGTGAGGGGCCCCATGGCCTGGTAGGGCTCGTAGTCCTTCTTGTAGGGCCCGTTCATCTTCTTGCAGATGGCCACGCAGGGCTCGCCGCAGTTCCGCATGGTCTCCTTCTTGGGCGCACCGAAGAGATCCTCGTTGAACTGCCTGAGGTAGTGCTCCTTCACGAGCCGGTCCTGGATCTCCAGGCGCCCGGCCTTGTCGAGGAAGATGCTCCGGTAGTTGAAGGCCAGCAGCCGGTCCCCCATCTTGGCGTAGTTCACCCCGAGGGTGCCCCCAGTCTTGAGCTCCTCGTCCATCCGATACTTCACCGTGGCGTCCATGTCCTTGGCGGCCATGCGCTTGTTGAAGCGCTCCTCGAACCACTGGTTCGCCACGTTGCGGTCCCTGAAGTCCTCGTCGATGAAGGTCCCGCCGTAGATCACCCCCGCCACGTTGTGGGTCTGGAAGAGCTGGGAGCCGAGCCCCCCCCTGCCCGCCCAGGTGTCCACCTTCGTGATCCTGCCGTCCTCGATGGGCACGCTCACCACTCCCCCCATGTCCGTGGCCCTTGAGGCGGGTCCCGTGGCCAGCACCCGCGGATCGGTCTTGTAGCGCTCTCCGAACCGGGCGTAGGCCTCGTCCGTGACGGCGTAGGCGCCGGTGCGGCCTCCCTTCCAGACCGCGTCCACGTCGAGCGGCGAAAGGGCCACCTCGATCTCCTCGCCGTGCATCCGGTTCAGGTACACGAGCGAAGGCGTGGGCGCTCTGCCGTGGATGGAGACCATGTTCACGCCCAGGTTGTCGAACACCAGGCCGGCGCCCCCCATGGAGGACACGTAGAAGTTCTCCCAGCAGGGCGAGCGGCCCGTAAAGATCAGGCGGTTGGAGCCCGGAAACACCGACCCGCAGAAGAGCCCGGTGCCGAAGTTCAGGCTCCCGTCCCGCTGGGTCAAGAAGAGCCCAAGATCAACCGGGCCGAAGAACCTGCCGATGGGGACCCGCTCCACCCGGTAAAAGCCCGAGTCCGCGGCCACGTGCAGCACCTTGAGCTCGTTTTCCATAATACCTCCTCTGGTCAAACGCTTGCCTGGGGCGTAGGGGCGCTATTCCGAAGCCGGCTTGCGGCAACGGTACCCTAGGCCTCGAGGCAAAAGGGCCGGATCAGATAATACCCAAGGAGGGGGGAGGTCAGTTGCAGATTAAGTTCAAGCCCCAGCTATTCAGGGTGCCTGTGTCGCCGGAATCGGTATCGGCCACGGTGAGGGTCCAGTTGCCCTGCCCTGAGACTCCCTGAAAGGCACCGAGGCTCTGAGAGGGAGTGAGGGTCATGGGGTAGTTGCCGATGATGTTTTGATTGCCTCCACCACTCTGGTTGTGAAGGACGACGCTGGTGCTGCCATCTGGCGCGGTGAGGGTGAGGGTCAGGTCTCCAATATAAGTGTGCGTGATGTTCACGTCCACGGTGACGCCAACCAGCGTGCAGGCGCTCGCGATGGCTATCTGATCGCTCACCCCGGTGCTGTTGGCATCTGGAATGGGCGCTGCTGGCGTGCTGGTTTCCGTTACCGAAACTCCGCACAAAGAGGGCTGTCCAACGCAGGAGTAACCGGTCTCCACCTCACAGCTCGAGCTGCAGCCGTCCGAGTCGATCGGGTTCATGTCGTCACACTCCTCCGTGCTCTCCACGATCCCGTCGCCGCATATGGGTGTTCGGGTGCTGAGGGTAAACTCGAATACCCCTTCCGAGCTGCTGTAGTAGCCATCGATGATGACGAAGACGGTCTGGGCCGCTCCGGTGTCGTTGAAATACAAAGCCGTCTCAGGCTGATCTCCGTACTGCACGCAGCTCCCGAGAATGTCGGCGCAGTCCGTCGCCAGGACCACCACCGCGTCGAAGCCTATGGAGTCCGTGTCCACGACCTCCAGGATGTCCCCGTCGGCGAGGTCGACGGCAAAGACTGCCTCCGGACCTGCCGCCGCCCTGTTCGTCCCGCAGGCGCCGCCATAGCCGGTGTAGTCGTTGGTGAAGCCGGTGGTGTCGAAGGCATAGGTCCCGGGAGTGATTGGGATGGGTTGCATGCAGGTTTCGCCCAGGCCGATCAGATAGCAGAGCCCCGGTTGGCACTCGTACCCGCTCTCGATGGCCGAGCAATCTGATGTACAGCCGTCGTTGTCATTCGTGTTGCCGTCGTCGCACGCTTCCAAACCCTCGACAACGCCGTCGCCGCAGGTGGGGGTGCGAGTAACGAGGGTAAACTGGAAGCTCCCGGCCGATGTGTCGTAATAGCCATCTATGATCAGGAATACCGTCTGAGGTGCCCCGCTCGTGTTGGTCCAGAAGGCTGTCTCTAGCGTGTCACCGTACTGGATGCAGCTCCCGAGTATGTCGGCGCAGTCTGTCGCCAGAACCACCACCGCGTCGAAGCCGATGGAGTCGGTGTCCAGGATCTCGACCACATCCCCGTCGGCGACCTCGATGGAGAAGACCGCGTCGGGGCCCGCCGCGGTCATGCTCGCTCCGCAGGCACCATTATAGCCGGTGTAGTCGCCCGTGAAGCCCGTGGTGTCGAATGCGTAGGTTCCCGGAGTGATCGGGATTGGATTGGCGCAGGTATCGCCAGCGCCAATTGGATAACAGAGCCCAGGTTGACATTCGTAGCCGCTCTCGACGGTAGAACAGTCAGATGAGCAGCCATCGTTGTTCGCCATGTTGCCGTCGTCGCAGGCCTCGGTAGGGCCGACGCGCCCATCGCCGCAGACCTCCGGGGTGACCTCGATACGGATCTCGTAGTCCCTGATAGATGGGCTGGCGTACCAGGCCTCCACGACCACATAGACTGTCTGGTCCGCTACGGCCACATGGTAGATGCCGTCTGTCTCATTGTAGTCGGTGCTCGCCAGGCACGAGGTCGTGTCCAGGCAGTTAGCCGGATCCGCCTCGACGATGTGCATGATCACGTCGATCCCGCCGTGCTCGGTCACGAGGAGCGTATCGTTTCCGGCCAGGTGTACCTTGAACACCGCCTCGACGCCCCCGCCGGTACCAGTGGTCGAACAATCCGTACCCGCGTTGAAGTTGTGGGCGTTAGTCGGGTAGGCGACCAAAAAGTCGGCACCAGAGAAGGTCGCGCTATGTCCCACCACCACGAAGGCGTTGGCGCAGGAGTCTCCCGAGCCTTGCGCGACGCAGTCCACGGGATCGCCGCCGACGTCGCAGACTCCAGTCAGAGCGCAGTCGGTGACGGTGAACTCGAGGCAGCCGTCGTTGTCCGTGTCCTCGCAGACGGACAAAATATTGCCCGTGCAGAAGCGCTCGCCGTCTGTCTGGCACTCGTCCGAGCAGGGCGTCCGGCAGATCACCGGAGACTCGGAGTCGTCGCAGACGTCACCGTTAGTGGAGCAGTCATCCAGCGTGGCCTGGAGGCAACCCTCGTTGTCCACGATGCAGAACACAGCGACGTCGTTATTGCAGTAGCTATCTCCGGTGCTTCGCCCCTCACAGGCGGGATCGTCGCAGAGCTCATCAATGCAGGAGGCGTCGCCTGTGGTGTCGTCGCAGATCTGACTCGTCGTGGAGCAGTCCACCACCGTGGCGACGAGGCAGCCCAGGGTGTCCTCTTCGCAGGACACCACGCTCGCGTCGTCACAGTAGCTGTCGCCGTCACTGCGCCCCTCGCACTCTGGATCGTCGCAGCTCTCGTTGGCGCACCGCGCCACCTGGCCGCTGTCATCGCAGACCTGCTCGCTCGACTCGCAGTTCGTGGTCGTCTCCACCAGGCAGCCGTCAGAGTTGGCCGCGCATACTACCAACGTGTTGCCATCGCAAGCGGTTCCCTCGGCAGCGCACTGGGTGATGCCCTTGCATACATTGTCGTCGTCGTCGCTGCAGCCAGCGAGCGCCATCCCCGAGACGAGGACGGCAATGGACGTGATCATTCTGAATCTACATAACATCTCATCTTCCTCCTTGTTTCCACCGCGAAACCCCAGTGCGGTAAGCCTCACGAAAAAGCGCGCCCCACCTTGGGCGAGCTAACCTCGAATACTGAGGAGACACTCTGGTGCATCAGCACCCAATCTTCAAGGTTGTTGAGAAACGTACCCTGCCTGACCACCCCAAAACGCTGACGCAGAACTAGGTTCTCCCCCGGCTCAGTCAGGATGGGCCTGTGTTGGACCTAGCTCTCCGGCTGCCGCGGCCTCAAGGCGAGTGAATCCGATCGGCTCCATTCGCCACGCTGATGCCCTCTCAGTCGACAAAAGAAATTCAACTACGCTCGTGATTTCATGTGGATGTCTTTCCACCACTGGCGCAGCCACTGGTTCGTGCTTAGCCTTGAACGGCTCCGGCCATGGACGAGGCTTCCTTGGCGGGAGATATCTGACCGGACAAACGAAAGGAGCTAGGCTGATGGCGACAGTCACCCTGAAGGGAAACAAGATCCACACGAATGGCGAGCTCCCAAGGGCCGGGAGCAAGGCCCCGGACTTCACACTGGTAGGCGGCGATCTCGGGGATGTCTCCCTCTCGACCTACGCTGGCAAGCGCAAGGTGATCTCCATCGTGCCGAGCCTGGACACCCCGGTCTGCGCCACCTCCACGCGCATGTTCAACGCGCAGGCCGGCTCGAGGCCCAACACGGTGGTCCTCATCGCGTCCTGCGATCTGCCCTTCGCCGCCAAGCGGTTCTGCGTGGCCGAGGGCCTGGAGAACGTGGTGACCCTCTCCCTCATGCGGTCCAAGAAGTTCGCCGAGGACTACGGCGTGCTCCTGGTGGACGGCCCACTCGCCGGGATCACGGCCCGGGCGGTAGTGGTGCTCGGTGAGGATGACCGCATCCTTTACTCGGAGCTGGTGCCCGAGATCGGGCAGGAGCCAGACTACGACAAGGCCATCGCCGCGCTGGGCTGAGCCCTCCAGAGGTCCCGGACCGCCCGGTGCGGCCCGGGCAGTCGCTAGAGCCCCATGAAGCGGGCAGCGATGATCTTCATTATCTCGCTGGTGCCTGCGAATATCGAGAGCACCCGGGCGTCCCGCCAAGCCCTCGCGATGGGGTACTCCTCGCAGTAGCCCCAGCCCCCGTGAAGTTGGAGACACCTGTCGGCCACCCTGGAGGCCATCTCCGCGCACCAGTACTTGGCCATGGAGACCTCCACGATGACGTTCTCCCCGGCCATGAAGTCCGCAACCAGCTTGTCGAGGAAGGTCCGGCCCAGACGGACCTCGGTTGCGAGCTCCACCAACGTGAACTGAGTGTGCTGGAACTTGGAGAGGGGCTTGCCAAAGGCCTTCCTCTCCTTGACGTACTCGATGGTCCACTCCAGCATCCGCTCCGCCGAGGCCACCGCGATGATCGCCACCACCAGGCGCTCGGGCGCGAGCTTGTCCATGAGCATGAGGAAGCCGCCGCCCTTGGCGCCAAGGCGGTTTCCCACCGGGATGCGGCAGTCCTCGAAGAACATCTCGGCCGTATCCTGGCTGTGCAGGCCAATCTTGGGGATCTTCTTGCCCTTGACGAAACCCGGCGTGCCCGCCTCCACCACGTAGAGATCCAGGGCCTGGTGGGGATCCTCCACCGCTGGATCCCGAGCCGCCACGATCACCAGATCGCAGTTGATCCCGTTGGAGATGAAGGTCTTCTGCCCGTTGAGCACTACCAGGCCGTCCTCCTGCTCCACCGCGGTGGTCTTGATGGCGGCGAGATCGCTCCCGGTGTTGGGCTCGGTCATTGCCACCGCCGTGATGATCTCGCCCGTGGCGCAGCGGGGCAGATAGCGGGCCTTGAGCTCCTCCGAGCCGAAGGAGGCCAGGTAGGGCACCACGATGTCGGAGTGGAGCGGCGCAGCGAGGCCCCCGCAGCCAGCCCTGGTGAGCTCCTCGGCGACGATCATGGAGTAGAGGAAGTCGGCCTCCATGCCTCCATGCTCCTCTGGCAGCGCCATGCAGAGGTAGCCCTGCTCCCCCATCCTTTTCCAGGCCTCCCTCGGCACGATGCCCGCCTCCTCCCACGCCTCGGCCTGGGGAGCGAGCTCCGTCTCCACGAAGCGGCGGAAGTTCCTGCGGAAGATGAGGTGCTCCTCGCTGTACTGGAGAATGTCCACGGCTCGACTCCTTGGCATCTGGGAGGAGAGATTGTACCAGAGTCCGATGCTCTCGCCCGGCGCGACCTTGTGTGTCGGTCAAGGCAGGCTATATTCAACCGGTCTTGAGCAACTCCGCCTTCATAATCCCACTGGTCTTCCTGGCTGGAGCCTGCTCTGGCGCGCTCCTGGCCTGGCACTGGCGCGGCAGGCGAGCCGCATCAACCACCCCCAATCCGCCGCGCTCCTGGCCGCTGGTGCTCTCCACGGCCATACTCAC
Organism: Polyangia bacterium; assembly: GCA_034004785.1. GTDB lineage: Bacteria > Myxococcota_A > Polyangia > HGW-17 > JAJRWW01 > JAVEWA01. The sequence continues at coordinate 11,460 of JAVEWA010000104.1, forward strand.
GACGCTCGGGCTCGCGGCGGCGGGCTATGGCTTCCTGCGGCAGAGGTTCCAAAGGACCCAGGTCTCGAGGGCCTCCATGGAGCAGGCCGTGGCCGACTTCCGCAAGGGCGCAGGGGTGAGAGCGGCTGGGAGCGCGCGGTCGAGCGCAGAAGCGGCTGGCGCAGAGCCAGGAAAGAGCGCCGAGCCCGGAGCAAAGGACAGTGCCGGGGAGGCGCGTCGAGGCGACAATGGCAAGACCCCTGCCGCAGGGGTCTATGCCTACCGAGCCGATGGCTACTACGAGGCGGACGTACCAGTGCTCGGCAAGGAGCGCAGGGTGCTGCCCAAGATAGTTCCTGGCATCCTGGTGCCCTCGGGGGAGTGCTGGGAGCTGACCCACCGCTACTTCGAGCAGCATCACTGGACAGGGCGCTTCTGCCGCCATCCCGATGATGGGCTCCGGCTGGAGTGGGTGCGTAACAAAAACGAGATGTTCAGCATGAAGACCGAGTCCCGCTCCCAGTGCGAGCCCCAGGCCTTCGTGCTCCCGGGACGGCGGCCGGGGGACAAGTGGCCAATTAGCTGCACCTCGGATCCGCCCAGGCGGGATCCTGGCGCCGGCAAGGTGGAGATGACCGTGACCTACGTGGGCGACGAGCCGGTGGAGGTGGACGGCCGCCCCCAGGCGGCCCGCCGGGTGAGGCGCCTCTTCTCCATGAAGAGCCCCCACACAGGCTACATGTCCCAGGACGTGTGGCTCGCCCTCGGCTCGGGGATGTTGCTCAAGCTAGTCGTGAAGGGCGAAGGCAAGGGCATGGGCAAGTTCCAGTCGGACTACCACCTCACCCTCAAGAGCCTCACACCAAGCCGCTGATGGTCCCCTCCTCTGGCAGATCCGCGGAAAGACCCGCCAGGAGCGCCTAGCTCCGCCTCTTCGCCAGCAGCGCCGCGCCCAGGGCTCCCACGAGCTGCGGGTCCAAGGGGAGCGGGCGGACCTCCAAGCCGATGAGCTTCGAGATGGCGGCGAGGAGCCCCGCGTTCTTGGCGCAGCCCCCTGTCAGGACCAGAGCAGGCTCCAGCCCCACCCGGCGGCCCAGGGCAGAGACCCGTTTGGCCACAGCGGCGTGGATCCCGGCGGCGATGTCGGCTGGCCTCTTGCGTGCCGCAAGGAGGCTGATGACCTCGCTCTCGGCGAAGACGCTGCACTGGGAGGAGACCGGGATGGCCCTGCCCGCGCCAAGGGAGAGGGCGGAGAGCTCCTCCAGCGAGCACTGGAAGGTCCTCGCCATGGCCTCGAAGAAACGGCCAGTGCCGGCAGCGCACTTGTCGTTCATTACGAACTCGCGCACCGTGCCATCGGGGTGCAGGGCGATGGCCTTCACGTCCTGGCCGCCTATGTCCACCAGGGAGCGGACGGTCGGGTCCAGGTGGTGGGCGCCCACGCCGTGACAGGTGATCTCCGAGACGTTCTCCGCTGCGAAGGGCACCTCGTTGCGGCCGTAGCCAGTGCCCACCAGGCGGGCCAGGCCGCCCGCCGAGGCGCCTGGAGCCCGTCCTTCCACCTCGGCGCCGGGAGCCGGGCCTTCCACCTCGGCGCCGGGAGCCGAACCGTCCATTGCGGCGCCCGCGGCCGCCAGGGCAGGCACCTGGGCACAGGCCTGGGCCAGGGCAGCGCGGGCCGATGCCTCGGGGTCGAGGAGGGCCGGGATCAGGGCAGTCGCGACGATCTCCCCACCGCCGCCGAGGATCACCGCCTTGGTGGTGGTCGAACCCACGTCACAGCCTGCGTAGAAGGGACCCGCGGACCTCGTGGCAGCGCTCGATGTCTGGTCAGCCATGGGGCTCAGCTCCTTGATCGCCACGGTCCAGCCTCTCGGCGCGCATGACAGTCTCCATGAAACGGTCAACCTGCTCCCGGATGCCCGCGGGGGTCACAATGCGGGTATCCGAGAGATCGTAGTCGATGATGAGGAGAGGGAGCTTTCGCTTCCTGCAAAGCTCGCGGAACATGCCTAGGAGGGCCTGGGTGTTCTTGCAGCCGATGTGGCCCGCCATCCAGATCATGTCGAGCGAGAGCTCCTCGGTGAAGTGGAAGAGGTCGCCGAAGAAGTTGGCTGCGGGTCCCCGGGTGTGCCTCGCCATTGGCCCCTGCATCAAGATCCGGGCGAGGTCCCTGAGCATGGTGTCGGGGCTGCGGAGATCCACGAATGGGTGGCGGTGGTAGGTGAGCATGTCCATGAGGAGGGCCACGCCCCATCGAGGCTCGGCCCAGGCGAAGAGGTCCGAGAAGATCAAGGTCGGTGGGTTCCAGAGGGCGGCGCGGAATCGCTCGTCCTCGAGGGCGCCCTTCCCTTCCCTCAGGTTGGCCGCCGCCAGCTCGGCCATGCGACGGAAGATCTCGGTTCCCCTGGGCGTTCCTGGCCGGCCGATGCCGAACATGAGGTGTGTGAGGTACACTGCCTCGGCCGCGAGGGGGGCGGGCCGAGCCCTCAGGAGGTCCCATAGCTCGAGCTCGTGCTCCACTGCGCGGTTCCGCTCCGCGCAGACCTCCCTCAAGCGATCCCAGTCCATGCGGCCGGGCGTCCTCTCCTCGAGCCAGAGGATGAGCTCCTTCAGCTGAGCCGCGAAGTACGCAACCGCCGGGTCGTCGTAGAAGTTGTGGGGCACGTCCAGACGAAACGTGGGGATTCGGAGGGCCTGCTCGAAGAGAGCGTACTGGGCCATGCCTCCATCGCAGGGCATGTTGGAGGTGACCAGGGCCACGGCGGGAGGCATCTGGCCAGAGAGCAGGAGACCGGAAGTGGCCTTGGGCAGGCTGCACAGATCAGGTGGGAAACCGCTCTCCTCCGCCAGGTCGATGTAGGGCTCCATGAAGGGCGGGTCCACGAGCGGGAGCACGATGCCCAGGAGCTCGGGCATCCAGGGCTCGAGATTCATGGCCAGGAGAATCTCGGGAGGCACCAGATCCTCGTGGAGCACGGTGGCCTCGGGCCGGGA
>JAVEWA010000744.1:0-3106 GCA_034004785.1 Polyangia bacterium
CCTGAAGATAGGGGAGGCCGGCGAGTTCGACTACTCGGGGTCGCAGGCCATCAAGGCCCTGAAGGAGGAGGGGATCCCGGTGGTGCTGGTGAACCCCAACATCGCCACGATCCAGACCTCAGAAGGGCTCGCCGACGAGGTGTACTTCCTGCCCGTGACCCCGGAGCACGTGACCCGGGTGATGGAGCGGGAGGGCGTGGACGCCATCTTCCTGTCCTTCGGGGGGCAGACCGCCCTCAACTGCGGCCTCGCGCTCGCTGACTCGGGCGCGCTCGAACGCCTGGGGGTGCGGGTCATGGGCACCCCGGTGGAGACCATCCGGGACACCGAGGACCGGGACCTCTTCATAAAGCGCCTCGCCGAGATCGGGGTCCACACCGCGAGGTCCGAGGCCTGCGCCTCCCCGGACGAGGTGCGGGCCGCGGCCCTGCGCATCGGCTTCCCGGTGATGCTGAGGGGCGCCTTTGCCCTAGGCGGCATGGGCTCCACCATCTGCGGCGACGAGGCGCAGCTCGAGAGGGCCCTGCTCACGATCTTCGTGCAGGTGTCCCAGGTCCTTGTGGAGGAGAGCCTCGCCGGCTGGAAGGAGATCGAGTACGAGGTGGTGGCGGACTCTGACGGCAACTGCGTCACAGTCTGCAACATGGAAAACCTGGATCCCATGGGGGTGCACACCGGCGAGTCCATCGTGGTGGCGCCCTCCCAGACCCTGGACAACCACGAGTACCACCTGCTGAGAGAGGTGGCCATCAAGACCATCCGCCACCTGGGCATCGTGGGGGAGTGCAACATCCAGTACGCCCTGGATCCGGCGAGCGACCGCTACAGGGTCATCGAGGTGAACGCCCGCCTGTCGCGCTCATCGGCCCTCGCCTCGAAGGCCACGGGCTACCCGCTGGCCTACGTGGCGGCCAAGCTCGCTCTCGGCCACTCGCTCCTGGAGCTCCCCAACGTGGTTACCGGGAGCACCAGGGCCTTCTTCGAGCCGGCCCTCGACTACTGCGTGGTGAAGGTCCCGAGGTGGGATCTCGAGAAGTTCTCGCAGGTGACCACGGTGATCGGCTCCTCCATGAAGTCCGTGGGGGAGGTGATGGCCATCGGCCGCGACTTCGTCTCGGCCCTCCAGAAGGCCTTGCGCATGCTCCAGGTGGGGGTCGGGGGGCTGGAGGGCGAGACCGCGGTCTTCGAGAGCCTGGAGGAGGCCATCCGGACTCCGAACCCTTATCGGATCTTCGCCATCGCAAACGCCCTCAGGCGAGGCATGGGCGTGGAAGCCATCCACGCCCTGTCGGGCATCGATCCCTGGTTCTTGCACCAGTGCGCCCGGGTGATCGACGCCGAGGCGCGCATCGCCGAGGCGGTGGGGCAGGGCGGCTGGCCCCTGCCCGCAGAGCTCCTTTGGGAGCTGAAGCGCCTGGGCTTCTCCGACGCGCAGATCGCCCGCCTCGTGAGCGCGGCGCTTCCTGGGAGCCCTTCGGATGTGACCACTCCGACCCCCATCTTGACCCCGGCCCAGACCCCGCCCCAGACCACGACTTTATCCCAAACCCCGTCCCCAACCCCAACCGTGGCCCAGACCGAGGCCGAGGTGCGCGCCCAGCGCCATTCCAAGGGCAACGTGCCGATCCGGCGCCAGATAGACACCCTGGCGGCGGAGTACCCCGCCCAGACCAACTACCTGTATCTCTCCTACGACGGCGCCGAGGACGAGGCCATCACCCGGAGCGACCGGCGGGTGCTGGTGCTCGGCTCGGGAGTCTACCGGATCGGCTCCTCGGTGGAGTTCGACTGGTGCTCGGTGAACGCGGTGCGGGCCGCCAGGGAGCTCGGCTACGAGACGATCCTGCTCAACCACAACCCCGAGACGGTCTCCACGGACTTCGACCTGTGTGACCGCCTCGTCTTCGACGAGATCAGCCTGGAGACGGTGCTGGATCTCTGGGACAGGGAGCGGCCCGAGGGCGTGATTGTGTCAGTGGGTGGTCAGGTGTCCAACAACCTGGCCATCCACCTGGCCCGGGCCGGCGTGCGCATCCTGGGCACCTCGGCCGAGTCCATCGACCGGGCCGAGGATCGGCACAAGTTCTCCTGCCTCTGCGACGAGATAGGCCTCGATCAGCCGAGGTGGACCGAGTACACGGGCGAGGAGGACCTCTCCGCCATCGCCGAGGAGCTGGGCTTTCCCTTGTTGGTTCGGCCCTCCTACGTGCTCTCGGGGGCCGCCATGCGGGTGGTATGGGAGGCGGCGCGCCGCCTGTGCTACCGCGGGCGGGCCGCGCTGGTCTCGCCCGATCATCCGGTGGTCATCACCCGGTTCGAGACCGGCTCGAAGGAGATCGAGATCGACGCCGTGGCCGACCACGGGAGCTTGGTGCTCTGGGCCATCGCCGAGCACATCGAGAACGCCGGGGTCCACTCGGGGGACGCAACCCTCGTGATCCCGCCGCAGAAGCTCTACCTGGAGACGGTGCGGCGCATCAAGCAGGCCACGCGCAAGCTGGCAGCGGCCCTGGAGATCACCGGGCCCTTCAACATCCAGTTCCTCGCGAAGAGCAACCGCATCAAGATAATCGAGTGCAACCTGCGGGCCTCCCGCTCGGCGCCGTTTTTGTCCAAGGCCGGGAAGGTGAACTTCGTGGACGTGGCCACCCGCATCATGCTCGGCCATCCCCCCCCCGCCATGGAGAGCCGCACCCTCGACATGGACTACGTGGCGGTGAAGGCCCCGCAGTTCTCCTTCAGCCGCCTGACCGGCGCTGACCCGACCCTGGGCGTGGAGATGGCCTCCACCGGGGAGGTGGCCTGCTTCGGGGAGGACCTCTACGAGGCCCTGCTCAAGAGCCTCGAGGCCACGGGCTTCCGCCGCCCCCGGCCCGGGGCCGGGGTGCTCCTCTCCATAGGCGGGGATGAGGCAAAGGAGGACTTCCTCACCGCGGCCGGGCTGCTCCTCGCGGAGGGCCACCCCCTCTGGGCCACCCGCGGCACCGCGGCCTTCCTGGCGGCGCGGGGCTTTGCCGTGGCCGAGGTCCGCAAGCAGTCCGAAGAGGCTCCTTCCCAGACCGTCCTCGGCAAGGGCCCAAGGTCCCATCCGATGGCCCCCTCACCG
>JAVEWA010000105.1:0-14419 GCA_034004785.1 Polyangia bacterium
GCTAGTAGTTGGGTAACAACCAGCCTGACAGAGAGGCACGCCCCGTTCTACCCTGGGGCTATCGACCTACCGCCTACGCCCCGCGCGCACCGCGGCTCCCCCTACCGCGTAGCGGTTTCGTCCAACTAAATAGGATGAGGCATCCTTTTGAGATATGTCCCGGCAATGGGTGCGCTGTCGCCGCGGGCGGGCTGGGTAGGATCAACGATGGGTCTTTAGCTTGACGAATTTGTGTCCCCCAATCCAGCGTACACGGAAGCTCCCCACCTATCCAACTTCTACTCGTGTCGTCTCGAGGATGGCGAGGAGCCCGGCCAAGGCTCTTCGGACGCGGCCCTTAGCTGGAACTCTCGGGAATTCCTCGGGCCCGGCTCGAGGTGCGGGCACCTTCGAGGATCTGCACCCTGCCTCTGGGCTCACTTGACCCCCAGGGGCGGGCCTGCGAAACTCGCAGTCATCCATGCAAGAAAGGTTGCGCCCCTCTTGGAGGAAGTGAAGCTCAGGACCAAGTTCGCGCTGCGCGCCCTGGAGCTCTCCAAGGTGTGGCAGGCTGCTTTCGCCGAGACGACCCTCGGCGGCAGCTCTCCCCGCCGCGCGATCCTCTCGGTGCCCGAGGGACAGAGCACCGCCGGCGGGGCCCAGGCCCACCAGTCCATCAGCCTGGTGCCCGAGGACCCGGCCAAGGGCATCCTGGTGGCGGGCTCTGTGGACGGGGCGGGCTTCACCGCAGAGCTGCGTGGCTTCGCCTACCTCAACGAGACCCACCGTCTGCGCTTTGGCCGGCCCATGGACCTGCCCGCCTCGACCTACCAGGAGTTTCTGCTGGCCGCGAAGAACCTGCTCGAGTCGAACGGCTTCACCGTCACCGTGGTGAACCAGCTCCCCGAGGCGGCCAAGCGCCGCTACCAGGAGTCCAAGCCCGCTGACGCCAGCTCCTCGCTGAAGGTGGTTCTCGCCTTTCTCGCCCTGGCAGCGGCCGCCGCGGTCATGTTCCTCCTGCTGAAGGGATGACCATGCCGCCAGGAGGACCCACGCCAGGCAAGCCCGCAAGGGGGCGGAGCGCCCGACGCGCCCGCTCCTGCTCGAGTGCGCTCACGGCATGCCGCTCGGCCGCGATCGAACCATGTCTCCTCGTCTCGCTCCTCGTCTCGCTCCTCGTCTCGCTCCCAGTCTCCTTCTGCTCGTGCAGGCGCTCCTCGGCCCCGGATCCGCTCCAGCTCCAGGCTGGCGACGCCCAGCGGCTCCGCCCGCCTCCCGAGCTGGACCTCTGGTACCTGGTGGCGGCCGACGGCAGACAGGTGGGGACTCGGCACGTCCGGCTCCGCACCATGGATCCCGCCTCGAAGCACCTCGAGCTGCGCGTCACGCAGCGCACCAGGCACCACTTGTCGGGCCGCGAGATCCACCGGGAGGAGATCCTCACCGAGCGCTGCCTTCCGGATGGTCGTCTGCTGTCTGCCGAGATGGAGCGCCGCACGCCAGGCGGCGCCCTCACCCGCCGCCGACTCTGGCAGGAGGGGACCGGCTTCAAGCTCGCCGATGCTCCAAGGGGAAGCGACTCTGGGCGAACGAACGCGAACGCCAAGACCGGAATCGGCCCGGGAGGCGCGAACGCAGAGATCGGGGCCTGCCCTGGCGAAGCGAGCGCGAACGCGAACGCCAAGACCGGAATCGGCCCGGGAGGCGCGAACGCCAAGACCGGGATCAGCCCGGACGAAGCAAGTGCCATGGGAGAGCCTGGGCGCCCCGAGCCGAGTGCCAATTCGAATGCGATCACGATCACCCCTCCCAAGGGCGCGCCCGTGATGGGCCACTGCGCCCTGTGGATCGCCTTCGTGACCCTTCCGAGCCCTCGGCCCCAGCCCGGCGCTCCCCGCCTTTCCTCGCCCGAGCGAGCGGAGAGCAGCCCGATCCCGCGGCGCCTGCTCACCCTGGATCTGGCCACTGGCGCCCTGCGGCCCGGTCTGCTCTTCCCCCTGCCGCCGACCGCGGGCGCGGGCCCAGGCCCGACCGCGGGCGCGGGCCCAGGCCCGACCGCGGACGCGGGCCCTGGCCCGACCGCGGGCGCGGGCCCAGGCCCGACTGCGGGCGCGGGCCCTGCTTTTTCATCCTCCACCTCTCCCTCTGCCGCGCGCTTCCGCTTTGCGGACGCCGAGGACCCTGGGGTCCACACCGACTTCCACCTCGGCCCGAGCGGCGTGCCCGAGCTCCTGCGGGTGCGTGGAGTGGCGGCTCCCCTCACCCTCACCCTGGCAACGAAAGCCCAGGCCGAGGCGGCCCTCAGCACCCAGCGGCGCTCTGACGACGAGCTCCACCTGACCCTGGACGTCGGCGCCCGCCTGCCAGAGCCCACCACGCTCAAGCTCCTGCGCTACGCCCTCCAGCTCCCGGCCCCACTCCCTGCCGAGGCTGCCCGGGCGCTCGACGAGGGACAGCAGCGCCGGCTCGAGGGAGGCGCCGAGGACGCCTTCACCATCGAGGTAGTGAGCCCGGATCTCTCCTCCCCCGCCCTCGCCCCCGCGGCGGCCCTCCCCTTCCCCCTCCCTCAGTCCCAGATCCCAGAGGGCGTTCGGGGCTACTTGCACCCGAGGCTGGCCCCGGCCCTGCCTCCAAGGGACCCCGCCCGGCGCGCCCTGGCCGAGGAGCTGGCCGAGACAACCACTGCCCTCGACGCGGCCCTCAGACTGACCAGTTGGGCGGCGAGCCCCCTTGCAGACCATGCAGGCAAACACCAAGCTGCCCGAGCGGGCGCACGCCAGTCTCCCAGACCGAGCGCCCACCAAGCTGCCCGAGCGCGCGCGCGCCCCACTGACTCCCACGGCGATATCGAGCCCGGCTCCGCGGCCCTCTCCTATCCCGCGCCCGAGCGCCTGGTGGCGGCCCTTCGGGCCGTGGGGCTACCAGCCCGAATCGCCTATGGCCTGCTCTACGTGGGCTCGGTTGCCATCGAGCACCGCTGGGTCGAGGTACACCTCACGAGGTGGCTCCCCCTGGACCCGGAGCTCGGCGGCCTGGCGGGCGCGTCCCACTTGCGCCTCTCGGCGAGCCCCCTCGGGCCACCGCCCACGCCCGACGCCGCCGCCCCTTCGCAGCACCCGGGCCCGGACGACGCCCTCCAAAGGGATCCCTCCGCCAGGTGGCAAGCGCTCCGCCGCTCGACCTTCTCCACCTCGCGGTTCCGGCTGCGGCTCCTCGAAGCCATCCTGCCGAGCGGCCTCCGCTTCTCCCCAGGCGGAGCCCTGAACGCGCAGATCACCGCGAACCAGCTCAGCCACCGCGCCTGGGGCTTCGTGCTGCGCCGCCCACTCGCTCCCGAGACCCGCTTCGTGCTCGGGGGAGCCGCGGACGACTTCGAGGCCCAGGTGGCTGGCACGAGCGCCGATCTGCGCCTCACCCTGCGCCTCTATGCGGCGAGCGCCGAGGGCCTGGACGCCCGCGCCTTCATCGCCCAGGGCTATCGCTTCCGCCAGATCGGCAATAACGCCTTCCTGGTGAAGGACCTCTCCCCCTCCCAGACCCGCCTTGGAAAGGACGCCCGCACATCCCCCGCCCAGGGGCAGGGGCCAGGCGCCGTCCACCGCTCCTATCTACAGCTCGCCTGCGCCCCTGGCCCCTGGAGGGCCCGCCTGGTGCGCTTCACCCTCGAGGCCCGCGGCGCGGCCGAGGCCGACCTCGACGCGCTCGAGAGAACGGCCCTCGGCTCTTTCCAGATGACCGGCCGGCACGCGGGCGCCTCGAGCTGCCCGAGCCTCGCTCCCGCCCGAGAAGACCAAGCCCCTCCAGCCCGAGAAGACCAAGCCCCTCCCGCCCGAGAAGCGCCGGCACGGCAGACCCAGCCGGCACAGCCCGAACAGCCAAAACAGCCGGCACGGCCGGCACAAAGAAACCTGCGCCCCTCCCGGGCAACACCGGCTCAGTCAGACCAGCCTGGCAAGCCAGCCCAGTAGTCCGCGAACTGGTCACGGCCCCGGGGTCACCGACCCCGACGAGCTCGTGCTCCACCGTATACATGCGCTTGACTCCTGAAAAAAGGCCGCTATGGAGCCTCTCGGCCCCGTGCCGTCAAGTGACGTCACCAAGTGACTGGCTCCCAAGCGCTCTGTCACAAAGGCCCTTTCCAAGATGCCCCCTGCAACCCATCGAGGGAGAGAAACCATGCGATACATCTCCAAATACCTCCGTTGTTTCACCGTCTTCATCAGCCTGCTTTCCGTCGCTGGATGCTAGGGCGCGTCGGGCAAGCCGGCCCTGGTGGCAGTGACGGGCGAGCCTGCGGGGGTGAACTGCCCCATGGGCGGGCTCCTCGTGCAAACGGGCATCGACAGCGATGGGGATGGCCTGCTCGACCCGACCGAGGTCGGCTCGACCCAGTATCTTTGCGACGGGGAGGACGGGACCAACGGGACCGATGGGACAAACGGAACCGATGGTCAGGACGGAACCAACGGACAGGACGGAACCAACGGACAGGACGGAACCAACGGACAGGACGGAACCAACGGACAGGACGGAACCAACGGACAGGACGCCACCTGCTTCGACGCCCCGGCTCTGTCGGTGGCCTCCATCGACGTGACGCCGGGCCCTTACTTCGTGGGCATTGCCTACCAGGTGGCGATCGACGTCACCTACCCGGGCTCGAGGCCGCTCGCGATCGACCTGATCGGCGCCGGCGCGGAGATCACCCACGGGGTCTCGCCCGGCGAGTTCGCCGTGGTGCCCGCGGTCACCGGGCCGATCTCGCTCCTTGCGATAGTCACCGATGGATGCCAGGTGGTCACCGGGACGGTCTCCCTCCCGAACGTTCGCGCCATCCCGCGGCTCGCGGCGCGCGGGCTCATCCAGTCGAGCCCCGGCAAGTCGGGCTCCAACGAGCTGTTCCGCATCGGGCGCCCCCGGGCCGTGGGCAACTGGCTCTTCTTCAGCCATGACCAGTTATTCAACGGAGGCAACGTGCATCTGGACATCTGGGACCTGTCGGTCCCCGCCGCCCCATTGTGGCTGTCCACCTATGGCGGCTCGGCGACCTACTCGCAGGATAGCCTGTGGAACGGAAACGGCGTCTCGGTCTCCTCGGACGGCACGCTCGCCCTGGTGCTGGCCGACTTCGGATCGGCTCTTGTCGACACCAGGAACAAGCAGAGCCCGGCCTTCGTCGAGAAGATCCCCTACGAACGGGGTGCCCACTGCGCGGTGTTCCAAGACAACGAGACGATCTTCGTCGGCCACTTCGGGATGCCCTCCACCTATCCTTCCTACAGCCTGTTCGAGGCCGCCTCGCATTCGGTGACTCCCTTCGTCCTCGGAGTGGACAACTACTTCCGCTCCGCCCAGATGGTGGGCTCCCACCTGTACCTCGTGAACAGCGAGTTCAACGGCGGGCTCTGGGTTTTCGACGCATCGAATCCATCCACCACGCCGGTCTTCTACGATGCCGCCGACAACTTCGTGAAAGACTCGGCCCTTGCGGGAACCACCCTCTTCCTCTCCGGATGGGTCGGGCTCTCCCTGTACGACGTGTCCGCCCCACAGGCGCCGAGCTTCATCAAGAGCCTGGCCGTGCCCGGTGAGGGCGTCGCCTTCTGGGACGGGTTCCTGCTCATCGCAGGCAACGACGGCGCCTTCAAGGTGGTGAACGTGGAGTCGCCGCCCGACGCGGCCCTCGTGGCCTCCGTGCCCAAGGACCAGCTCGGCATCGGGGCCTCGGAGAGTCTCGCCTCCATCACGGTGCTCGGCGACACCGTCGAGCTGGGCACCAAGGAGAACTTGGATCCCTACGCCTGGCGCCTCCGGATCTTCGAAATCGAGTAGGGCCCTCAAGACTAACGCCCCCAAGACTAACGCCCCCGAAGTAGCGCCCTCAAGACTAACGCCCTCAAGACTAACGTCCCCGAGGTAGCGCTCTCACAAGTAGCGCCCCTAAAAGTAGCGCCTGGCTCCCCAGGGGTTCTTACGCGACCAGGTCGATAACCGGGGGAAACCGCCTGGCCTTCCACATGCCAGCGGCAGTCCGAGGCCTCACCGAAAAGAAGGTCACAGCATGGCCCTAACCGCTGCTCTCTACCCACTGGAAAATCCCCCCTGGTGGTGCTATCAAATCCACGCTTGGCTCCGTGGCCCAATCGGCAGAGGCGCTCGACTCAAAATCGAGAGGTTCTGGGTTCGACTCCCAGCGGAGCTAAACTAATTTAGGTTAATTTCCGGGGCGTTTTCGAAACGCCCCTCCACTGCTGCCGCCAGGTTGGCGCATGGCTGGCGAAGGTCTGCCATAGGGTTGGCCAGCCGATCCGCGTCAGGCCGACAGGAGATGTGACACATAACCATGCGAGCGTTGAGCATCAGGCAACCCCACGCAGAGGCCATCCTGCGGGGTGTGAAAAAGGTCGAGTATCGCTCGGCACCGACGAAGATTCGGGGCCAGATCTACATCTACGCTTCCCTCGGCCGCTACCCGGCCGAAGACGAAAATGAACTGATGGGCGAGTACGGGATCACCGACGTGACATGCGACGACCTGCCCCGCGGCGTCCTGGTCGGCACCGTCGACCTTCATGACTGCGACGGTGAGGAGTGGTACCTTCGGAACCCAGCGCGATTTGACAAGCTACTCAAGCCGAAGAAAAAAGCACAGCCGGTCTGGTTCAACCCATTCTAGGCATTAGGAGCTACCTCGCCCGCTCCGGCTCGGTCACCACCTCGGCGAGATAGGCCGACTCCAGATGCTCGGGCAGGCAAGGCTGGAACTTCGAAAGCCGGCCCCGCGAGCACATCGATGCATACCGCAAGGCGTCCTCATCATTCGGTCGACCGGAGTCGCGGAGCTGCTCAATGGTCTGGCGGATGCCCACCTCGCTTTTCGCTGCATCGCCACGGAAGCCGACCGAGAAATTGTCTGCCGTGACCTTCTCACCGAGTAGGGACTCCAGGGTCTTGGCAAGGATGTTGTTGGCGCGCCCCCCGGCAAAGGTGAAGAGGCGATAGCTGTTCTTCTCGGCCACCAGGTCCAGGCCGGAGGGCGAAAGGATCGACCACTCCTCGCGCACCTTCGTCATCTGGTCGCGGGCTCGACGGGACCATGTGGCGTCCTCGTCCTCGGATCTGAGCACCTGCCGAATGGCCTGGCACAGCTCATAGCTGAGCAACCTAGGCCGCCCCATCCAGCGGGCGGGCTCGGCGTCCGGAGCGGGCTCGACGCGGACGATTGCGTTCTTCCAGTCGATGTCCTGGGCGAGCCAAGTGCGGGCCCCCAGCGTGAAACGGAGGAGACCGTCTCCAGCGCTCTCGACGAAGGACACGTCGATAGTGCCGATCTCCTGCGTGCCGAGGAGGACGGTGAACTCCCGGGGCGTCTCGAAGACCGAGTACAGCTCGGCGAAGTGGCGGAAGCCGTACAGCTTCTCGCCCCGCTCGCCGAGGCCGAGCTTGCCGCCGTCCTCGTGGAGGATGTCCTGTGCGAGCATGTGCTCGACGAGCGCGGTGCGGTCTGACTCGGTGAGGCCCTGGAACGGGGTCGCCGGCGCGATCCAGCCCCAGTAGTCGCTCCGTGGGATGCCCTCCTCCTGGATGCTGAGCGCCATGATCTGGTGCGCCAGGAGGTGGGCGGCCTTGCGCCGGAGGGGCAGCGACTCGACGAAGCCCTGAGCGTGTAGACGCAGGAGCGCCGCTGCCTGGGCCAAGGACTCGTCGTCGGTCGTGAGGAACGTGCAGTTGGGGTGGGTGTCCTCGCGGCGGCCGGTACGGCCCAGGCGCTGGAGGAACCCGGCCACCGTGGAGGGGGCGTCGATCTGGATCACGTGGTCGAGATCGCCGATGTCGATGCCCAGCTCCAGGGCGCTGGTGGCCACTATGACGCAGTTCGTGCCGCTGGCGAAGGCATCCTCGGCGGCCCGGCGCTCACTGGCGGCCAGGGAGGAGTGCGTGACGTGGGTGTCCACCCCGTGTTCGAGAAGGAGCTTGCCGAGGGCCTCGACGCGTCGGCGGCTGTCCACGAACACGAGTCGCTTCCGGCCAGGGTGAAGGGCGTGGATGACGTGGGCCGCGTTCTCCAGCGAGCCCACGTAGTCCAGGTCGAGGCGGGCCGGCTTGCTCTGGGCCGGCGGCCGCACGACTTCTCCGGTGCGGTGGGAGCTGCCCTGCGCCCAGGCGAGGATGTCGTCCGGGTTGCCGATCGTGGCCGAGAGGCCGATGCGCTGCACATCGGTCCCAGCAATGCGGCAGAGCCGTTCGAGCACGGCGGAGAGGTGGCCTCCGCGGTCGTCACTCACGAAGGCGTGGATCTCGTCGATGACCACGGCCCGGAGGTGGCGGAAGAGCTGGGCCGCGGGCACCCGGCGGCTCATGAGCATGACTTCCAGGGACTCGGGCGTGGTGAGCAGGAGATCCGCCGGGTCGTTCAGGAACGCCTGGCGGCGGCTGGTGGACACGTCGCCGTGCCACTTGAAGGTGCGGCGGCCGATGAGGGCCGCGTACTTTTCGAGCCGCTCGTCCAGGTTGTTGATGAGGGCGCGGAGCGGGGCCACGTAGAGGACCGACACGGGCTTCCAGTCCGCAGTGTCCATCTGCGAGAGGAGAGGGAAGAACGCGGCCTCGGTCTTGCCTCCGGCTGTGGGGGCCAGCACGACGCAGTTCTTGCCGTCGAGGACCGGGCCGATGCTCAGCTCCTGGACCGGCCGGAGGCTGCGGAAGCCGAGCCCGTTCACGATCTGGTACTGGAGCGCCGGGCTCAGGCGGTCGAAGGCGCGGGTCATTCCGACAGATCCAGCTCGATGTCGTCCACCGACCGCTCGATGCCCGCCGCGGCGCGTTCTTCGGCGGACAGCTCGTTCGGCTGGAGCTTGAAGTCGGCGTGCTGGGCCGGGTCGAAGTCGGCGTGCTCGTCCACCTTGTCGAGCAGGTCCACCAGCCGCTTGAGGTAGATGCGCGGCGCCACTCCGACCTGGCCGCCGAGCTGGCCGGTCACGGCCTGGGCCAGGCCGATGAGCACGGCATCGCTGATCCGCTCCGTGAGGCGAGCGGTGTTCTCGCCCGGGTACAGGTCGCGGATGCGACGGCCCACGTCCACGAGGCGCTCCTGGCTGAAGGGCTGGAGCCGGATCTGCACGGCCTTGGAGCTGTCGAACCTCGGATCCTTGCCGAACTCGACGTGGAGCCGCTGGGCCAGGGGCGCCAGGCGCTTCACGCCTTGGGGGCCTTCGTAGAACTGCGGCGTGCCGGTGATGACCACGTAGAGGCCCGGGAACGCATCGTCGTGCAGCTCGTCGATGAGCTGGCGCAGCGCGTTCAGGCTCTTCTCCCGGCTGTCGGCCCGCACGCGCTGGATGGTCTCGACTTCATCCAGCACGAGCACGAGCCCCTGGCGCGAAGTCTGGCGCAGCACCTCCAGGAGCCCGCGCAGGAAGCCAGCGGCGCCGAAGTGATCGAGATCGCCCTTCACCCCGGCCTGGCGCTTGATGTCCGCGGCCACGTTCGGCTGGCCCATGAGCCAGGCGATCAGGCCCTCGGCCACCGCGTGGTCGTCGCGGACGCGGGCGGTGTGGCAGGCGCGCAGGGCAGCCGCAAACCCGGGCTGGGTGGCGCTCACCACTGCCAGCCGCTGTTCGAGCAGGTCGCCCACGGCTTGGGCCACCGCCTCGGCATCGTCACTCGCCACGCCGCTCTGTCTCAGCGCATCCTCCTCGACGGTGTAGAGCCAGCGGTCGATGAGGGCCCGGAACGCTCCCGACGCCCACTCCTTGGTCTCCAGCCCATCGACCGCGCGGCGGTACACCGTCTCCATCCGGTGGAGCGGAGTCTCGCTCGATATCTGTACCTGGGCCGTGGCGAACCCGCGCTCCCGGGCACGATGGCCCACCCACCGGGCGAAGAAAGTCTTGCCGGTGCCGTAGTCGCCCCGCACGGCCTTGAACTTGCCGCGACCCGTGGCCACCGAGGCCAGCTCCTCGTCGATGGCCTTCTCGAAACGGTCGAGACCCTGGGCGAAGAGCTCAAGGCCGCGGCGAGGCACCGCGCCGACCCGCAGGGCATCGATGATCTCGCGTCGCCGGAGGGGGCTGGCGGTCACTGTCATCCGTCCACCTCGAACTGTGACTTCAGCGCGGCCACGTTCAAGCTCACCTGCCGGTTCGCCGCGTCGTAGGACAGCACATCGTAGCCATCGACGTTCAGCGCCTCGGAGATCAGCGACACGAGCCCGCCGACTCGCCGCACCGGCTCACCCATCGCCTCGGCGAAGGACTTCTCCGAGGCCACGCTGTCGTGGCGGATCAGGTAGTCCACGGCGTCGAGCACCTTCTTCCGACGCCCGGCGTCCGGGACCTGCGCCTTGAGCAGGGCGTTCCCCTCGAGTGCGATCGCAACCGGGGTGCGATCGGGTTCCACGGGCACGACCTTCCCGGCCGCAACCGGGTGCGGGGGCAGCAGGTCCAGCAGGGCGAGCTGGGGCTCGGGCGGCTCCTTGCGGGCGGCCGGGGTACGGCGAGGACTCGACTCGACGATGCGGAAGCGGGTCACCTCGAAGTGCCACCACGGTGGCAGATACCTGGGGCGGGTCTCCACCTCCTGGTCGCCGGTCATCGCGGCCAGGTCCTCCCGGGCCAGGAGCAGGCAGGGCGTCACCACCTCGGCAAGTGTAGCGCCGCCGTGCTCGCCCGAGCCTGTGCCGCCGCCGTAGCGATGTGCCTCGTCCGTGATCACCACCACGCCGTGGTCGCCCTTGGCGGCCCACGCCTGGTCGGCCGTGAACCCCAGCTCGTAGTCGGCCAGGGACTCGCCCGGCTGCTTCCAGGGCCGGTAGCGGGGCTTGGCCCCGGCCGGCGTGCCGATGCCGGTCAGGCAGTCGCTCGGCACGTGCCCATGGTCACTGCACAGGAGCACCACCCGACCGGCCTCCGCAGCCCGGTCCAGGAGCGCGGCCAGGGGCTTGATCGTCTCGACGGTCCACTCGTGCCGGATCTGGGGATCCCCCGCGAGCGAGGCGTCGATGGCGTTGACCACCAGGGCCACCACTCGCCGGTCGGGGTTCGCAACCAGGTTCAGCGCCTCCGGGGTCACCGACCCATCGGCCTGCTCCACATCGGCCCGCAGGAGGAGCCGGGGGGCGTCCTGTCCGGGGAAGAACGGGAGCAGGTCCTTGTTCGCCTTGAAGCGATCCGGATCCCGGCCCGGGTCCAGCGCAGCTCCGGCCGGGATGGGCTTGCCCGCGAAGAAGGCCGAGCGGCTCACCTCGGTCACGGTGGGCAGGGCAGCCAGGACCACCGGGTAGGGCCCCTCACCGAGTCCAGTCGCCGGCCTGGCGTGCCAGGCGATGGGACCCCACGTGATCGTCCGCTCTGCCAGGGAGCCGAGCAGCTCGGCGGTCTGCGCCCACGACATGCCATCCAGGAGCAGGACCAGGAGCCGCCGCTCCGGGTCGTCCGAGAGGAGCTTCACGCCGATGCGCCGGAGCGCCTGGTCGATGGGGATCACGCGCCCCGAGGGTCTGCCCGCGATGACCCACTCCCGGAGGGCGCGGGCGAAGCGCAGATCCAGCGCCTGCCGGACCGCATCGACCGCCGAGGATACGGCGTAAACGCCCTGGCCGAACTCATCGACCGCGAGGCCTCGGGCAGCGTGCCGCGCCCAGTCCAGGTAGCCCCCCTCCTCGGCCTGGAACCGGCCCAGGGACTCCACGTCGCCGTAGGTCGTGTTCGCCTCCTCGAACCGCTCTGCCGGCCGGCCCGCGAGCCAGGCCAGGAGCCGGGTCGCCATCTCGGCGCGCTCGAAGACCAGCTTCTGATCCCGGTCCTTGAAGAACGAGTGCTTCTCCAGCCGGCCGAGCCAAAGGGCAGCTTCCCTGGCCGACTCCGCGGTCGGGTTCGTGGCGGCCTGCTTCAGTACCTTGCCCAGTCCGGTGAGCCGCGCCGCCCACGCCGACGGCAACTGGTTGCTCTCGGCCAGGGCGACGCGCACCTCTGGCTCGTCCACCCGCTGGTCCGCCTCGGCGAGGACCACCCGCTCATCCTTCTCTCCGGTCCGCTTCCGGAACACCCGCAGCGCGGCACTCGCCACCTTGCCTAGACTCCGCCCCAGGCCCTCCAGTTCATCCTCGTCGGTCACGGGCAGGTCGTGCTTGAGCATCTGCCTGAGCCACATCCGCACCGCGGGCGACTCGGACTGCGCCAGGACTTCCAGGAGCAAGGCCGCCACCAGGGTGGCTCGCCCCAGGCCGCGCTCCCAGGCCACCCAGGCGACCGGGCCGCCAGGACCCACCGTCCGGCGCAGGTGGTCGAGCAGCGCCGTCCGGATTGGCTGAGCCTCGTCGCCCTGCATCGCCTGCGCGAACTTCGCGCCGCCCAGGTGGGTTGCGGCCCAGCCGAGGAGCTGATCGAGCGAGAGCCCTCCCTCGACTTCCACGCCCCAGTCGGCCCGGAGCCAGACTTCCCAGAGGCTGTCCAGCGTGAGCCGCCCCCCCTGGACCGGATACTGCCTGGCGTCGCCGCTCTTCAGCAGGTGATCGACCAGCGGGCAACCCCGGACCGCATCGTCGATGTCCCGGACTCCGAACAGGCTGCGGAGTCGGGTCTCCTTGCCGATGGGCCGGATCTCGCCCCGCAGCGCGAAGCGCCCGGCCAGGTCCAGCGGCAGCTCGTGCTGCCTCCAGGGCACGAGGAAGACGATGCGCCGGCCCTCGTCATGAAGGGGCGGCAGCTTCGCTCGCAGATCCAGCTCGCTCCGCACGGGCTGGATGTCCACCGTGCCCTGGTTCGCGATCTCAACGGTATCCAGGTCCCCGGTCCCGTAGAAGGCGAAGAGGTGGTGATGTCGTCCCTTCTGGTACAGGTCGCCCAGCTCGCGTGCGATCTCGGCCCGGGTCAGTCTCGGCGCGGTGGTCATTTCTTGTTCCGCTGCCTGAGCGTGAGTTGAAGGTCCACGGACGCACCGGGCGTGATCTTAGCCAGCTCGTCCTTCATCTGCTTCATGAGTCCATCGATCTTGGTGAGCAGGTCGCCCGGTTTGACACCCTTGAGGGACAGATCCACGAAGCACACCGGCGGCAGTACTTCTTCGAGCAGCCTTTGTCCTCTCACCGCCAGCCCGCGCAGCTTCTCCACCAGGGGCTGGATTATCTCATCCTGCCGCAGGACCAGCCTGGCCTCCTCGATCAGCTCGGCAGCTCCGAGGAGATCGTCTTCCCTGGCCTGGATCTGCGAGATCGCCCCGGCGACCAGCGAGTCCTCCAGGATCCTGGCCGCGGGATCGGCCTGGGCGATGCTGGCTCCCACCGCCTTGGCACTCGTGACCGGGACGTACCGCGCCAGCGTCTCCACCTGGGCCACGGACGACTTGCCCTGAAGCGCCCCGACCAGGGCTGCGGCCGAGAGGGCCGTCTTCAGCCGATCAGGCTCCGCCCCGACTTGGAGGTTCGAGGCCCAGTGCTGGAGCAGCCCGGGGAGCCGGAGCACGCCCGTGGCCGTCGCCTTCAGCCGGTCGGCCAGTGCCTTCTCGAACCGCTGGAGGTTGTCCGCGTGCAGCGCCTTCTTCGGGAACGTGATCCCGAAGCACGCCCCGGCCAGGTTGAGGGCCAGGTTCCAGTCCGCGGCGCTCGGCAGCTCGGGCTTCTCCAGCCGCACGTCATCCGGGATCTCCTGCCCCGCCTTGGCCTCGAAGAGCCGGTCGAAGCGCACCAGGGTGCGGGCGGTATACCGGGCATAGGCCCGGACCACCAGGTCCATGACTTCGTGGGTGAGGCCCATGCGTCCGGTGTCGTCGATCCACCGTCGCACCTCCGAGACGAGCGGATGTTCCTCGGACTGCTGGACGCGCCGCTTCTCGATGGTCTGGAGCGTCCGGTCCTCCTGGAGGAAGACCGCCGTCTCGGTCACCCGGACGAGCCCCAGCTCTCCCAGCGTGCCCCGGACCCTGGCGATGATGTCCTTGTCCCGCTCCAGCCGACGGTTCTCGTCGTCCACCAGCTCGCCGAAAAGCTCCAGCAGCTCGTCCGCCAGCTTCGGCGTGATCCGACGTTCGAGCTTCGGGTGGCGCGGATACCGGGCTTCCAGCAGCGCCTCGATGTACGTCTGCTTCGCGTCGGTGAGCCGGGGCGGCAGCCTCGGGGCCAGGTCGGCGCCCGCCTTGAGCACGTAGAGGTGCTGGGGCAGCGAGTTCGACGGGTCGAGATCGTCGCCGCGTGGGGACGCCAGGCCATACGCCTGCTCGATGGCCTGGAGAAGCCGTGCCCGCTTCGAGATCCGCAGGTTGTCGAGATCCAGGAGGGCGCGGCTCTGGTTCTCCACCGAGAGCGAGCCCACGTAGCGCCGGGTGGTCTCCTTGGACTCCAGGATGTGATCGAGCACGGTCAGCTCGCCGAGCAGCCGGTTCATGCTCGTCGAGAAGAAGCTCGGCAGCCACACCAGCGTCCAGGTGCCGCCGCCTTGCTCCTTGG
>JAVEWA010000745.1:0-3100 GCA_034004785.1 Polyangia bacterium
TGGGCACGGAGCTGGAGCGCAGCCTAGGTACCCGGCACCGGGCGGCCATAGGGATCACGGAGGAGACGGACGCTGTGGCGGTGGTGGTGTCCGAGGTGCGGGGCTCGATCTCCATCTGTCAGGGGGGCCGGATCCTTCAGAACGTGGGCGCCGACGATCTCCGGTCCACCCTGATCGAGACCTTCCGCAGGCCAAGGGCCACCGGCGTGCTCAAGGTCGTCCCGGCCGGCGAGCCGTCGCAGCAGGCGCGAAAGGGCGACTCCCTCGGGGCAGGAGAGACCGGCAAGGTGGAGGGGAAAGAGGACCACGCAACCGCCGGCGCCGGCGGCGATGCGGGGAGCAAGGGTTAGTTCATGTGGGGCTTCCTCAAATCCGCCTTCACGGACAACCTGGCCCTCAAAGTCCTGTCCCTCGGCTTGGCCGTGGTCATCTTCCTGATCGTCAGGGCGGACAAGGCGGCCGTGGCCACTGGCTACGTCGAGGTCGAGTACCAGTACGACGAGTCGAAGAGCGTCCTCGTGAGCAAGCCCCCCAAGCAGCTCCGAATCAGCGTGCGCGGACCCTGGTCCAAGGTGAACCGCTTCGACGACAGGTCCTTGCCGCCCTTGAAGATCAAGGTAGAGGCCGGGAAGAAGCAGGTTATCGCCTTCCAGCCCGACATGATCGATCTCCCGAGAGGCATAAGGGTCGTGGCCATCTCTCCGCCCAGCGCCGAGGTCCACGTGGAGCGCCTGGTGGAGCGCAAGGTTCCGCTGCGGCCGCGCCTCGTCGGGCTGCCGGCGCAGGGATACGTCCTCAAGGGCGGGCCGCTCCTCACGCCCGACGCGGTGCTCCTCATCGGGCCCGAGGACGCCCTGGACAGGCTGGCTACGGCTGGCCTCGAGATCGCGCTGGTGGATGTCACCAACGCCGAGCAGGCCGTGGAGGTGACCAGGGAGGTCACCACTCCCTTGCCCGAGCACGCCCGCGCCCTTACCTCCCTGCAGGTCCGCGTTCAGCAGGACATTGTGGCCCTGCGGGGCGAGAAGGCCCTCGCCGAGGTGCCGGTGGTGCCCCAGGGCTGGAAGGACCCGAACCTCATCCCGACCCTGGACATCCCGGTGGTGGGGGTCTGGCTGGAGGGCCCCCTGCCGTTATTGCACAAGCTGGAGGCCAAGGACCTGAGCCTGGCCGTGGACCTCTCCAAGGAGGCTGGCAAGGCGGGCGCCGGGGCCGCGCGGATATCTCTGGCGGTGGGCCCCAAGGACGTGAAGGGGCTGCCAAAGGGGGTCACCGCCACCAAGGTGATGCCGCCTCGCATCCTCCTGACCTTCGCCCGAAAAGAACAGGTGGTGGCCCCGCCTCCCTGACCGGAGCGCATCCCAGGGTTCGAGCTGGCCCGAGCCCAGGCAGACGCAGGCTCTTTCGGGACGGACAGAAATGAAATGACAATCGGGGGCGGCCTTGGCTATTGTCTGGCCGAGCGCCGGGGGAGACGGGCGCTCGGACCCACAACGAATCAAGGCGGCGGCGAGCACCGCCGGGAGCGAGACATGGCAACCACGGTATTGCTCAGGGTCGGAAATAGCACCGCCACTCTGGACGCGCTCAACCCCAACGTCCTCATCGGGAGGGACGCGGGCCACTGCAACCTGGTAATCGAAGACGCCAGCGTATCCAGGCGGCACGCCGAGGTGTACCTGGAGGGCGGCGTCCCACACATCCGCGATCTCGGCTCTTCGAACGGGACCTGGGTGAATGGCCAGCCCCTCCAGTACCACCCTGCGGCCCTGCAGCCCGGACAGCAGATCTACGTCGGACATGTGCCCATGGCCGCCGAGTGGTCGGGCGCTGCGGGCGGTGGCGCCACGGTGATGGGCGGCATGCCGCCCGATCTCCTCAAGCAGATGCAGGCGCAGTTCGAGCAGGCCCGGAAGCAGGGGTTCGCCGCCCCGGGCTCCGCGCCCGCCGCCGCCGCTGCTCTTCACCAGTCCCAGGCCCCGGCCTATGCGCAGGCCCCGGGGCAGCCATCCCAGCAGGCGCCTGCTCCCGGGGGCGGCGGGATCGGCCTTGGGGGCCTCGAGGCCCCGGTGCCCGCCGAGTACACCTACCGGAGGCAGGGCTCCAACAACAACGGCGTGCTCCTCATCGCCCTGAAGCAGGACACCTTCGCCAACGACCAGACCCTGGACGGCTACCTCGAGTACACGGCCACGGACAACGAGACAGTGGCGTCCATCACCATCGAGCTCGTGGAGTGTCACAAGAAAGGACCCAAGCAGGGCCACGTCTGGGACCGGATGCTGGTCAGGCAGGGCCCCTGGAAGTCCAGGAAGGGAGACGTGCTGCCGGCGCCCTTCCAGCTCCGGGTGCCGCCCGGCACCTCGATCACCGGGCGGGACGTGCACTGGGAGCTCAGGGGCTACGTGGACATCAACTGGGCCCTGGACGTGGAGGCGACCTGTCCCATCAGCATGCGCAACCTGGACGTGGAGCGGATAAGAGACTCCCTCGGCGCCCTGGACTACCGCATCGTGGAGATGGATCCCGAGCCCCTCGGCCAGCACTACAAGGGCAAGTTCCAGCCCCCGGCCCAGTTTCGAAAGGAGCTGGGCATCGCCAACGTGAACCTGGATCTCGAGTACCTCGGCACGAACCTCAAGGTCGTCATGAAGGTCGAGAAGACCAGCCTCTTCAAGTTCGACCGCAAGGTGGAGTTCGTCTTCGAGCTCGGCAAGCTCAGGGTCGCGCCCTTGCCAGAGCTGTCGGCCCACTTCAAGACCAACATCGATCAGATGATGGCCAGGTAGGGGGCGCCCCTTGCCGGATGCGCGGCCAGGCGGCAGCGCCCCCCGCTTGGAGGCCCCCCCGACGGTCTCCGAGGTCAAGGACGAGGCCGGCACCCGCGGCATCGAGGTGGTCTTCGCCGCGCCCGCCGCCCCAGACGACCTGCTCGGGCTGCTGTGGGACGTCGGGAACTTCCCGCGCCTCTTCCCCGACATCAAGGACTACCGGGTGGTGGGGCAGGGAGAGGGCTCTCCCCCCCTCTCCCTGGACATCTCCTACCGGATAGACGCCGTCGTCAGGGAGCTCTCCTACGTGCTCCGCCGGGTCCTCGACT
>JAVEWA010000746.1:0-3098 GCA_034004785.1 Polyangia bacterium
GCGCTCCAGCTATCCGAGCGTCCGGCCAGTGCGCACCTCCGCCTCGGACAGTTCCTGGAGGCCCGGGGCAAGCTGGAGGAGGCGCTTCAGTGCTACCGCCGGGCGACTCACCTCGGACCCGAGCTGGCTGAGGGTTTCTATCGGCTCGGAGCCCTGCTGGTCGCTACGCGCGCGGATCCCCACCAGGCTGAGCAGGCCCTGTCGCGATATCTGGACCTGACCCGGACGCCAAGCGGGCGGAACGCAGCGAACGCGCAGGCATGGATCGCCCGCCTGAAGGCCAGACGCGTCGCATTCGGGGACCAGAAGACGCAGTAGCGCTCTGTGCCGGTCCTTCTCATCGGGAGGTCGGTAAGGCGCTCAGGCATAGAGCAAGATGAGAAGAGCCACCTGGATCCTACTTCTCTCCGTGGTAGCGCTCAACGTGGCATCGCAGGCTTATGCGGTGCCCATGACCTCCTACATTCGTGAGCGTTCCACCTCCGTCGGCACGGACATGGCGCTGAGGTTCGCCTACTTCGCCTTGATGCTACTGACGGCCTTTGTGGAGGCTCTCCTCTTCGAC
Source organism: Polyangia bacterium (assembly GCA_034004785.1). Taxonomy (GTDB): domain Bacteria; phylum Myxococcota_A; class Polyangia; order HGW-17; family JAJRWW01; genus JAVEWA01. The sequence continues at coordinate 566 of JAVEWA010000746.1, forward strand.
GAGCTCGTGTATCGGGGCGGATGGAGGAAGCGTTTCTTCGGCGGCCAGCGGGGTGGCGCGTTCAAGCGCCGCCTTCGCGAAGAGACGCCCTCCGCCACGGAGAGCCCCGCCTCGCCACCAGGTGCAGGCAACGATCCCGAGGAGGATGCGGCGCTCGAGGAAGCCATCGCCCAGAGGCGAGGAGGGCTCCGCGCCCTGGTTGCCGAGAACTCGGTCCCCTTCTTTTTGGCGTTCTTCGTGCTCCTCGGCGCAAACTACCTGCTCTTCAACGTGGTCAATGGTTGGTTTGACCTGTACTACAGCAGGACCGGGCACCTCATGACCCAGCTCCGCTCGAACGACCCGAAGGAGAGGGAGCAAGCCATCCTGGGCCTCGCAGCTCACAGGGGAGAGCAGATCGAGCGGCGGCTGTTGGACCGGCTGGAGGCGGGCAGCGACGGTGAGCGGCGATGGGCGGCTTGGGCCATCGGATACAGGCGCCGTATCCGCCTCCCCTTGGCCAGCCAGGGCACGCTCGATCGTGCGGAGGTGGCCCTGATAGCGCTCCTTCAGCGAGGCACTCCCGCACAAAAGAGCACTGCCGCGGTGGCGCTTGCCCGGATGGTGGAGGGGCGGGGGGAGAGCATCGGCGCCCAGGTCGTGCCCGCTCTCCGAGCTCACCTGGAGGCTGAGCAGGCGGCTGGAGAGCTCACCATGGAGACCGTGGTGGCCATGGGAATCCTCCGGGAACGTGCCGCAGTGCCTCTGCTAGCCCCCATGCTCAGGCACGCGAACAAGGACCGCGCCTTGGCCGCAAGCTGGGCCATTGGGCGGATGCAGCACCCCTCCGCCCTGGGCCCGCTGCTTGCTGCGCTCGCTGCATCCGGAGCCGAGCCAGCGCCTTCGCCCGAGGTGCGTTGTGGAATCGTCGAGTCGCTCGGGCAACTCGGGGATGCGGCGAGGGTCTCGAAGGCGCTGATGGACGAGTTCAATCGCAAGGGCTCGGACTTCAAGTGCGAGACTCGTGCTCTGGTGCTCCGCCCGGACGGCCGGGGCAGGCGGCTTCACGACAAGATACACGTCGTGAGCACCGTGGAGCTGTACCGCATCAAGCTCTTGCGAAGCCTTGGCAGGGTGGGATTCCTTGACGATGCAATGCCTTGGCTCAAGCGCATCGCAGATCCAGGCAGCCCCTATCCCCAAGAGGTCCGGGCCTATGCCGGGGAGCAGCACCGGGCCCTCGCGCGTCAGATGGCCCTGGAGCGTTGACGCGTTGTGTTGAGTGTGGAACCAGGATAAAATCCAGCCTACCCAGTCGTCCGGGAATGAGTGAGGAAGAAGTGGCGATGAACGAAGCGCCCAATAACCAGGCAAGCAAGAGAGGGGGCCCTGCACCCACGGGAGCAGAGGTCCTTGGGCCGGGTGTGGTCTTGGGCGGCGTGTACCGGATAGAGGAGAAGCTCGGGGAAGGCGGGCTTGGAGCTCTCTTCAGGGCCGTGGACCTGCGCTCTGAAACCGACGTGGCTCTCCGGGTGCTGAAGCCGGAGCTGGCCGGCGCCCCTGATCTGGTGGCGTTTCTCCAGCACCAGGCAGAGCTGAGCGCCAGCCTGGATCACAAGAACATCGCTCGCACCTACGGGATGGCCGTGGAGGGAGCCGTGGTGTTCCTCGTGACTGAGCACGTATCGGGCCAGTCGCTGAGGGATATCATCGACAGGAAACGCGAGGCGGGGAAGCCATTCAGCTTGAAGGGCGCCTACAACATCGTGGCGCACCTGTGCAACGCCTGTGGCTACGCCCACGAGCTCACATTTCATGGAGCGTTGCATCCCGGCAACGTGCTCGTGAACCCGGCGGGCCGCATCAAGGTCACCGAGTACGGCATCGGACGCACGGCTAGCGGCCTGGGAAACGTCGAGAGCCTGCTCGGCGGCCAGGGCTTCATGTACCTGGCCCCCGAGATGGCGCAGAGCCCGCGCGAGGCTGACGAGCGGGCGGACATCTACGCGATCGGGGTCATCCTGAACGAGCTCCTGACCGGGCGTTCGCCCGCCGAGACCTTCGAGACACCCAGCTCCGTGCGGCCCGGGCTGCCCGTGGAGGTGGACCAGGTCATCGGTCGGTGCATGCGGCCCCTGCCCGATGAGCGCTTCGAGACGATTCAGGAGCTGAAGCTCGCTCTGATGGGAGCCCTGGAGGGAGCGGCCGAGGTGCCTGCGGCGGGTGCGGTGGAGGGAGGACAGGCCAGCGGCGATCCTTCTGGTGGTGACATCGACATCGACATCGATCTCGATGTGCCAGCTGTCGAGCTGAAGCCGGTTCTTGCGCCCTCTAGCCGGGCCCCGTCGGCGCCGGCGCCGGCGCCGGCACCTCAAGCTGCTCCCTCGGCCCAGCCTGCCCCAAGGGCTTCTACCTCGCCAGCCTCATCTGCCGGAGGGCTTCCGCCGGGGCTTCCACCTGTGCCGGCGGCGGCGGAGGACCCCTTTGGGGCCACGCAGCCTGCGGAGGCGGGCTCGGGGCTGCCAGGGCTGCCCGGTCTCGGAGGCGATGCCTT
>JAVEWA010000747.1:0-3090 GCA_034004785.1 Polyangia bacterium
TATTTGACGGCGAAACGGATACAGCAGTAAGGACACATGCCATGTTCGATTGCCGCGATCCGCTGCTGAAGCGTTGCGATTTCTTCAGCATCACAATGCTTCGACGGAATCACTTTTCTCCATTTCTCCTTGATCTCGGTGTTCCACGCCTCCCGATACTTGGACCTGCGTTGAGCCTCGTCTCGCTCCTCCTTCTCGATGTGGGTTCTGGCAGCCTCGTCTCCCAACTGCCTTCTGATCACATTGATCCAGTGAGGAAGCTCATGAGGATTCCGGTACGTGTGAGGCGGGGGATTCCGTTTCTCGAATTCCAAGCTGTTTTCAGCCTCGAGGTAGGCAATCTGCCACTTGGCCGCGTCCGAACGATCCGTCTCTTGCATACCGAACTCATCTTGAAGCTCGGTCTCATTTTGAAGCGACATTCGTCGCAACAGCCACTGCCGGCAGGTCTCGCGCTGCACTCCGCTCTGGCCCGCTCTGAGACACACGACCATTCGCATGGCGCGTGTTGCTTTGTTGTAGGGGTACGGGATCCAGAATGCGAATTCGTTGGCCATCTTCATTGTCACGTCGCAGACCCTCTTGTCCGAGTAGAAGTACTTCGGCTCGACACTAGTGGATTTAGCTACAATAACCAAATCCTCGCATGCGGTCATACATACGACGAAAACACCAACACACCAGGTAAGAGTAAGGGATAACATTCGGTTTATTTTTTTCATGGCAGTGCCAAATCTGGTGGAAAGTCGAAGCTCCCCCCATAACACATATAGTTCAGGTCATGACAGAGCACGGGATCTGCCTCGCAGTCGATCATCGCCTGAAGCGTGAACTCCTTTCTTTCAACCCTTGCCATTGGGTCTATCTTTGGAGTTGTCCCCCTGATGCATCCCCTCATATCGCTCCCACGATTTGAGTCATGTGCGCATGCTCGGCCAGCACCTCGGGGAGGGTCAGGGCCAGAGGGCGGCGGGTCACTCCTTGGTGCAGCTCACCTCCAGGCGGTAGGCCGAGGTGGACGCGGTGCGGCCGTCCACGAAGAAGTAGAAGGTCTCCCCCTGCACCGCGTCGAAGGCGAGCTCCTCGGCGGCGAGCCCGGGGTTCTGGCTGGCAGCGAGGCAATTCATGCCCTGCAAGGCGCAGCCGCCCTCCGGATCGGCGCTGGTCACGATCAGGTCGAGATCGGCCTCCTTGGGGACGAGCCGCACGGTGATCCGGCCCGTCACTGGGTTTTGCAGGCGGTAGATCACCTCCTGCCCGGGGGTCGGCGCAAGGGCGCAGTCGAAGGAGGGGAAGGCCGGCTGCCCGCCCAGGGTGCTGCCCGTCCGCACGGACTCGCAGGACACGGGGATGGCCCCTTGGCAGGGGCCGCCGTCAATCCCCGGGAGGCCATGGCCGAGGTGCAGGAGGGTCCCGAGGGCGCCCACGCACCAGAAGCTCTGAGGGCTCGAGCCCCAAAGGTCGTACAGTTCCTGCGTCGTCCCGGAGGGGATGGAGGCCAGGGAGGCGCCGTCGTAGTGGAGGAGCGTGCCCTGCGCGCCCGCGATCCAGACGTCGAATGGGCCGCTGCCCCAGATGGCGCCGAGGGCGAGCTTGGTGGGCACGTCGTTCCGTCTCTCCCACTGGTCGCCGTCGAAGCGGAGCACAATGCCCTCGGCCCCCACGATCCAGAGGTCGTTCGGACCGGTGCCCCATACGGCCATGAGATGATCGACGCTGCCAATGCCTGTCGTCACCTCCGAGAACGCCGAGCCGTTCCACCTGAGGATGGTGCGGTCATAGCCCACGACCCAGACGTCTGTCGGGCCGCTCCCCCAGAGGCCATGTAACTGGGAGGTGTTGTCTGTGGGCACCTGGGTCCACTCGAGCCCGTCGTAGTGCAGAACCACGCCGTAGCCGCCGGCTGCCCAGACGTCGTCTGGCGCGGCGGCCCAGATTGCCCTCAGATCCGCCACCGAGCCAGAGGCGTGGCTTGACCACGCCATGCCGTCGAAGTGGCCGATGGCGCCGCCGTCGCCCACGGCCCAGACGTCGCTCGGGCCGAGGCCCCATATGTCGATGATTTTCGCGGTGGTGAAAGACGAGAAGACGGACCACCCCGAGCCGTCGAAGCGCCAGAGCTCGCCCGCATACCCAGCCAGCCACAGGTCGTCCTGGGCGCTTCCCCACACCGCAAACGGATGATTCGGCGAACCCAGATCCCGGCGGACCCAGCCGGCGCCGTCGAAGTGCAGCAATGCGCCGTTTTCGCCCGCGGCCCAGATGTCCGTGTCCGAGCTTCCCCAGATAGCGTGAAGGCCAGCGGTGGCCTCGGAGTCCGTGGCGGTCCAGACGTCGCCGTCGTAGTGCAGGAGCTTGCCGGTGGCCTCGACCGCCCAGACGTCCTCGGGGCCGCTCCCCCAGAACCCCTCGAGGCTCGGGCCCGCTGGCACTCCCAGGAGCTGGGTCGTGAAGCCCACGCCGTCGTAGAAGCTCACGCCAGGGCCTCTTACTCCAAGCCACAGCTCGGCAGGCCCCAGGCCCCAAAGGGCGCTCGGAAACTCGGCCGCGCCGGTGTCGAGGGCCTCCCAAGCGGAGCCGTTCCAGTGGAGCAGGTCGGTGGCGTCGCCGGCGATCCACAGATCGTCCGCTCCCGTGCCCCACAGAGCCTGGAAGCCGAAGGTGTACCCGGTGTCCCAGGCCTGCCAGCCGGAGCCGTCCCACCTGAGGAGGGTGCCGTTCGCGCCCACGGCGTAGGCATCGGTTGGGCCAGTCCCCCAGACGTCCATGAGGTGCTCGTCCGTGCCTGATTCGATCTCTTCCCAGGCCGAGCCGTTGTAGTTGAAGATGGCGCCCCAGTAGCCCACGGCCCAGACGTCGTCCGGACCGCTCCCCCAGACGGCAAGGAGGCGCTCAACGGAGCTGGACGCCGCCTTCTCCCAAGTCGAGCCGTCATAGTGCAAGAACGTGCTGTTGTCTCCCACGGCCCAGACGTCATCAGGACCACTCCCCCAAAGACCATAGAGCGTCTCGGTGGTGCCGGACGGGACCAGGGCGAAGCGCCCCCAGTGGCAGCGATCCAGGGTGGGCTGGCAGTAGGCGTTGCAGCCG
>JAVEWA010000748.1:0-3088 GCA_034004785.1 Polyangia bacterium
CTGCGGGTCGGGATCGGCGTCTTCTCCGCGCTCCAGAGCTGCTCGGAGCTCCTCAACTGCACCCACGAAGAGCCAGGGCGTCCCATATACGACACAAAGGTCTCCACCATGACCGGCGCGGGCGCGGGCTACTCCCTCGGGATCCAGGTGCTCCCCGCTCCATGGATCGGCCTGGGCCTCACCTACCGCTCCAACTTGGACGTAAAGGTCTCTGGCCGGGACGTCCTCCGCACGGCCACGGGCTCCACCTTCGACGCCGAGGTGAAGCTGCCCTTCCCGCAGTCTCTCACGGCGGGCGTCTTCGCCCGGGTGCACAAACGAGTGCTCCTCGCGGGCCAGATCGGCTGGGTGGACAGCTCCCGCTTCCGCGAGATCTATCTGGACGTGGAGGGCTGGAGCTATGGCAACGAGGCCCTGAGGATCCCCCTCAGGATGCGGGACTGCTTCCAGGGACACCTGGGGATCGAGATCCTCGCCCACCGCATGCTGCTCCTTCGGGCCGGCGCGGCCTACGACAGCCCGGCCATCCCGCGCCGCCTCACCACGCGGTCCCTGCCCGACACCCACAAGATGGCCTGGGACCTCGGCTTCACCATCCTGGCCGGGCGCTGGCGCTTCGATCTCGCCGCCGAGGCCTACCTGGGAGATCTCAAGACCGGCTTCCAGACGAGGGTCGTGGCGGCGGGGACCACCGCCGAGACCCGCTACCTCCCTGGCGGGACCATCTCCATCCACCTGGCCGGCGGAGTCGCCTGGTAGCGGCTCTCGCGAGCAGCATGGACAGAGAGGCTTCAGGTCTTACCGAGCGCCTGTGAGGGCGATGACCTCGCCCTTGGGAGCGGGCAGGACGAGCAGGCCAGGGAGCAGGGCCGGGGCTGGCTGGATGGCCGTGCGCAGAGGATCCACGGGCGGGTCGGGCCGGCCGAGGGCATGGGTCCAGAGCGCCTTGCCCGAGGATCCGTCCACCGCGTGCAGGGTCCCGTGGGTGTCCAGGACGAAGACGGTCTCGCTCGGGGTGCCGGCGCCCGCAACCACCGGTGCCGAGTGGCGCAGCTCGGAGGTCTGCTCGGGGAGCGGGTAGGTCCAGAGGGGCGCCGAGGCCTCCCGGTTCGTGGCCATCAGGGCGCCGTCTCCCGCCAGGTAGATCCGCTCGGAGGTCAGGGCCGGGGAGCCCAGGCCCGCGCCGAGGGGCTTGGGCGGCCGGGTCAAGAGGCCGAGGATCTTGCCACGCTGCCCGAGGGTGAAGAGCTGGCCTCTCCGGTGGACGAAGGCAATCTTGCCATCGATGGCCGGCGTGTAGGCAGCCTGCCGCTCGATCATCTCGCGCTGCCTGGACCTCCCGGTGCGGCCATCCAGGGTGTGCACGAACCCGTCCTGGCTGGTGGCATAGATCAGGCCGTCCGCAGAGAGCGCCGGGCGGGCCGCCACGCCGGCCAGGAAGAGGACGCGCTTCACCGTGCGATGACGCCGGGCCCCGGTCGCGCGCTTCCAGAGTCGCTTCCCGGTGGAGGCCTCGACGGAGTAGAGAGCGCCAGGAGCCCTCTTCAGGGCGGTCCCGCCGCTGCCCAGGTAGATCCGCCCGTTTGCGAGGAGCGGCGCCCCCAGGATGGGGCCGCCCAGCTCCCGCGCGTAGATGCGCTCGCCAGAGGCGGCCCTATAGGCCACGAGGGTTCCCGTCTGGGCCAGCACCGCGTAGAGCGCGTCCCCACCCTCCTCGCGGCCCAGGGCGGGCGAGGCCAGGATGGCTCCCTTCTCGCCGTGCTCCCAGCGCTCCTTGCCCGTGGCGGCCTCGATGGCATGGACCGTCCCCGAGGCCGTCCCGAAGAAGACAAGCCCCTTGCCCGCCACCACCTGGCCAGCGGCCCTTGCCTGCCCCTTCGGGGCGTGGCGCCAGAGGATCCTCGGCGCTCTTCGCACCGGCGCGCTGGCCGTGGAGCCAGTGCCCTGCGGATCTGCCCTATCCTGGAGCCAGGAGGCCTCCTGCCAGGCCTTGACCTGCTCCGGAGAAGGCGCCCAAGCAGCCGGGCGGCGCTTCGCCGGAGGCTCGGCGGCGGGCGCCGGGGCCGCGTGCTCCCTTGACGCCGAAGCCTCGGCGGGCCGAGGAGCCTCGGCGGGCCGGGGAGCCTCGGCGCCGGGCCGTGCCGGGACGGCCGGGCCCGGGGAGGGCGCGCAGGCCCAGGGCAGGGCAAGGCATCCAAGCGCGGACAGGGCGCACGCGAGCCTGATCTCATGGCCTCGAGTGTTACGCTTGCACATCATCGTGGCTCCTTCGCTCCTTCGCTCCTTCACTGATTCACTCCGTCGTTCCAACGTTCCGACGTTCTTTCCTTCCGTTGCCAGGCGCGGCCCTAGCGCAAGGTCATCACCTGGTAGCGGTGCGGAGGCGCCGCGGAGTCGTAGTCCCATCCGCAGCCCGTGTCCACCCACCCCGGGTTTGCCGGGACATGCTGGAACGATCGTCTCTCGATGTCCAGCACGAGAATTCCCTTCCCGCCGCCGTCCGGATCCAGGAAGTCGAAGGCCACCCGCACCGGCTGGCCACCCACGGTCTTCTCGATCTGGTAGCCGGTGATGGCCAGCGAGTGGGTGGAGCCCGGGGGCCGGCCGTCCCCGGCAAAGGCGTGGAGGTAGCCCGTCAGCACTTGAACATGGACCATCTGCCCGCTGCCGATCTTAGCGAGCATGGTGGCGGCCGCCAGCCTCAGCCGCATCGGGTCGTAGCGCAGGTCGTAGGTGACGCTCCTGTCCTTGTAGAGCTTGGGCCGCTCGGGGACGCCAGGGGTCGCCGCCAGCTCGGGATACCAGGGGGCCTGACGGACATTCGTGAGCTCGAAGCCAGAGAGCACCTTGCCGAAACCCGTGTCGGTGCTCGAGCTGAGCTGCCCGAGCCGCATGACGGCCAGGGCGCAGGCGGTGCGCCCCGACTCCCTCCACCAGGACACGAAGGTCTTCTCGTGGGCCTCGAGGGCGGCGAGGGCCGACTTGGGGGCCCCGGACCTCGCCAGGGCCTCCCTCGTGGCCGAGTGGGCCCGCTCCAGCTCGCGCCTCGCCTCGAGGCTGGGGGCGCGGCCGTGCTCGCAGGCATCCC
>JAVEWA010000749.1:0-3085 GCA_034004785.1 Polyangia bacterium
GGCAGCCCTTCCTCGCCTTCGTGGACCGGCGCCCTCTTCATGGAAGAGGAAACGATCATTTCGGGTTCAACAACTGGGAGTCCGAGGTGGCCTTCGACAACCTGTCGATCCGCCCGTTCAAGTAGGTGTCTCGGCAGGCCCTGGTCCCAGGCAAATGACGGGCCCCGGCCCCATGTATTTTAATGGAAGCGAACTAGGGTCCCGTGCGTAAGAACGTGGTATTTTGTTTATGTTGCGCAAACTCTCCGGACGCATTTTCCCGCCGAGCAGCACCTCATGGTGCCACCGCTTGGGCGCGAGGGGCCCGGGGTTGAGCTAGGAGGCCAGGTTCGGTGGAGCGGCTCGGGAAGAACGAGCTCATCAGCAAGATTGGCCAGGGAGGCATGGCCGAGGTGTACCTCGCGCGCGCCTCCCTCGCCCTGGGGCTCCAGAAACTGGTGGTGGTCAAGAAGATCCACGCGGCCTTCTCGCGCAGCCCCCACTTCGCCCGCATGTTCCGCACCGAGGCCTCCATGGCCACCCAGCTCAACCACCCGAACATCGTGCAGGTGTTCGACTTCGGCAAGGAGGGGGACGAGCACTACCTGGTCATGGAGTATGTCGAGGGCTTCGATCTGATGCGGCTCGTGAAGCTCTCGGCCCAGGCCGGCCGCCGGATCCCGCAGGGCCTCGGGGTCTATATAGTGCAGGAGCTCCTGAAGGGCCTCGACTACGCCCACCGGAAGACCGGCCCAACGGGCGAGCCCCTCGAGATAGTCCACCGGGACGTGAGCCCGCAGAACGTGCTCATCTCCATGGACGGCGCGGTGAAGCTGGTGGACTTCGGCATCGCCAAGACCCGCACCGAGGTGGAGGAGGAGGGGGTGGTCAAGGGCAAGTACGCCTACATGAGCCCTGAGCAGGCCTCGGGTCAGCCAGTGGACCGGCGCTGCGACGTGTTCGCCTCCGGCATCATCCTGTACGAGCTCGTTACCGGGCGGACCCTTTTCGCGGGTCTGAAGGGCGAGGAGGCCCTGAAGGCCGTCCGGACCGCCACGATCCCGCCGCCGAGCTCCGTGGACCCGCAGGTGCCCAAGGCCCTCGAGCCAATCGTGATGCGGGCCCTGGCGAGGCGCCTAGACGACAGATACTCCACGGCTCGCGATTTCCAGCACGATCTCACGCGGTATCTCTACTCCCTCGAGGAGATCTACGACACTGCGGCCCTGGCCGGGTTCATCCACCAGATCATGCCCGACGAGGCCGAGGTGGCGCGGGCGGCGGCGCCGAGACAGCTCACCGCGGTGGCGCCTTCCTCGGGTACGTCGAGCGCGCTCGGCCTGGAGGACAGCGAGCTTCGCGGGAGGCCGGGGTCCGGGTCCAGCCCCATGACGGAGCGCAAGAAGGTGCTCCTCGTGTGCGGGCAGTTCAGCCCCCCGGGCGGTGACGGCACCAGCCTGGAGGACAAGCTCCGCACCCAGGCGGTCGCACGCTTCACGGCGGTGGCGGAGGACATCGTCTTCAAGTACGAGGCGGTCGTCGATACCACCACGCCAGAGCGGATAACCGCCCTCGTGGGGCTGCCAGTGGCCACGGAGGAGGACGCGGGGCGCGCAATCCACTTGGCCCGGGCGCTGGAGGACGCCTTCGGCGCCACCTGCGAGGACTTCGGCGCGGCGGCGAGCCTCTCCCTGAGCATCGTTCGCGGGTTCACGGTGGTGGAGCGCCAGCCCGACGGCCGCTTCAAGTACCAGATCGGCCAGAGCCTCCTGCACCTCGGGCAACTGCTCGTCACGAGAGCCCAGCCAGGCGAGATCCTGGTGGACGATCACGTGGCCAAGGCGGGCGCCGAGGAGTGGCTCTTCGAGGAGGTTCCGCTCCTGAGCGAGGAGCTCCGCCAGGTCCGCGAGGAGGGGTCCTCGACCAGCGAGCCTGGCACGGTCTCCATGGCCGCCCGGGTGTTCAAGGTGGCTGGCCCGGGGGCGGGCCCCGGCGCCCCGCTCGGGCAGCAGACCTTCGTGGGGCGGGTCCTCGAGATGAAGGCGCTCCAGGACACCTTCCTGGACATGCAGCGCCAGCGCGCCGGGCGCGTTTTGGTGGTCTATGGGGACAAGGGGATGGGCAAGAGGGCCCTGGTGCGCGTGTTTCTCGAGCGGCTGTCGAGCTGGCAGGGCCAGGTGGTCCGCATGGTGGCCAGGCAGGCGGACCAGATGGCGGTGCATGGCACCCTGTCCGAGGTAGCCCTTCAGCTCATCTCCCCTGGAGAGACGCTCCCCTCCGCGGATCTGCGGAAGAGGATCAGGGAGATCGCCGCGCTCATGGAGGAGGAGCTCCGGTCGGATCTGGAGCGCGACTTCGTGACCCCCTTGGAGGTCCTGCTCGGCCTCGCCGAGGAGGCGTCCCTGGTGCATCGGGACCCAGGGGAGCTGAACCAGGAGATCCAGGAGGCCCTCTACCGGCTGCTGAGATGGCGCTCGGGTCACTCGCCCCTGGTGCTGGTCCTGGTGAACGCGCACCTCACGAGCCAGGTGACCCTCGGCCAGCTCGCGGAGCTGGCCCAGCGGCTGGAGGACAGGCCCATCCTGGCGATCCTGACCTCTCAGCCCCTGCGGGACAGGGACGAGCTCCTGCCAGGGGTGAAGGGGCTCGCCATTCATCTCGGCGAGCTCGGACCCGACGAGCGGCGTGAGCTCGCCCTCACGAGGTTCGTGGACCACGAGGAGGCCGAGCCCCTGGTCCGCCAGGTGCTCGAGCGCGCCGGGGGCAACCCCTATTACATTGAAGCGATCCTCGACTCCCTCGTGGAGCAGGGGATCTGCGTCCGGGACGACAAGGACCCGCTGAGCCGCATGCGGCCCACGCGTCAGGACGCGCAGGTGCAGCTCCCAGCCACGGTGGAGAGCCTGGTGGCCTCGCGACTGGATCGGCTGCAGCCCTCTCTCCGGGACCTGCTCCGCAAGGCGGCGGTGCTCGGCCGGGTCTTCGAAGGGTCCCACCTGCAGCGCCTCCATGGAGAGTCGGTGAGCGAGGGGCTAGCTGCCCTCGAAGAGCGGCACCTCGTCTATCCCATGACGGGCTTCGCGGATCGCTGGTCCTTCAACCAGGT
>JAVEWA010000750.1:0-3082 GCA_034004785.1 Polyangia bacterium
CCACCTGTCCGCCCAGGCTCACGGTGGTGAGCCTCGCCCCTCCGAGGAGGGTCTTGGCCAGGGTGGCGAGCCGGGCGGGCTCGGTCTCTCCCACCGTGGGGATGCCGTCGCCCAGGTAGATGACCCGGGCCGAGCCAGCGGGTGTGGCGGCCTCCGAGAGGGCCTTGCCCGCCTCGGCGAGGGCGTGGCGCAGCCTGGTGCTGCCGAGGGGCTCCATGCGGCGCAGGCGGCCCTCGAGGTCTGCCGCGGTCTCCTCTCCAGCCTCGCGGAAGGACGCCGAGAGGGCCTCGCAGGTCGTGGCGCAGGCGAGGACCTGAACCTGGGCGCCCTTGCCGAGGGCGCGGACGACCCGCCCCACCAGGTCCGCGGCCCGCTCGAGGCGCAGCTTCTGGGTCGAGTAGGACCTGTCCACCAGGAAGAGCACCCGGAGGGAGTCAGCGCGTCGCTCCATCGGGATGTCGGGGCGAAGGGCGAGGAGCGCGTAGCCCTCCCCGGCCCCGGCGGAGTCCCGGTAGGCGAAGGCGCGGAGCTCGCGGTCCAGGTTCGCCTCGGGCACGTCGATCACCAGGTCTCCGGTGGGGGCGAACTGGGCGCGCTCCATGCGGAGGCTCACCGCGCCGCCCTCGCTGGAGGTCTGGAGATCATAGGGAGCCGTTCGCACCGCCAGATCCGCTGGCATGCCCGCCACCCGGGCCTCCAGGGCGAAGCGCTCCGCTCGGGGCCTCCCCGCGGGATCCGCCGCCAGTGGCAGCACGTAGCGCCTCCCGCCCGGGATGGGCGCGAGGGTCTCGGTGTAGGCGATGCGCACCCTGCGCTCGCCCTTCCCGGGGATCGGGAAGATCCTGAGCTCGAACTCGCTGCCCTGCTTCCACTTGAGGAGGGCCGGATCGCGCCAGGGGCCGGGGACCCAGATGTACTCGACCTGCTCGACCGGGCGCCTCTTCTTGGGCGTGGCGTTGCGGATCACGCCGGCCCAGATCTTCTCGCCCCGCTGCCGCTCCACCACGGCGCCGTGCTCCCACTTGCCGTCCACCAGCAGGTCCAGCCCGGCGATGCGGGCCTCGGGAGGCATGGGGAACTTGTAGATGCCCTCGAGGGTGTGCCCCGAGTCGTTGTGAAAGGCCTCCTCTATCTCGGTGCGGGCCAGGCTGCCCTGGATGCGGACCGTCACGCGGTGATCCGTCAGGCGCAGGGCCTGCTCGGTCTCGTCTTTTTGCCCGGGGCGCTTGGCGCTGAGGCTGCCGAACCCGCTGGTCCCCTCGGCCACCCGGAGCTTGGCGTCGGCCCACTCGGTGGCGCCGCCGAGGTCTGCAGCGGCCCGGACGACCGGCGCGGCCTCCTTGTAGAGGATCGCCTCCCGGCCCGCCTCCACTGGCTCGTCCCTTCCGCCGGAGCGGGCGATGACCTTGCCCCTCAGCACGTCAATCACCGCGAGGTCCTTTCGGGCGAGGACCTGGAGCTGGGTGCCCACGACCCTCACCTCGCCGGTGGGGAGGCGCACCCCGAGGGGCGGGAGGCTCCCCTGCCTGGTCACGTCGAGGAAGATCTGGCCCGCCTCGAGGCGCAGGGCGCGCCGCTCCTCGGGAAGGAGGCGCAGCCTGGTCTGGTGGTTCACCCAGAGGGTGCTGCCGTCACCGAGGGCGATCCTGAGCCGCTCGCCCTTGCCTGCCTCGAAGTCCTGCCCCAGGGCGCAGGGCTGGGAGGCGGCCTGGCCAGCGCGGAAGCGCTCGCAGGCAGTGGCCACCAGGGGCCCCTTTTTCGCGGCCGCGCCGGGGCCGCCTCCGGTGCCGTCTCCGGGCCCGCCCCCAGGGGCATGTGAGCCCAGGTGTCCGAGCCCGAAGAGCAGGAGCAAGGTGGCCGCCACCGCGGCCGCGGCCGTCGCGGGGATCCAGAGCCAGAGGCGCCCGCGGCGGGGCTCCGGCTGGGACGCGGCCTTCTTGGGAGCGGGCGCCATGGCCCTTCGGGCCACCTCGGCCGGGGACGCCTTGGGCTCGAGATCCCCGGCCACGCCCTCGAGGAGCCCGAGGAGCCGCGTGGCGGCCCGCAGCTCCACCTGACAGGCGGCGCAGCCCTTGACGTGCTCCTCGAGGTCCGAGGGGAGGTGCCGGCCCTGCTCGGGGTCGGTCTGGATGAGAGCTTGGAGGCGTTGGCAGCTCGTCTTGCTCATGGTCGTTCTCCTTGGCGGTCCTCGCTGGTTCTCAGTCGGAGACCACCCGCAGTCTGGGCGCCTGGCTCCCTGCCTGGCTCCCCTCCTGATCCCCTGCCTGCTCCCCTCGTCCTGGCGCGGGGCCCTGCTCGGCGCCTGGCTCGCCCTCGGACGGGGTCTCGCCTGGCCCGGGCGGCGCCATGAGCAGGGGGCGCAGGGCCTCGCGCAGGGCCTTCAGCCCCAGCGAGACCCGCTTGCGGGCCGCCTCGGGCCGCAGCCCGAGGGCCGCGGCCAGCTCCAGGCCGTCGAGGCCCACCTGGTAGCGGAGGAGCACGGCCTCCCGGAGGTCGGGCTTCAGGTGGGCGAGGGCCTCTCGCACCAGGGCTTGGTCCTCCAGCATGGAGGAGCTGTCCTCGCCCGCCTGGGCCGCGGAGCCGTTCACCCTGGCCACGCGCTCGGCGTCTCCGGCAAGCTGCGCCCCCAGGGAGGCCCGCCGGTCCCGGCGCCTGATGTGCCGGATGCACAGGCGCCTCGCGATGCCGAAGAGCCAGGACCTGGGGGTGGACTCCGCCCGGAACCGGGGCATGGCCTGCCAGGCCTCGATGAAGGCCTCCTGCATCAGCTCCTCACCCTCGGCCCTCGAGCCCACGAGGCCCGCGCAGAACCGGGCCACCTTCAGGGAGTGGGCCTCGGCCAGGAGCCCGAGGGCCTCGCGGTGCTCACCCGCTGCAACCAGGGCCGCGATTAGTTTCTCCATGCCGCTTGGTCCCTCCTGCACTGGACGCGGCCACAAGGCGCCATTGTGTGAAATGCCGAGTGAAAGAAAATCACAATGCCATGAGATCCGCGAGGATTTTTCCCTAACCTCGGGCCTGGCCCGAGGTGCGGGCACCTTCGAGGATCTGCACCCCTCATCGGGGCCCAGTGGACAGCGGC
>JAVEWA010000106.1:0-14288 GCA_034004785.1 Polyangia bacterium
CGCCTCCATGGCGGAGGTGTCACCGGTCTTGATCGCCTCGGCTTTTGCGGGCGCCAGGGTCAGCACGGAGTGCGCAAAGAACTGGGCTGTCTTTACCTTGTTCCAGAAGTAAGCGGCTTCCTCGTCCTCGGCGAGGAGCTCCTGGACCTTCTTGGAACGCTTGAGGTTCACTCCCTTCTCCTCGGCAATGGCGGCGAACTTCTCCTGCGCCATTACAGCCTGCTCGAGCAGCAGCTTGCCGATGAGAGCGTCACCGAAGAGCTCCAGGAAGGGGCTGGCGTTCAGGAGCGGGATGGTGACGTCGGAGGAGCCTGTCATGGCGAAGTACATCGCCGCTTCGTTCACCGCGTCCCTCGCTCCGATGAGCTTCTTGACCGCGCCTTCTAGCTCCGGGTGCTCCTTGTGCGCCTCGATGAACTGCGTGATCTGGTTGACCACCGCCATGAAGTTCGCGCCCATGTTCATGCCGAGCTTCCGGCCTACGAGGTCCATGGCCTGGATGCCGTTGGCGCCCTCGTAGATGGACGCGATCTTCACGTCTCGCATCATCTGCTCGACGCCGTACTCGTGGCAGTAGCCGTAACCGCCGTGGGTCTGCATTGCCAGCTCGGTGACCTTGAAGCCCATGTCGGAGCAGTAGGCCTTGCAGATCGGAGTAAGGACCTCGACAATTGCGTGATAGCTCTTGGCCTGCTCCGGATCCTTCATGGTCTCTGCGAGGTCGCCGTAGTAGGCGGCGGTGTAGAGCAGGGCCCGCATTCCCTCGGAGTAGGCCTTCTGCAGCATGAGCGATCGGCGAATGTCCGGGTGCTCGACAATGGCCACGCGGGGGGCTGTGGGGTCCTTGAGCCGGGAGAAGTGCGGCCCCTGGAGGCGCTCCTTGGAGTAGGCGAGGGCGAGCTGGTAGGCAGCGTTGGCAGAGGCGGCGCCCTGCAGGCCTACGCCGATCCTGGCCTCGTTCATCATCTGGAACATCAGCTTCATGCCGTCGCGCTCGTTACCCAGGAGCCACCCTCGACACTTGCCGTCCTCTCCGAAGCTGAGCTGACAGGTAGGGGAGCCGTGGATGCCCATCTTGTGCTCGATGCCCGGGCAGCGCACGTCGTTGAAGGCGCCGACGGTGCCGTCGTCGTTCACGAGGAACTTGGGCACCACGAACAGGCTGATGCCCTTGGTCCCAGGCGGATCGCCCTCGATGCGCGCCAGCACCGCGTGGATGATGTTCTCGGTGAGGTCGTGGTCGCCCGAAGTGATGAAGATTTTCGAACCTTCGATGAGGTAGGTGCCGTCGGGCTGCCGGAAGGCCTTGGTCTTGGAGTTACCGACGTCGGTGCCAGCGCCAGGCTCGGTGAGGCACATCGTGCCGGTCCACTGGCCCGTGTACATCTTCTCGACGTAGGTCTTCTTCAGGTAGTCCGTTCCGAAGGCCTCGATGAGATGCCCCGTGCCCACGGTCAACATGGGAGTGAGGGCCAGGGCCGGATTTGCGCCCACGAAGAGATCCTGTATGGCGGTGAAGATGAGCTGCGGGAGGTCCATGCCTCCCCACTCGGAGGGCATGTTCATGCCGATGTACTGGTTCTCGCGCATGAGCTCCCATGCCTCCTTGGTCCCGGGAGGCATGGTGACCTTGCCGTTTTCCCACTTGGCGCCGATCTTGTCGCCCTCGAGGCTCATGGGGCCAAAGACCTCCTTGGCCACCTTCAGGCCCTGGTCCAGCATGGCCTCGAAGTCGCTCGCGTCGAACTCGGAGAACTTCTCCTGCTCGAGGAGCTTCTCCACTCCGATCTGGTTGAAGACCACGAACTTGATGTCCCTGAGGTCAGCAAGAAAGTCAGCCACCTTCTCTTCTCCTTGTTGGAGGGCCGAGACCCTGTTTGTTAGCGCTTACTAACAAAGCTATAGATCAGTCCAGCGCGACTTGTCGAGGTTTATTTAATGCAATGCGTCATGGGCGGAGCCGTTGTGCTCTGACCCCGTAAGGGGCTAGAGTCGAGGCTGTAGCCGAGCTTGACCGGGCGGCCTGGCTCGCCATGCTCGCGCCGGAACTCAAAAGGAGAGGAGAACCACATGCGTCCCATTACTAACACCTTGATAATCCTGAATATTGCCCTGGTTTTCGGAACCTCGGCGTGCGGAGACAACGACTCTGGGGAGCCCTCCAAACCCTACTTCGAGGCCCTGCCTCCCCCCGTACACCTCTCCCATCGAGGAGGGGCGGGCCTCTATCCAGAGAGCACCCTCTACGCTCTCGAGCGCGCTCTGTCCGAATGGGACACGGACGTCCTGGAGATCGATCTCGTCCTGTCGGCCGACGGCCACCTCATGGTCATCCACGACGAGAGCGTGGAGCGCACGACCGATGGCTCGGGCATGGTGGGGGAGAAGACCCTCGCGGAGCTCAAGGCGCTCGACGCCGCCTTCTGGTTCGACCCGGACGGGGACGAGAGTTTTCCCCTTCGCGGCGAGGGGCTGACGATCCCCACCCTGGAGGAGGTCTTCACAGCCTTCCCGGACGCCTACTACAACCTGGAGATCAAGGACGCCGACTCGGAATACGAGGAGGACCTGCACGCCGTCGTCCTGCAGTTCGGAATGCGTGAGAAGGTCTGCTGGGGCTCCAGCAATGACGACTCCGCGGAGAGGCTCCGCGCCTTGGACCCGGATATCGCCATCTACTATCCCATGCAGGCCGCCACCTGCTTCGTGCTGGCGGTGAACGACTCGAACGACCCCATGACCCAGTGCCCGAGGCACTACGACGCGCTGAACCTGCCCGAGGGGGGCTCGACCGCCGAGGTGATAGCCGCTGCTCACGCAAACGGAATCGCGGTCTATACCTGGACCATCGACGACCAGCCCCGCATGGAGGCGCTCTTCGCCCTCGGGGTGGACGGGATCATCACGGACAGGCCCGACATCCTGAGGACGGTGATAGACTCACTCTAGCCTGTGTCCCTCGTGCCACAGCGCCAAGCCCACACCAGGCGTTTCTCCTTGGGCGTCGGCCTCCAGAGCGTCTGTCCGAGCCCTTCATCAACCCTGGCACCGAGTTTGCTTCTGTGTTCTCACTGAAGGAACTCGAGCATTGCCATGAGCGTGACCCTGCCCCTCCAACTGCTTCTGGTGATGGCCCAGACGCTGTCTGGGGGGAGCGTCCAGGGCCGGGGCAACCTGCTTCACGAAGTCGAGAAGCGCCTGTGCAAGACGCAAGTGCAGCGTTTGGAGCTCTCCCCCTATGGAGGAGTATCCATCAAGTTCATGCTTCGGCTCTCCGGCGGATTCACATCGATCTTCAAGCCGGAGCAGAGCCTCTACTCGGCGCGCTACGAGGCCGAGATAGCCGCCTACCGACTGGCCGCGCTGCTCGGGGTGAACCAAGTGCCGGCGGCGTGCGAGCGCCGGATCCCACTCAAGTCGCTTCAAGAGCTCGCCGCAGATCCGAAACAGGCCGCCCTGTTGGCGCGACTCGGGCGAGAGCTGCGCCCTGACGCCGAGGGCATGGTCCGGGGGGCTGCGATCGACTGGATCCCGCATGTCAGGGAGCTCCCGGCCGCTCAGAGGCAGGATTGGGCCAAATGGCTCTCGCCCGGCGCCCCGGTGCCCCCTTTACAGCGCGCGCGTTTGGGAGAGATCGCGGACCTCCTCCTGCTGGATCTGCTCTTTGGAAACCCGGACCGCTTCACCGGAGGAAATCTCCTCGAAGCGCGGACCACCGGGCGTCTGCTGATGATCGACAACAGCGCCGACTTCAGGCCCGTGTCCGCCCTTGGCCGGCCGTATCACCTGGAGCAGCTCGCCATGCTTCGAAGGGTGAGGGCCGTCACCTACCAGCGAATGAGGCAGCTCGACCGAAAATCAGTGATTGCCCTCGTCCGTAGGCCAGCGGGCCAGGGAAGCTACCTGACCTATCCGGAGATCAGGGCCTTTTTCGCGCGCAGGGACGCCCTGGTTCGCCACGTTGAGGAGCTCAGGCGGGCTCACGGAGACGAGGCAGTGCTCCTGCCATGACCGGCCCCTCGCAGCGCCAGCCGTCGCCGCCACGCGAGGAAGACGCTCACGATGAACAGCGGCCACCCGCCGCTTCCCCCCGCGCTGCATCCACGCTTCTTGGGCGCGGGCGGGTCTGGGGGTTCGATGACGGGCAGGCGGTTCGGCTGGCATAGCGTCATGCCGCTATCGGACACCACGCAAACCGAGACGGGAGGGCATGGCGTCTGGCGGTCACATGGCAAGGTGCAGGCCAGATTATCGTTGAAGGAGTAGCATCCCAGGGAGAGGCAATCCGTGTGCCCCACGCAGCCGCTCCCGAGAGGCAGATTGCCGATCACGCAGGCAAGGCCATCACATTCCGTGCCGGCGGGGCAAAGCTCTCCGCCCGTGCAGGAGATGGTGCAGTATCCTGGGTGGTCCGCGGTAAAGCCGTAGCAGGAGAAGCCCATCACGCAGTCGTCGTCCTCTATGCAGGGTTCCCCCACGTTGCCCCGGAGGCCACGGACGCAGCTGCCAGCGCGGCAGTGGAACCCATAGGCGCAACCCGAGTGGTCCATGCAGCCCTTGCTGCAATAGGAGAAACCTCCGTCGTTCAGGCAGCTTCCGCTCGCGCAGTCCGTTCCAACCTCGCAACGCTCGCCCAGACGCCGCGGGCCTGGCACCTCTTCGTCCGCGGCGCAGCCGCCGCAGGTAGCGTTCGCAGCAAGTGGAGCGCAGGCCTCATGACCAAGGCACTGCCCGGCGTCCACGACGCAAGGGGCCACGCACTGCCGCCGGCCGCTGCCCGGATCCCGGCAGAGCAGGGTCTGGCACTCGGAATCCGCGGCGCAGGAAGCCCCCACTCCCAGGCTCCCAGCGGCGCCCGGGGCACAGGCGCCCTCGTCGCAGGTGATGAGCTTGCAGATTGCCCCGGCTCCGCATGAGCCAGAGACGCTGAAATCGCAAGGCAGGGTGCAAATGGGACTGCCTCCACCCACGTCCCGGCAGAACCGAGAGGCGCAGTCGGAGTCGCCGGTGCAGGCGCTCCCCTCGGGGTTGCATCCGTCGTCAACGACTTCGTCGCAGTCGTTGTCCACCCCGTCACCGCACAGGTCCTCGAGGCTCGTCCTGGCGCAGTCTCCCGTGTCCGTGAGGGCCTGGTTGATGAATGTCCTCCACGCGTCAACCCTGACTCCTACCGTGAGCCCGGGGTACTCCTCGCAGTCTCCTCCTCTGGAGATGACTCCGATCACCTCCATGGTGACGGGATCGAAGATGGGCCCCCCCGAGTCGCCGCTGTTCGCCCCGCGCCCTTCCGTGACGAAATCGTTGCTTGTGTACCACCCCATGACCTCGTCTTCGGTCTTGTACTTCGTGCCCGAGTCCCCGTTCACGCAGGAGTCGAGGCCGTACCCCACCAGCAGGACGTCTCTCCCCACCAGCCCCTGGGTATCCAGCTCGAAGACCATGGGGTAGGGAGTCTCCACAGCCGTCTCCGACAGGAGCAGCAGGCCGATGTCCGAGTCCTCGATGCTGGAGCCGGGCGTGGCCCTGACCTCCGATACCCCGTAGCTCCTGACGATGGCTTGATCGTTTGCCCCCACGTTCACCCACCAACCCGCGGCCGGATAGCGCTGCCCCGTATCGCTCTGTACGCAGTGCTTGGCCGTGAGCACCAACCGTCGTCCGATAAGCGTACCCGTGCAGCCGAAACCCCACTGATGCAGGAGGTACACCACGGCGGGCATTCCCGGCTCCAGGATGCCATCGTTTATCCCGGAGCCGTGACGCTCCACCGCCAGCACGGCTTCGCCATCGGACAGGCTGCAACCCCCTGTGGAGACTGCGAAAACGAGGACCAGAGCGAGCGCTGCCATCGGCAAGGGACGAGGCATGGAACCTCCTGGGGCAAGGACAAGTTAGTGCGGCATGAACCTATCGGCGGCGGCGCCAGAAAACGGAGAGCAGGATCAGGAAAGCCATCATCACCGGCCAAGGGACACCTTGGCCAGGTGGAGCCTGGTTGCAGCCACCCTTGGAGAGTCCTCCGCCTCCGCCTGGATCCACGATGACCGGGGGCAAGGAGTTCGGCGCGCAGGCCAGCTGCCCGGAATCCGACATGGTGCAGAACGTCCCTGTCGGACAAGGGACGAGCCGTCCGCAGGTGAGAGAGCAGCTCGCATCACCGTCGAAGGAGATGCATCCGACCGTGAGGCACTCCCCGGCGCTCGAGCAGCGGCTCCCGACCGGGGCCTGGTTCATGGTGCAGACGGAGGTAGCCCCCACAGGAGAGCAGACCATTCCCGTGGGGCAACCAGTGCCTTCACACTGCTGCCTGGTGCAGTAGGGCGAAACGCCCCCCGTGTAGCAGGTCAGGCCCTGAAGACAATCAGCTGACACGAGGCAGGGATCTCCCTCGGAGCCGAGGTAGCCTCTGATGCAACGATCTTCGCGACAGTGGAAGCCATCGGGGCACTCGGCGTTGCTCCCGCACACGCGGGAGCAGTAGTAAGCGCCCTGGTCCTCGATGCAGAGGCTGCTCCTGCAGTTGGTGCCCACCTGGCAGATCTCGCCGATCCCCCGCTGGCCCTGGAACGCCGCCGAGGGCAGGCAGCCTCCACAGGAAGGTCCCGTGGGAGCGCAGACCTCGTGGGGCAAGCACTCTCCCTGATCAGGCCTGCAATGGACGGAACAGTAGCCCTTGCCATCGGACCCGGTCTTGCAATAGAGGCTCCCGCACTCGGTGTCCTGGTTACACTTCGCCCCAACCTCGGCGTTCCCCGAGACCCCCGGGGCGCACACCCCTGTGTCGCAGTCGATCTCACGGCAGTAGTAGCCCGACACGCAACCCGCGCCTGGGTACCAGGGGTCGCAGGACTGGACGCACACGAGGCCCGCGCCGAGGTTGTAGCAGAGCCTGGAGGCGCAATCGTCGTTGCTCGCGCAGGCCGCTCCCACCGGGTTACATCCATCATCTACGATGTTGTTGCAGTCGTTGTCGACTCCGTCGTCGCAGATCTCCGGCCCGGTTGGATAGCAGCCGCCCGTGTCCTCGAGGGCCTGCTGGATCAGGCTCTGGTACCGATCGATCCTGGTGCATATGGTCGTCCCGCATTGAAGGGTGCCGTTGTAGTTCTGGGGCACCGCGACCATCACGCCCACTACCTTGTAGTCGGTAGTGAACACAGGCCCGCCAGAGTCACCCGAGTTGGCGCCGAGACCCTGCGTGATGAAGCTGTTGTACCCCTCGTAGCCCACAACCTGATCCTCGGTTCTCCGCTTGGTGCCACTCGAGCCGCCAGTGCAGGCGCTCAGTCCATAGCCAATCAGGTAAACCTGGGAGTTGATGAAGTTCGTCGGGAGGGACGAGAGCACGGGGTAGGGCGTCTCGGTCATAACCCCCGCTATGAGCAACACCGCGATGTCGTTGTCGGTGATCTGGGTCCCGGAGGAGGCGCGGACCTCGGACACCGTGTACTTGGGGGGCGCGTAGAGGTTCGGCGTGGTCCCGATGTAGACGCCGAAGCCGGACGTGGAAAGCATGCTGCTGCAGTTTCCATAGGAATCCATGTTGCACACGCAGTGCTTGGCGGTCAGGACCACGCGCTGCCCGATGATCGTCCCCGTGCAGGCGGCCCCTGCCCCACCGTGGTAAAGGAACACCACCGAAGGCTGCCCAGACTCCACTGCGCCGCCATTGATCTCCAGACGGGTGATTTCGAGGTCGTCCTGGCCTTGGTAGCAGCTCGCCGAAAGCCCCAAGATCCCAGTAAGCAACATTATTTCGAAAAGATAGCGCAGGTGGTATCGCACTCGAAGCCTCCGGTTTGCGCCAAAGCCCCCTGGGCTCCGGCTTCCCAGCCCTTTCTGCCGCCCCTTGGAGCCCCTCCCGTCCATTGTTGTGGGCTCCTGCCTGGGGGGCGGCCGGGGCCATTTGCATCATATTCCAGATCCAATGACTCCGGGTACTGGTTTTTTCCAACATCCTGTGAGGGGATGGCATTCTCAAGTATTCTCTGCCGGATTCCCGGGGAGGCGTGGCCCGGGAGGGAGGATTGAGTTGCTGCTACGTATAGGCGTTTCTCTCGAGGATGCTCTACTCGAGCAGTTCGACTCGCACATCGCCGATCGCGGCTACACCAACCGCTCCGAGGCCCTGAGGGATCTAATCCGCGAGCAACTGGTGGCCAGGGAATGGGCCAAGGCTGGGACCAGCGACGCTGAGCAGGTGGCCGTGGTGGTCCTAGTGTACGAGCACGACAGCATGGACCTCGCCAAGCGTTTGGCTCATATCCAGCACGGCAACCCAAGAGCCATCGTCTCCACCCTGCACATACACCTCGACCATCACAACTGCTTGGAGGTCCTCATCTTGCGAGGCAAGGGCCGCGAGATCCTCGAGATGGGCGAACAGCTCACCGCCATCCGTGGGGTCAAGTTCGGTCGCTTGGTCCCCGCCACCTCGGGCCGGAATCTCCCGTGAGGCTCATCGGGGCATTTTAGCCGACCTCAACGCTCCGAGATCCAGCCCATCGAGGAGCGCCATGGTCACCGGCCGCTTGGCGTCAGGAAAGAGGAGGGCCTCGAAGTACTTCGCAGCCCCGGGTCCATTCAGGAGCTCCTCCAGGTGCAGGGCCTCTGCCTCACCCGAGCAGGGCCTGAAATAGACCGTGTCGTCGAAGAGCACGGGCCGCGTGCCTTCGGGGCCCACGGCCACGAAGCGCGGCCTCTTGTACAGCCCCGAGACCGCCACCTTCCACTCGATGAAGCTGTATCCGCCGATGCCGAAGATTGCGAAGGGCGGGCGCCCCTTGTAGATGCTGCTCTTCCGCCGGGAGAGCAGGGCTCGATGACCATCGAGGTACGCCCAGGCCCGGGGGGCCCTCTCCCGAAGGAGCTCTGGTGGCTCTCCCATGCTCCGCTGCGTGAGCAGGAGCCATCGCCTGACCCTCTTGACTCCCCGCCCGAGATCAGAGCTCTTCAGGAGCGGGTAGAGCACCTCGTCCTCCACGTCCACTGGCTCTCCCATGCCGTTTCTCAGCGCATCCCCTTCGCGACGAAGCTCCAGAACCTTGACGCAGTCGTGCTTCACGCCAGACCGCCAACCCTGGGGCTCGCTGGCGCGCAGCCCCCTTGCGTCCTCGTAGGCCTCACGGTCAGCCACGAGGAGCCCATCCACCCAGGCGAGGCGCCCATCGGGACTGGTCGAATCGAGCCCTCGCCAGCGCACGCAGCACGGGCTCGCCAGATCTCCTCCACGCAGCAAGAAGAGGAGGGCAGCGTCCACCGAGGCGCCGAACTCGGCTGAGGTGTCCAAGCCAAAGAGGTGCGCCTCGCCAAAGGGGAGCCCGCGTCGAAACGCATGCCGGAGCACCCTGCGCGCCACCGAGGTCTTCACGAGCATCGCCAAGGCCGCCCCCTCGAGGGGGGCGAGCCCCTCGAGCAGGCGAAGGAGCAGCCACTCGGAGATGTCGAAGTTGCTGCGGCCGGTCATGGCCTCCAGCCCTCGGAGGCCTTCGCTGTTGACCTTGGGAGGCAAGTTGGAGCTCCCCAGCCTCCCCAGGGCAGCGCTGGTCACCCAGGGTGGATTCCCGAGCACCAGCACCGGCTGCGGCAGATCCCCAAGGAGCCGCGCCCAATCCACGACGAAGAGATCCTCCCTGCGCAGGCTCAACCTCCCATTGGCGATCTCGCCTTGCATGGTTCTGGCTGCCTCGGCCAGGTAGTCCTCCCTCAGCTCCAGACCAACCAGGCGCCCTGCATCGGGGAAAGCCTCGGCTGCCGCCCCGAGGAACGAGCCCAGACCGCAGGTGGGCTCCACCACCGAGGAAGGGGCGAGGCCATGGAACCGAAGCCGCTCGCACACGGCCTTGGCCAGCTGAAAAGGCGTCTGGAAGTCTCCCATCTCCTGTTGGGCCCGGGTCTTTCTAGGCATGTTCTACTCGGCCAGCACTCTTCACCAACTTAGCAGAACTGGGCACCTTGCTCCATGCCCAGCGCCCCGCCGACTCCCTACCCGCCTCAACGCCCGGCTCCCAGCCGAGCGGCGTGCCAGCACCGAGCGGTCGCGTTCTGCCCAGAGCCCAGCCACCGCGCGATGACTAGCGCCGAGCCGCCGCGCCCCGCCTCACACCGCAGCCCGCTGACCAGAGCCAGCCTCGGACTCCCCTGGGGCGTCCTCTCCCTCTTGCCCTTCTGCAGCCCGCTCATCGCAGAATTCCGCGCAGGTGGCGCTCGTCGTCCGAGCGACTCCTGCCGAGGGCTGCCCGGGCGCCCCATGCGCCGAGCCCTGTTGAATCAAGGCCCGCAGCTCGGTCTCCAGCAGGGTGGCCAGGGCGGGCTCTCCTCTCAGGTGTTCGAGAGCCCGCTCCCGTCCCTGTCCAATCCGCTCTCCTCCGAGGCCAGCGCCCAGGCTGTAGTAGGCGCCGCTCTTTCTCACCACTCCGTGCTCGGTGGCGAGATCCAGGATCTCACCCAGGCTGTCCACCCCTTGTCCAAAGCGCACCTCGAACTCTGCCTGCCTGAAGGGGGGCGCGAGCTTGTTCTTCACCACCTTCACCCGTACACGGTTGCCCACGTTCTCCTCTCCCTGCTTTATCCCGCCGATGCGCCTGATGTCGAGACGCACCGAAGCGTAGAACTTGAGCGCGTTGCCTCCCGGAGTGGTCTCTGGGCTCCCGAACTTCACGCCGATCTTGTGACGGAGCTGGTTGATGAAGATCACGGTGGTGTTCAACTTCGATGCCACCGCAGCGAGCTTTCGCATGGCCTGGCTCATGAGCCTCGCCTGAAGGCCCACGTGCATGTCCCCCACCTCGCCGTCCAGCTCCGCCTTTGGCACCAGGGCCGCCACCGAGTCCACCACGATCAGGTCCACTGCCTGGGACTGGCAGAGCCGGTCCACGATGGCCAGGGCCTGCTCGCCGTAGTCTGGCTGGGAGACGAGAATGTCGGCGAGATTCACGCCGAGAGCCTGGGCGTACTGTACGTCCAGGGCGTGCTCGGCGTCCACGAAGGCGCAGATGCCGCCCTGCCGCTGTGCCTGGGCGATGGCGGTGAGGGCGAGGGTGGTCTTGCCCGAGGACTCTGGTCCGTAGATCTCCACCAGGCGTCCCCGCGGATACCCGCCAACGCCGAGGGCCAAGTCCAGACCAAGCGAGCCGCTCGGAATGGCGGGGACATTCGCCACTGGCGCGTCCCCGAGTCGCATGATGCAGCCGCTCCCGAAATGCTTCTCGAGGGTCTTCAGGAGCTCGCCAATGCTTCGTCGTTCTTGGTGGGATGTTCTGGTCGCCATTTCCTCTTCCTTTCGAACGGCCGGATCCTCAGGATCCGTTTTTTCCTTCCAACCTCTTCGTGCAAACCGGGGCCCTGTGCGACGGTCGGGGATTGGCCCCTCACTCAGGTCAGACGACGTCCCCGCCACGCCTTGGAGATCCCAGGATCTGCTCTGCCTGCAGCAACCTGAGCCCGAGGGTCACCTTGGCCACCTGGCGCCTGCACCCCAGGAAGTCATCCTCTCCAAGGAGCCCGCGCCCCCTTGCGATGGCGAGCGCACGGCCGAGCCTCTTAAGGGCCTCGAGGGCCCTTGTGATGGCGCCTGGCGGCGTGGGCGAGGGGCGCATGCGTGCGGACAGGGACGTGGACACGGCCTCCCGAAGGGCTCCGAGCAAGGCTCCGCGAATGGCCAGATCGTCTCTTAGCGGCTCTCTGCAGCAGAGGCCCTGGGTGTGCCCCGCCAGCCACTGAAGGGAGGCGAACACTTCCTCCCACGCCTCGCCAAGGGAATCGCTGTCGGCCTCCGGAGCCCGCCCAGGACGTGGGATCCTGCACACGGCCTTGGCCGCGGGTGCTTCCTCGAGAGGGGTTGTTGAGCAGAGCTCGAAAGTCATGGGGCACCTCATCTGCAATCCTGGGAGGCACCAAAGAGCAAATGGCGTGCCGACAGCCCCGATGGGCCATGCACGAGGAGCGCCGCATGGCGAGCGGATGCGAGCCTGGGGCGCCATCCCGAGGTTTGTCCGACAGTTACGCGAGAGGGCCAAGGGAGTGGCTC
This sequence comes from Polyangia bacterium, assembly GCA_034004785.1. GTDB lineage: Bacteria > Myxococcota_A > Polyangia > HGW-17 > JAJRWW01 > JAVEWA01. The sequence continues at coordinate 12,029 of JAVEWA010000106.1, forward strand.
GGCGTCTGATTTGTCTCTGGCAGCTCCAGGGTACCCGTCGCGAATTCAGATTCGGACGGACCCCGGACGGCGCCCGGCCGGACATGGACGGATTCCGGTCGGGGGAGGGATACCGCCTGGACTAAGCTAGTCCGAGGAGTCGGCGTGCAGAGAGCCTTGGCCCCGCGCCTGCGAAGGAGGTCGCCTGGGGCCCTTGGGATGACGCTTGGATTGGCCCCTAGGACCCGAAGCCAAGCGGGAAGCGGGCCTTCCTTGGGCAGCGGACCGCCGGGCGCCCTTTGGGGAGATAGGCGCCCGTGCAGAGCCGGCCTTAACCAAAACACCCTTGGCAGAGGCGGCCTTGGCGGAAGCTCCCTTGGACGACCCCTCCTTGGACGAGGCTCCCCTAGTGGCCGGCCCCTTCCGGGCCACTCCCAGGCTGTCCACGAGAGCGCCGGTGCGATCCACCGCCCGGAGCATGCTGAAGAAGTCGGAGAAACGCTGGCTCTTGGAGCTGGAGCCGAGGATCACCGCCAGGACCGGCCCCACCCCTGGCAGGCGCATGGCAGAGGCGAAGCAGTAGCCAGCCTTGTTGTTGAAGCCAGTCTTACCCCCATAGACAGGGTACTGGAGGCGGTGCACCAAGGCGTTGGTGTTGTAGTAGTGGATGGCCCTTCCCTTGGGCCAGACTGGCCTGAAATAGTAGGTCTGGCTCCGCATGACTTTTTGCAGCACCGGGTGGAGCACCGCGGCCCGGAGGATCTTGGCCATCTCGAAAGCCGTGGATGTGTTGCCGTGGTGGATGCCCACCGGGTCGTGGAACTGCGTCCGCGAAAGGCCCATCTTGCTGGCCCTGGCGTTCATGGCCTCCACGAGCTGCGCGGGGGAGAGCCCCACTGCCCGCCCCAGGGCCGGGATGGCCCGGTTGTCCGAGGCGAGAAGGGCAGCGTGGAGCAGATCCCTGTTCCGGACCTTCATCCCTCGAAGCAGCCTGGTCCTGCACCCGCCCAAGGCCACCTTGGCGTCCTCGGGGCTGATGACCGTGATCCCCTCGGGATCCAGCTTCCGCTCCACCACCACGATGGCGGCCATGAGCTTCGAAAGGCTGGCTATGGAGCGGACCTCGGCGGCGCCTTTCTCGTACAGGACCTTCCGCCCATCGAAGGAAACCATGAGCACGCTCTTGGCGTTGATCCTGGGCCCCTTGTCCCCCCTGGCCTCCTTCTTCGCCCTTGGGCCACGTGCCTCGGCCCTGGCCGGGGCCGCCCGCGCCGGCAGGCAAAGGACCAAAGAGACCAGCCAAGGAGCCCAAAGACTCATGATCAGCGCCCAGGAGGCGCCTCTTCCTTGTCCCAACATGACTGATATCCTAAGGGGCTCGGCCGGATCGGGCCAATTTCGCGCAAGACCAATAAATTTCAGATGGTTATCAGTGCTACTCGAGGCCGGTCATGGCAGGATGTTGTAGTTGTCAACCACTGCAACGCCAGGAGCCGCTTCAATCTGGAAGCACCCCGCCATGATGACCACCCAGACGTCATCCATGGGGAAGGGGTTGGGTATGATGCCCTGCTCCAGCCAGGTGGAGCCGTCAGGGGAGGTGTCCCAGCCGAAGAACCCTCCCGACTCCCTCAGGCGCCAGTACTTATGAGGGTTGGACTGGTAGGTCACGGACCACTGCAGATCGTAGCTGGTGATCTTGTGGAACCCGCAAAGGAGCCCATAGTTCAGCGAAAAACCGATGGACTCGCCGCTTACCACATCTGTCACGTAGAAGGCGGACTCTGCTCCATAGGCAGTCTGGTCTGGAGCAGTGTTCACCTCCAGGGTGATGGCATCCTCCCGGAAGTCGCATGGGTCGTACGTCATGTATCCAGCATATCCCGTCTCTGCGACGGGCAGCTCGAACCGCAGCTTGCCGCCAGCCGTCTCCTGGGTGGTCGCGCCTCCGTCCTCCCAGTAGTTCGCCCAGATAGTGCCACGCACTTGATCTTCGAAGTCGTCCGTAACCGAGGACGCTGGGCAGTTGTGCCCGGTGGTGCCCCCACAGCTGTCCCAGCAGCCGCTGTCGTCGAATTGGCAGCCAGCGCAGGCCAGGACTCCACCGAGATGGCCGCGGGTCTTGCAGATCTCACCACCGAGGTCGGTCCCGTCGCATGCCTCCCCTTGATCAAGCATGCCGTTCCCGCAGAGCAGGTTGGCGTCCGGTTCCGCGTCTAGCGCCCCGTCCACAAGCGAAGCAGCGTCACCTGATGCATCGAGCGCCACGGAAGAGTCTATC
>JAVEWA010000751.1:0-3055 GCA_034004785.1 Polyangia bacterium
CTGTTGCAAAAGCAGAACAATGCTACGGATGCTCTCACAAAGTGGCTCTTTTCCTCTCGCCGTGGCTCTACCTTCCTCCAAATAGTCCCTATTATGAAAGAGTTGGCTATCATTTCTACCGGCAGGATCGAATTAGTGGCGGAGTTGTCACCTGGTCACACAAGTATGGCCAAACTCGTGCAACGAATAAAGACCGTTCTGGTAACGTGATAATCGACCCCGAAGAAGCAGACCGTGACTATAGCCGGTTGGAAGCCGGATATTATGAAAATTACAGTGATCTCTGCGGTTACTACTGTGTCGACAAAACGAAAGTCCACCCGTTTGGTGTAGGGGCTCTCAGTCGTTGGTAACATCGCGTAATTACTTAGCCAAAGGTGTGTGACGTGACAAGACTCACTGTCCTATATTTCGTGGTCGCGAGTGGATTCGGCATCGGTTGCTCTGGGCACACGACAGGGCCCACTTTGGACGCTGGAGAATCCGACGGAGGCGGGGTTGGCGACGCTGGCGTAGTATTTACTGTGCCGTTGCTCGTTGCTGGACCCGAAGCTGGAGACCCGTTTCTGGACGGCGGCGCGCATCAGCTAACATGGACAGGCACACAGTACGTCGTCCTTTATCATGTGAACAGGAACGGGCACATATTTCTGCGCCTCCGATTCATCGACGCAGTGAATGCCAGAGTCTCCGAACCGGTCGAGGTGACACCGGATTACGACTCCTATGAGGATATCCCGCAAAATAGCAGAATGGCATGGGTCAGCGGTGAGCTCCGGGTTTTTTGGAGCACATACGGCCAGACTATCTGGATGCGGCGGGTGGGCGCTGATGGCGAGCTACTATCGGACCCAACACCGGCGGTCCAAAATGTTGGAGCGCACGCCTACCTGAGGAACGTCGTCCCACGTGAAGATGGCTTTGCGTTACTGTGGAGAGACGACCGGAGCCAAGAGTACTTCTATCTTTGGTACTTCGTACGGATCGATGACGTTGGGGTCGAGCTGTCTCCACAGGTCCTGGTGAGCAACGACGTGGAGCATACCGATTCAGGCGGAGGCATGGTCGAGCACGAGAGCGGGTATTCCCTATTCTGGAGCTATAGGCCGAGACCGGACTCGGTCTTCCAATCCAACTTCGATTCGGATGGAGCCCCAACCGGGCTAACGCAAGAGATCTATAGAGCCGAAAACGCGATATTAACCTATTATGGCCCATCGGTGGCCCTATGGAATGGGGGAGAGCTGGTTGCCATCTGGGACCTTGACCGCGGCGTGGTGCTATTCGACAGCAGCACGAGCCCGGCGGAGGAGGTGCCCGTGGTGCTGGGATCGGATGAGGTCACGAGCAGGCCGCTCGTCGCTGTGCGGGAGACCAGCGGAGGCGAGACGATTGCCGTTTTGTACGGCGCAGGCGACCATAACGGGTTGAGCACTGAAATCCACTTCGCGATCGTTGATGGGCTGGACTGGGTGGTCACCCACCGAGTACAGCTAAACGCTCAGACCCAGACGCCCGGCTCTTGTCTGGAGGAGCGTGACATCGTCAGCTCGGGGGGAGGCTTCGGCGTCACCTGGGTGCAAGGTTGTGCCGAGGACCGCACCCTCTATTTCACCGAAGTCAGGCCAAATGGGGATGCACGACAATAGGTGTAGAACTGGAAACGCTCAGGAACGCGTGTCTCTGGGGAGAACTCGAGCCCCCGTGCGGGTGAGGCGAAGGCCATTGCTCGCGCCCTGGCGGGCGGGCATACTCCGAGGCGAGCGTGAGCCTGGAGGTATCGAATGCCAAAGCCGGTCGAGATCTGCCTGGAAGAGCTGGATCGCTCCCACGAGGATGACTGCTTCGTCCGTTGCGTGGCCCTCCCTGGTGGAGAGCCTGGCCTCGCCCTGGATCGCGAGGGGCTCATCCGCTGGATGCCCGAGGGGCTCGAGGCCCACGGCCTGTGGGTCTCGGCCGACGACAGGCTCATGCTGGAGCGCACCGAGGGCGCGGGCCCCATCACGGTCGAGCGGGGCAGCCGGACCCTTGTGGCGCCCCCCGGCCAGCCCGTGGCGCTCCTCGACCAGGATCTCCTTCTGGTGGGCTCCCGGCGCCTGCGCGTGCACCTGCACGGCGTGGCCGGGGAGGTCACCGCGCCCGAGCGGCTGAGCGTCTCAGCCCTCGGCAAGGTGGCGAGGGCCGCCGCCATGGCGACCCTGGCGCTCGGCGGAGCCGCCACCGTGGCCGCGGCTCAGCCCGTGACGGGTGGCTCCGGCCGCGCGCCCGACCTGGCGGAGCCTCCTCCCATCGAGGTGCGGGTCAGGCCGCCCAAGCCCGCGCCGCCCCCGAGGAAGAAGGTCCACTGCAACATCACCTCGCAGAAGGCCGGGCCCAAGGGCAAGCTGATCCTCCAGGCCACCTGCCCGAGCGGCGAGAAGCTCAGCGTGGGGCTCTACGGCAGCATCCTCGACCCCGCCACCGGGGACGCCATCAAGGATGGGCTCGTGAGGATCACCGAGCTCAAGGGCGAGAAGATCGTGACCGAGGCCCAGGACCTCAAGCGCCCGGTCCGCGCCAAGACCATCCTCTTCAGGGTCCACGACTGGTAAGGCTCTCGATCAGGTCCACCCTGTCAGCCCTGATGGCCGTCGCGCCCTCCCTGCCCGCCCCCTGCGCCGCCGCTCCTACGTCTCCTGCGGCGGCGTCGAACCGGCTGGGGCTCCTGCGGTCTTGGCTTCTCTCCCCTCAGGGCTGCCTCCATGGCCGCCCGGGCAGCCGCGGGGAGGGCGCTCTTGCCCTGGGAGGCAAGCCCTGTGGCCCCCTCGCGTTTCTTCTTCTCGTCGCCTGCTGTGGGCTTCCCAGGATCGCGAGCTGAGGGTGCATGGCCCACGGCAGCGACCGCGGCAGTGTCCGCGGCAGCGCCGGCGCCCGCGGCAGCGCCGGCGCCCGCGGCAGCGCCGGCGCCCACAATCCCAGGCTTCTCCGAGGAGGGCGCGGCAACGCCCGCGGCCCTCAGTAGCCGGGCCCGGCGCCGATCCTGACGGGCTCTCTCGACCACGGCTCTGGCGTCCAG
>JAVEWA010000752.1:0-3073 GCA_034004785.1 Polyangia bacterium
TCTCCCGGTCGAGCTGCTTGATGCGGGCATCGCGCTTGGCCAGGAGTCCCTCGGTGTCCTTGAGCTTGGACGCCAGGGTGTCGTACTTGCCTTGCGACACGCAGCCGGTCTGAAGCCCGGCCAGGGCCGCCACCAGGATGACTGTGTAGGTTAGTGTACGCATGCCCGAATCCAATCAAATTCTGCCCGCCAGGTCAAGCCCGTTGCCCGTACATTCTTGACCGCTGATTCGGGCCCATCCTGAAGCCGAGGTCGATGTTCATGAGGTCCATGCCATTCACAGGGGTGGGGACGGCCGTGCCGAAGGTGTGCAAGAGACTACCCGCCGAGGAGCCGAAGGCGCAGCCCGAGGAGCTCGAGGAGGTTGGCGCCGATGGCGCGCAGGGTGAGGGCCTTGGACCGGCCAGAGCGCCTCGGCAGGAGGGGGATGGGAACGCCGGCGGTGCTGGCGCCCCCGCGGTGGGCGCGCAGGATGAGCTCCATGATCACGCCCCAACCCCGGCCCCTGCTCCGGAGCTCGATGCCTTGGAGGAGATGGCGGTGCAGCATCAGGATGCCTTGGAAGGGGGGCAGGGGGCCGAAGAGCAGGCGGTACAGAGCGCGCTCTCCCATGGAGAGCGCCGCTGCGAGGGCAGAGTCGCCCCGGCCCTCGACGTAGCCGAGCACGAGATCGTGGTCAGCCGCGAGGGGCAGCATCTGGGCCACGATGGATGGGGGGTACTGGCCGTCTGCGGGGAAGAAGGTGATCACCTGGCCTCGGGCCTCGGCAAAGCCGGTGCGGTAGCCTCCTCCGAGGCCGAGGTTCCTTCCGTGGTGCACCACCCGGGTGAGGGGGAGGGAGATGGCCAGGGAGTCCGCTAGGGGGCCTGTGCCGTCGGTGCTGCCGTCGTCCACCACGAGGAGCTCGAAGGGGAGGGGGAGGGCGTCCAGCACGGCCCGCATGGAGCGCAGGGCCTCCTCCAGGTTGGCGGCCTCGTTGTAGGCGAGGATCACCGCGGTGCCATAGGGTTCGGTGTCTTTGGCCCCTCGTGCCTCGGTTGCAGGGAACTGGGCCGCTCCCCCGGAGGTCACCTGATGCTCCGGAGGTTCTGGAGGAAGCGGAAGTGGGGCAGGGCGAAGTTGCCGGTGACGGTCTCACCTGAGGGCACGTCCTGGGTCACCACCGCGCCTATTGATACCCGGGCGCCACGGCCCACGCGGATCCCGTTGGAGACCACGGCCCCGGGGCCGATCCAGCAGTCGTCCTCGAGGAGCGCGCTGCCGCACAGCACGGCCCCGGCCACCACCCGGCACCGGGCGCCGACTCGCACGTCGTGAGCGATGAAGACCTGGCTGTCGATCCGGCTGCCGGGGCCGATCACCGTCTCACCGCCGAACACCGCGCGGTCCACCACCGTGCCGGACTGCACCTCGGCGCCCTGGCAGATCCGGACCTCGCCGGCGTGGGTCACGGCCAGGAGCCCGCCCCTTACGGGCTCGAACTGGAAGCCCTCGGAGCCGATGACGACCCCCGCTCGCAGGATGACGCCTGGCTCGCAATGCACCCCAGGGAGGAGCACGGCGCGAGGCTCCACCAGGACCCCCTCGTCCAGCACCACGCCTTCCTCTGCCACCACCGCGCTCGGATGAACTCGTGCGCTGGCTGCGATGCGGCTGGGCTTGTGGGCGCCGTAGAACCCGGCCGCCGCCAGGTGGTTGTGGAGCGCGAGGAAGGTGAGCTTGGGGTTGGGCGACAGGGCTACGCCGAGGCCGGGTGGGAGGGTCCGGGCCAGCTCCGGGGTGGTTATCACCGCGGTGATGTCCGGGGGAGGACGGAGCTGGTAGAGGTACTTCGGATCCTCGAGGTAGCAGAGCAGACCCTTGCCCTGCTGCGACAGGAGGCCGAGGCGTTCGAACGAAGCGTTCGAGAGGATTTCGGTGAGGATTTTTGCGCAGTCGGTGAGTCTCATCGGGGTCTCCCTTCGGGGCACGGCTCGGCGGACCTAGTCCGTCGCCAGGCCGAGGAGATCTGATCGAGGGTCCTGCCTCCGCCACCCTGCCCGAGGAAGGCGAGGAGCTCTTCGAAGAGGGTCGATGGGCCCGGGCCTTGGCCCACCAGGTCATCGAGGTCGGACTCCCTGGCAGCTCCGAGCCGCGGGCAGCGGGCCTTGAGGGCCCTGTAGGGCCTCTGGTCGGAGCCGTTCAGGTAGAGGTGGATCGGGTGGAAGGCGAAGAGCTTCAGACCGGGCTCCTCTCCGAGCAGGGCAGGCAGGCTCCACTCGGGTCTGGGTTGCTCCATCTCGAAGTCGTCCTCGAAATAGACCGGCAGGCGGCACAGGCTCCGCCCCGCCCAGAAATACTCGAGGGGCTGGAGGTGCGAGGTGCGGGGCAAGAAGAGGGAGGCATCCACCTCCAGAGCGGTCTCGCGGAGGACATGCTCGAGTATTGCAGTGGATTGCACAAGGCCGTGGGTCCGCAGCGCGCGGGCCCCGGGCACGAGCCCGAGGCAGTGTGCGAGCACCTCGGAGGGGCTGCGGCCGTGGCTCGAGCCGGGCAGGAAGTTCGGGTGGATTCCCAGCTCGAAGAGCTCCCGCTCCTCGACGATCGGCCGAAGGGCCCGGGTCTCGTGGGTCACGAACCAGGTTGCGCGCACCCGAGCACGGCTCAGGCGAGCCGCCGCCTGGGCGACGGCGAAGTCGGGGGCCCAGTCCAGATCGATTAGGAGAGCCACCTCGTCCCAAGGGGCGCCCGGAGACGCCACTTCGCCGGGCGCTCTGGCGGTCGATGATGGGGCGAAGCGCTGTGAGGGCTTATCCAACTCGAGCATCCGGTGCGGGCTGGGCCAGAGGGGCGTCAGACACCCGACCTCGGACCTTCCACCTTGTACACGGACGACATCGGCGAGGTCTGCTGAGCATCGCTCTTGCCCGAGTCCTGCCGCAGGCTGCTGCCGCTCAGGATGACGTAAACCAGGAGGCCGATTGCCAGAAGGAGGAGCAGGATGACGATAATCATCGTCAGGTTCGAGGAGGAGGGCGCTCGGGGCGGCACAGGCGCCTGCGGCGCCTTGGAGGAGCCATCCTTCGTCATGGCG
>JAVEWA010000107.1:0-14232 GCA_034004785.1 Polyangia bacterium
GGGTAACAACCAGCCTGACAGAGAGGCACGCCCCGTTCTACCCTGGGGCTATCGACCTACCGCCTACGCCCCGCGCGCACCGCGGCTCCCCCTACCGCGTAGCGGTTTCGTCCAACTCGATAGGATGAAGCACCCTTTTGAGATATGTCCCGGCAATGGGTGCGCTGTCGCCGCGGGCGGGCTGGGTAGAATCAACGATGGGGTCTTTAGCTTGACGAATTTCTGTCCCCCAATCCAGCGTACACGGAAGCTCCCCACCTATCCAACTAACACTCGTGTCGTCTCGAGGATGACGAGGAGCCCGGCCAAGGCGCTTCGGACGCGGCCCTGAGCTGGAACTCTCGGGAATTCCTCGGGCCCGGCTCGATGTGCGGGCACCTTCGAGGATCTGCACCCGAGACAGAGCGCCACTTGTCTCCAGGCGCTAGCCGGGCATACACTCGAACGATGATCCCGAGGAGCATACTGTTCGCAGCCCTCCTGGCATGCATTGTGATCGCCACGGCCCCCAGGCCCGCCCTTGGCGGCGCCTGCCCGAGCCCCCAGGTCCGTGTCTTCCCGGGGGCCACGGTCCCGGCGCCAACCAACGTGCGGGTGCGCCTGGTCTTCGACGCCGAGGAGGTGACGGTCCATGACGTCCCGGATCCCAAGACGCGCTCGATCCGGAAGACCGGCAGCGTAAGGGCAAAGAACGTCCGCGTGGCTCTGAGGGACATGCAGGGCAAGGAGGCGAGAGTCTCGCTCCACCGCCCGCCGGCCACCCACAATCCCATCCTGTACGTGCTGCCCGTGGCCCCCCTCCGCCCCTCCACCCGATACGACGTCGTCCTCAAAACGGGCGCCGAGGAGTACGTGATCGATCAGATCACCACGGGCACCTTGCCAGCCACGACGCCGCCCACCATAGGCAACATCGAGCTCGCCATCTACTCGGCCTACCCCCAGGCCCGCCACTGGAAGGACCCCAGCGGCCGCTACATCTTCGTCACCCTGTCGGCCGGCTCGGGCGCAACCGCCTACGAGGTCCACGAGCTACCCGGCTCGGCGGGGCCCTCCGACGCCACCCTGCGCTCCGTGTTGCCCGGCATTTCCGTGGGCAAGATCATCCTGAGGCTGGAAGAGAGACCCTCCTGCGGGAGCGGCAACTTCAGCTTTCCCAAGGTGAGCCCGAGCGCGAGGTCACACCCGCTGCGACTCGGCATCCGCGCACTGGACGACGCCGGCAACAAGAGCCCCGTGAGGGAGGTGGAGCTGGATCTGACCCGGCCGGGAAGACACGTCAGGCCAGGCAAGACCCGGACTCGTTAGCTACTCACCCCCTTCTCGAGCTCGCGGCTGTCGAAGACCTCCCGACAGCGCGGAGGGATCGCGCAGAATATCCTCTTGCCTGTCCCATCCCGCGATGGCTTGAATGAATCATGTCGAGATATTCTCTACCATACTGTTCTCTGTACCTGTTCGTCGTCATGGCGCTGGTGACGGACTGTGGACGCGAGCCTGCCCCCGACCGAGCCATCCCCGGGCCACCTGGGCCGTCAATGGCCCCCACATCTTCTTCCATGGAGGCAAAGAGCCCCGTCACCCCGCGAGATCCCGCTGCTCAAGGGCTCACCCGACTCCCGCCGCAAGTCGCCGACCTCCCGGCCGAGGCGGCCCTTGTTTGGACGATGCCGCCGGTCGACGAGGACGACGACAGTTGCTGCGAGGAGGACCCGCCGTCCGAGGAGACGGGCAAGCAGGGCGGTTGCGCCTGCCAGGACAAGACTAAGACGCGGGCCCGGACCTACTGGGTCGTTCCAGCCGGAGGGAGCGGAGGCTGGACCGACGTGGCGGAGCGCGATGGTCTGTTCCTGGCGTCCGGGGAGCGGTTATACGAGGCGCGGCAACACCGCTTCAAAAGGAAGCTCTCCAAGAAACCGAGGACGGAGCGGGACGAGGCGGGCAAGCCCTCGGCGGCCTGCGGGGGAAACGATTACCAGGCGAGGGTTCTTCTTGTGGACGGTCAGGATCTCGTAATGCGAGAGCTCGATTCTGGAGTCGAGAGCCCGGTGTATTCCGGGCCGCGTACCTTCGATGAGCTGGAAAGGTGCGTCCACGAGCTTCAATGGCGGTCGGAGCCCCTCGGGGCTCTGGGCCGATACCTTTTCCTGCATGTTCGCCGCGTGGAGACCGTGTTCACTGCGCGCATCTCGCACGAGTTCCTCATCTTCGATCTGGAGAAGAAGGAGCATGTGAAGACTCTCCTCCTACCTGAAGGGCCGGGTGGATGGAGAGGGGTCGTGGACCCTCCCGAGCGGCGCGCGGCGCTGGTCAAATCCATGAAGACGCTCTGGCAGGAGCGGGGCTATCAGGAAGAGTTCAAGCCCCAAGAGATCTTTTTGTCTCACCTCTGGCCTGTGTTTCCCCGGGTTCGTTCTGCCACAACCCTGCAGGTCGCCTTCCGGCATCCTGTAGAATGCGCCCCCTGCCCGGCGGCGGAGGTCCGCACCCTCGTAGACGACCTGCCGCCGGAGTTGAGAACCTGGAAGAAGCGTCACCCCGCCATCGCCCCAGTGGAGCAGAAGCTTGCCTGCAACTGGCGAATCGCCGGGATGACCGTGGTGACCGCCCCGCCCGACAAGGTGAAGAAGATGCAGGCCCTCTTCACGAGCTTTCGTGGGCCTGGGCCTGCCCCGCCCATCCCATCGAGAACCCCGGCTTCCCGGCCACGGTAATGCCCCAGGGCTAAGCCGCCCTCGCGAGGAGCTTCCGGGCCTCGGCCACTCCTTCTACCCAGCCCACCTGGGAGGAGAGCACGAGGGCCTTCTCCAAAGTCTGCCTCAGATCCGAGGTGGGGCTGCGCGCCTTTGCGAGCAGGCACTCGGCCACTCCCTGCCGGTCCCCGAGCCGCCCGAAGCAGGCGGCTGCCTCCTCCAGAAAGAGGGTTCTCTTTACTCTCGACTCCTCGGGATCCAAGTGACGAGCCAGGGCGAGCAGCGAGCGCCCCACACCCTCGAGGTCATCGCTTCTGCGAGCCTGCCCGAGGGCCGCCTCGGCGAGTGTCACGGCCTCTCTTGCTCCGGCTGACGAGGCCTTGAGCGAGGCGAGGCGCAAGATGAGATGCCAGAGCCCTTTGAGGCCTTCCCGATCCTCTGGCCCCTTGGGCCCCTCTCCTTGGGTGAGAATGCGCATGCCCGCCTCCAGCTCCCTCTCGGCATCCTCCTCCCGACCGAGGGCAAGGAGCGCCTCCGAGAGGTCCTGGTACAGCTCGAGGACGAGCCCCCGCTCGCCCAGCCCCCTCGCCTTTGGCAGGTCCTCCGCGCAGATCGCCCGCGCCTCCTCCCACAGGCCTCGGACGGCGAGCAGCCTCCCATAGCTCCGGCGCAGCCGCAGAGCGAGGTCCGGGCGCCTCCCGCTCGAAGAGATGGCCTCCTTGAAGGTCATCTCCGCCGCGAGAAGGTGACCTGCCCCGGTGAGAGCCTCCCCCAGCTCGAGGGCAACTCGCAGAAACAGCTCGTCCTCCTCGCCAACGAGGAGCTCCCACCTGAGGACCATCAGGGCGCTCCGGAAGTGGAGTGCCGCGCCCTCGTGGTCCAGGCCCTCCCTTGCTAGCTCCCCTGCTCCGATCAGCAGCTCCACGGCTGCTTCTCCGAGGCGCGCGTCCCGGGCGTGCCTCGCGAGCCTGAAGGGCGTGGCGCCCCTCGACGCAAGCGCGCCGTAGAGCTTGAGGTGCAGCGAGGCCGCCCGCTCCGAGGACAGGCTCTCTCTCACCAGCTCGCTCACGCTGGGGTGGGTGACGAGGAGCTCGGCCCCTCCGGGATCTTCGATGAAGGCTCCCCGGTGCAGCTCCTCGAGGGTCTCCTGCGATGGGCCTGGGTGACCGACGACCTCCCGGACGAGCTCGAGCGGGGCCCGGATTCCGGCGAGGCAAAGGGCCTGGACTGTCTCGCGGGCAGCCGGCGAGAGCCCCTCCAGCCTTCGCTCCACCAGCTCGGCAAACCCAAGGCCCGTCAGCTCGTCGGGGCCCGGAGGCTCGTCGCCCGGCAGCTCACGGACAGGCAGCTCTCGGCCCTCGGAGAGATGCAGCGCCGCATGCCTCGCGATCAGGGGATTTCCCTCTGAAAAGGTGATGAGAGCCCTCAACGAGGGGGCGGGCAGCTCCCTGCCCTCGAGCCATGCGCGAACCATGGCCTCGATGACGGCGTCGGGCATGGGCCCGAGGGAGAGGCTGCGCTGGAGTCCATCGACCGGGAGGACGGACCTCTCGGAGGCGAGCAGGACGTGAGCGTTTCCAAAGGGCAGATTCTCGCAGAGCTCGCGCAAGAGGTCCGTGGATGCCTGGTCCAGCTCGTCAGCGTCATCCACGAGGACAAGGGCCGGGCGGTCATCTCCCTCCTGACCGAGGAGGGCGCGCAGCGCCACGGCGCGCAGCTCCCTGCCACGTACGCCGGGCTCCATGGGCCTGACGTGACCAATTCCGAAGATGCTCGCCAGCAATGGCAGATCCTCGGCGCAAAGGCCCGCATCGAGCGCGCCTCGCCGGAGCCGGGCCAGGTCGATTGTCGCCTCCCCTGGCTCGGGCAGCCCAAGCCGAGCGGCGATCAGCGTCAAGACCGGCAAAAGGGGTGGCCGTGAAAGGGTGGGATCAGCGCCAGCCCGGAGCACCCGGAGACCGAGAGCCTCGCCCATCGCGGCGGCGGCGACGAGGAGAGTGCTCTTTCCCATCCCCGCTGGCGCCAGGATCTCCAGGCAAGCTCCGGGCCCCTCCAGAAAGGCCCCGAGCTCGGCGAGCTCGGCCTCCCGTCCTGGGGCCAGAGGACTTTCTCCGTCTCCCGGAGGGGCATCAGGAGCGCCAATTGGAGCGACATCGTGGACGGTCGGGCGCTGGGCCGCCCATCGACGCCCCTCGGCGAAAGGTCCTTGGGAGGAGAAGATCGTGTTGGCCGTGGCGACGGGCGCCGAGAGATCAACGCTGCCTTGGGCAGCCCGAGGCTCGAAGGAGGCCGCGGGTCCCTGTCTTCGGCTCTCCTGGAGAGCCGAGGAGATCCCTGACACCGAGGAGTTGGCCGAGGTGCTGGCCGATGAGTCAAGCGGGGCAAGGCTCAATGCCGCTTTCGAGACAGGTACGCCGATCCCACATCCCGCGCAGCGATCCGACCAGCTCGGCCGCGCCTGGTGACAACCCCGGCAGGGCAGGCTGACGGCCTCGGCGCCAGCGAGGGCCCCGAAGAGGGCAGCGCGAAGCTCGCCAACGCTTCCGAAGCGATCCCTCGGGTTCTTGCTGAGGCCTCGCTCCAACACCCCATCCAGGCTGGCGAGCAGACTGGCGGGCAGACTGGCGGGCCGGCCCGCCGCCACCTCGCTCAAGGGAAGAGGATGGCTATGGAGCTGCATGGCCAGCAGCTCCATCACCGACTCTCCGAGGAAGGCCGGCCGGCCAACCAGGAGCTCGTACAGGATGAGGGAGAGGGCGTAGATGTCGCTCCGCTCCGAGGCCTCCATGCCTCGGATCTGCTCCGGCGCCATGAAGGCCGGCGTACCGCAGAGCTCACCCTGCAGCGTAAGCCTGGCCTCGCCAGGCTCGGCGATGCGGGCGATGCCGAAGTCCAGCACCTTGACGAAGTCCTCGCCCGAGCGCAGGTGGGTCACCATGACGTTGTCCGGCTTCAGATCCCTGTGGATTAGCTTCTTGCCGTGGGCCTCCTCCACCGCGGCGAGGATCTGGTTGAAGATCGTCACGATCCGTCCGAGGGGCAGCAAGGGCTCCCTCTCGAGGATCTGGCCGAGGGTCTCCCCCCTTAGAAACTCGCTGACTATGTATAGGATCCCGCCCGGAGTGCGACCGTAGTCGTGGAGCATGAGCACGTGGGGGTGGCTGATCCGGCTGGCTGCCCTGGCCTCCGCCTCGAAGCGGGCCGCCCTCGGGCCGTCTCCTCCCACGGGCTTCATTATCTTCACCGCCACCGAGCTCTCGAGGCCGAGGTGCGTGCCGCGATAGACCCAGCCCATGGCCCCCTCCCCGACCCGCTCCTCCAGGCGGTAGCGCTTCTCGAGGACCATGCCCGTCAGCTCGGCTCCCGCTCGCTCGGCAGAGCTCCCCAATGCCTGGCCGCACTGGGGGCAGCTATGCACCTCCAACTGGGACCCTGCCCGGCACGAGGGACAGATCTTCACGGGCTCTCACTCGGCCCACCCAGGGACCTTCCCCCATTGTAGCCATTTCTTATTCAAATGCTCGGATATAAAATCGGTCGAACATATTCCAACCAGTTCAGAGGGTTGCACCCATGCTTCCAGTCCTCAGGTGGATCCTGGTCTCTTCGTGAGAAGCGCCGTGGCCCTCGCCTTCCCCTCGTCCCACAGCACCTCTCGCGCGAGGGACAGAGCCTGCTCGGCCAGCTCGTGCCTCTCCTCGGACCAGCGCTCGGCCCTCGAGAGCAGGCACTCCACGATGCTCTTACGGTCCCCAAGGAGCCTGAAGGCTGCCAAGGCCGCGCCGTAGTGCTCGGAGGCGGCGGCCTCCCGGCCCAGGCTGTCGAAGATCTGACCGAGCAGGAAGTGGCTGCGAGCCTGGCCGAGAATCGACGGGGCGTTTCGGGCCTGACCCAGGGCGCTGAGCCCAGGGTCCAGGGCGGCTTGGGGCGAGCCGGCCCTGAGCTGTGCCTCTCCTAGGTGGAGCAGCAGGCGCCAGAACTGGGCGGGAACCCGCTGGGCGTTCGGTCCCTCGCCGCCTGTCACCATGGTGACTCCCTCGCCGAGCTCGGCCACGGCCTCGCCTGGCCTGCCGGCGTCGAGCAGCGCCCGGCCGAGATCGGCGTATAGCTCGCACAGGAGGTCTGGGCTCCCCGCGAAGATGCCCGCGCGCACGGCGTCCCTCATCAGACAGAGCCCGGCGGCCTCTTCCTTGCTCGACAGGTGCACCCGCCCAAGGCCCCTCAGAATTCGAGCCTGCACGGCCGGATGGGCCGCAGCCATTGGCACGGCCTCCTTCAGGATCAGCGCCGCGGCCTCGAGGTCCTTTGAGAAGCGCAGCGCGTCACCGAGGCCCAGCGTCACGTCGAGAACCTCCGGGCTCGCCTCATCGTAGAGCAGCTCCCAGCGCGCTACCTGCAAGGCCTGGCGGAACTGGTTCGCGGCCCCGACGTCGTCCATCTGCAGCGCCGCCTCCTCCCCGGCCGCCCGAAGGAGCGCTAGGCTCTCCTCGCCGAGGTGCGCCCCCATGGCGTGGCGTCCGAGCGTGATGGGACCTGCTCCAGCCTCCCTCAAGAGCCCGAGGGCGCGGACGTGAAGCCTCGTTCGTTCGGCGGGATCCAAGGCCGCCGAGGCGGCGGCGGCGAGGGCAGGATGCGCGATCTCCAAGCGCCCTCCGGCAATGGCTCGCACGAAGCCCCGCCCCTCCAAGATCTCGAGCGCCTTTCCGAGGGCCGAACCGCTGCCGACGAGTCCCTCGAGCTCTTCCCTTGTGGCCTCGTTCCCGAGCACTGCCAGCGCTTCGATCGCAGCCCGGGACCCGGGATCCAGGTTGGCAAGCCGCCGGGCAATGACCTCGCCCAAGCTCATGTCAGGCTCCAGCCCACCCTCTTCGTGGAGCCTCAGGGCCTCGACGATGTGCAGGGCGAGGCCCTCGGAAACGGCAGCCAGGGCGCTGGCCACGAGGGGTACCTCGCCGGAGCCTCCGAGGGCATGGCCCACGAGCTCCTCCACTGCTCCTCGACCGAGCCCTCCAAGCCGAATGGCGGCTGGTTCGCCGGGGATCTGCAGCGGCGCCCTCTCCCCCGCCATTACCACGAACACGCGCTCCCCGAGCCCGCCCTCCAGGAGGAGACGGAGCATCCCGAGGCTCGCGCCATCGAATTCGTCGGCGTCGTCCAGCAGCAGGCAGAGCCCCTCGCGCCCGGCCTGGGTCTCCCGGATCAGCCTCACCGCGGCGGCGCGGATCTCCCTGCGCCTGACGGCGTACTCCACCTGATCCCCCAAGACCGAGATCCCGAGCACCTCCGCGATGCCCACGACATCCCCGGGCCCGAGCCCTGCTGCCAGGGTCCTCGACTTGACCGTCTCCGGCGCCACCCTTCCCGTTTCGAAGCCGAGGAGCTGCTCCACCATGGTCCGCACTGGCCACCAGGGGGTGCGAACTCCCTTGGGATCGGCCCCGGCCCAAAGTGGGCGCAGGCCTCGGGATCGCGCGAGCTCACGGGCGGAGACAAGCAGCCTCGTCTTCCCCGCTCCAGACGGCCCGAGGACGCCCATGGCGCGCTCGGGGCCGTCGAAGAAGGCCTCCAACCTCGCCAGCTCGGCCTCCCTCCCCACGAGGGGGTAATCCCGTGCCCTCACCCTGGCCGATGCCACGCCTTCTGGAGGCTCGATCGCTGGGCGAGCCGAGCCAAGGGACGCAGGCTCGGCCCTCCCGGCGAGGCTCGGCGCCGGCGCTGGCCCTTCGACCTCCCCCTGCCTGGCGCCGCATTCCGTGCAGAACTTGGAGCCTTCGGCGATGGGGAGGCCACATGCGTCACAGAGGTTCAGGACCTGGACGCGGCCCGTCTTCCTCCGGTGCCCAACGGCGGCGTGCATGGCCTCACGTAGCTCCGCTGCGGAGGAGAAGCGATCCGCAGGGTCCTTGGAGAGGCCGCGCATGACGAGGGCCTCCAAGGCAGCTGGGACCTGCAGCCCTGGCGCCACCTCGTAAAAAGGAGGTGGCGTATTCTGGAGCTGCATGGAGAGCACCTCCATGACCGATTCGGACTGGAAGGGCTCCTGGCCTGTCAGCAACTCGTAGAGGATCAACGCGCAGGAGTAGAGGTCGGAACGCTCGGTCACCTCCTGTCCCCGGATCTGCTCGGGCGCCATGTAGGCCGGAGTACCGAAGAGCTGCCCCTGCATCGTCAGGCGCTGCCCCCCAGGGTCGTGGAGCTTGGCGATGCCGAAGTCGAGGATCTTCACGAAGTCCTCGCCCGAGCGCATCGGCGTGATGATGATGTTGTCGGGCTTGAGATCCCTGTGCACGAGCCCGGCGCTGTGGGCCTCCTCTATGGCCGAGAGCACCTGATCCATGATCTGCAAGGCACGCTCCAGGGGAAGCGCTCGTTCCTCCAGCAGCAGGGACGAAAGCGTCATGCCACGCAGGTACTCGCTTATGATGTAGAGGATCCCACCTGGCGTGCTCCCGAAGTCGATGATGGAGATGACGTGAGGATTGTTCAGGCGGCTGGCCGCGCGGGCCTCACGGGCGAAGCGCTGGTCACGCGCCTCGTCGAGGGCTCCCGAGGGCTTCATGAGCTTCACCGCGATGTCGGAGCCGAGGGAGCGGTGCAGACCCTTGTACACCCATCCCATGGCCCCCTCGCCGATGAAGGCGGTGAGCTCGAACTTCTGATCGATGACCATGCCCACGAGGTCGTCCCCCCCTCGATCCGCCACCGCGGCGAGCGATACGCCACAGCCAGGGCAGGCCATGGGGCTTCCATAACTCCCGATCAGGCATGATGGACAGACCTTCATAACGAGCGCTTCGGCGCACCGCTGGCAGGTCACTTGGACCCGAGCAGCGCAAAAAACACGAACCATCCGCGCCGATCATCCTAGGCCACGCCCCCTGAAAAGGCAAAGGCACGATCTACATCCCGTACTTGGCGAGCTTCTTGTGGAGCCCCTCTCTCGTGATCCCCAGGGTCACCGCGGTCCGGGTCTTGTTCCCTTCGTGCTCCCTCAGGGACTCCCTCAGTATGTACCTCTCGACCTGCTCCATCATCTCCCTGAGGGTGCCCTGCCTCGGCCCTATCCTGTCCACCAGGCCCTCGACCTGCCTGATCCGCTGGGAGAGATGCTCGGGCTGGATGAACCCTCCCTCGTCGCAGGTAATCACCAGGCGCTGCACCTCGTTCTCGAGCTCACGGACGTTACCGGGCCATGTGTGGCCGACGAGCTGATCCATTGCGCCCTGGGAGAACCCGGCGACGTCCTTCTTGATCTCGGCGGTGTACTTGACGAGGAAGTGCCTCGCCAAAAGCGGGATGTCCTCCCGCCGCTCCCTCAGGGGGGGCAGCCTGATGGGAAAGACGTGCAGCCTGTAGTAGAGATCCTGCCGAAAGCGTCCGCGCTCCACCTCTTCCTCGAGGCTCTTGTTCGTGGCGCTGATGATGCGGACATCCACATTCTGGGAGCGCGTGGCGCCCACCGGGCGAATCTCACCCTCCTGGAGCACCCTCAGGAGCTTGGCCTGGAGCGGAATGCTCATCTCCGCGATCTCGTCCAAGAAGAGCGTGCCCCCGTCGGCCACTGCGAAGAGCCCCTTGCTGTCCCTGTCCGCCCCGGTGAAGGAACCCTTCTTGTGCCCGAAGAGCTCGCTCTCGAGCAGGTTCTCCGGGAGGGCCGCGCAGTTGGCCGCCACGAAGAGCTTGTCCCTCCGCCGGCCCTGGTAGTGGATGGCGGACGCGACGAGCTCCTTGCCGGTGCCGGTCTCACCCTCTATGTGGATCGTCGCCCTGGTGTCGATGACGCGAGTCAGCTGGTGGAAGATCGCCTTCATGGAGGCGGACTCCCCGATGATGTCGGAGAAGCTCCGCTTCAGGGTGCGCTCCTTGAGGAAGCTGACCTCCTCGCGCACTTGTTGCTCGGCGACGCGGAGGCGCTGGACCATCCGGGCGTTGTCGATGGCCAGGGAGGCCAGGGAGGCGAGCACGGTCACCCTGTCCAGGTCGCGCTCGTCGAAGACCTCGAGGCTAGCCCTGTTGTCCACCTGGATGACCCCCCGGATCTCGGCACCGTGCCAGAGCGGAGCGCCGATGGTGGACATGATCTGCGCCCCCATGATGCTCTCGGACCCTGAGAGCTCCTCCGGAGCGTTGGAGACCAGCACCGCTGCCCGCTCCTCGAGGACCCGCCTGAGCACGGTGCGAGAGGTGCGCAGGGAAGCTGCCGAGCCCCCTTCCCTCGAGGCGCTGTGAACCGGGGTAAAACGGTCCGCCTCGTCATCTGCGAGGAGCACCGATATGTGAGAAGCCCTTGGCACCACGTCGAGCACCGACTGCGCCGTCGCGGAGAGAACCCGGGAGAGCTCCAGCCCAGAGCTTCCAACGCGCTTCATGGCCTGGTACAGGGTGGCCAGATCGGAGGGATCGGACTCCAGACGGTGGGCCACCGCCGGCAGCTCCTCAGGGGCCTTGCGGGCGAGGACCCTGGGATCCTCCGCGGCGACCTCCGGCAGATCGATGTGGCACACCAGGATCACCGGCGTAGCCGGATCACCTAGGGCGAGCCGATCCCCATCCCTGAGTGGCAGCTCCCATCTCTCGGATCCGTCCACCGCGATGCGCCGATGTCCCCGCAGCACCATCGATCCATTTGTGCTGCGTAGATCCCTGAAGATGTACTGATCCTCCTCGAAAAACACCGTGGCGTGCTCGCCCGAGAGGTGGAAGTCGGTGAGCTGCACAGTGGCGGAAACGCCGCGCCCCAGGGTGATGACCGTGTCGGGGAGGACGAACCGCCGCCCCGCCTGCTGCCCCTGCAGCACCTCCAGGGTCAACATCCACGGCTCCTGGTCGAGAGCTGTCTGGGTCGGGGAGCAGGCTCCCAAGTGGTCAGGTTTCGGAGCATCTGAGAGGAGGAGATCCAGCTGCCGGGCGGTCCCGGCGCAAAGGCTCAGATCTCGTCATAGCGGAGCTTTGCGCGCCGCGCCAGGCGTCCGATGGTGTTGCGGGCCTCGCGGTTCACCTGCCACACGCCCTTCATGCTGCGCTGGGTCTCGTCGTCGATGACCAGCTTCAGGATCGTGTAGCAGGGCCGTGGCTTCTTCGAGTCCTCCAACTCCTTCTCGACCTTGTCCTCGTACTGCTTGATGAGCTTCTTGTACTTCTCTATCTCATCGGTGCGCTTGTACTTCTCGGCCCGCTCGAGAGCCTCCCGATAACGGCTCAGGCTGTACTTCTCGGCGAGCTGGTCTCTCATGCGGTCCACATAGGGGTAGGCGCACAAGAGGTGCTTCTGAGCCTGGTAGTTCCCTGCCCGGTCGAGCACGAGGAGAACCATCTCGCGGGTCTCCTCGAGAGCATCGCCCTGGAGCCGCCCCGCCTTCTCGTAGTAGTCGATGGACGCTGCAACGGCCTTCTCGGCGATCTCCTTCTGACGCCCGCCGTCCGCGGTTTGCACCAGGTAGGCCAGCATCCTGAGAGCCTTCAATTTGTGCCGCCAGTTGGGCGCTTCGCTCTTCGAGGGGTTCTGGGTGTAGGGCGGCTTGAGGTTCTCGCAGTCCTCGGCTTCCAGCTTGATGGAGGCCGCGCCCCGCAGCACGGAGACGTAGCAGTCAACGTCCTGGTTGCAGCGCTTCACCACGCGGAGATAGTCGCGGTACTCGCAGAGCTGCTGCTCGATGATGGTCTTGGCCTTTGCTTGCCTGAGCTTCTCCACATCATCGGGCCAGGGGAAGGCGTTGAGGAACTTCTCGTCGTCGGAGTCGTAGAACACCGAGGCATCCTTGCCCTCCTTCTTGGGCAGATCCTTCTCCCTCAGGCCATGGGGCTTCATGATGTCGTCGGAGTTCATCTTCATGAGCACGTCCGCGTACTTGTAAGGAGCCAGGAGCACGGCGTGCTTGTAGAAGTGCATGCGGAGCTGCCAGTGACCGTCCAGGCAGAGGAAGTTGTTCGCCGCGTTGCACTCGCTCCACTCTCCGCACTTCACGATCTCGCCCTTCTTCAAGAGCTCGGGGTCCGGTGTGTCGGAGCAGGCGTAGAGCTTGGCCGCGACCTTCTCCCGCTCCGCAGAGGAGGCCTTCTTGAACTCCTCCTCGTGCTGCACGCGGGTCTTGTTCCACCAGGAGTCGTCCTTCTGGCAGAAGGGCTGCACCAGTCGCTTGTAGTCGCCCTTCTTGTGATACCGGATGGAGTAGTAGAACTCCGGGAGCCAGAACTCCTTGAACTTCTCGAAGCAGTTCCAGTTGGAGTCCTTGACCTCCTTCTCGCCGGGCAGCTTGGGGGGGTCGTTCAGGCAGTCCTTGAACTTCTCCTCGAAGTCCTCGCCGTCCGGACAGGTGCCCTTCACCACCTTGCCCCAGAAGAAGGTCTTTACCTGGCGCTTCTTGAAGTTCACCATCATGAAGGAGGCGCTCTTGGTGATCTGATCGATGAGGGCGTTCAGCAGATCCTCGCTGAAGTCGTTCAGGTAGATGCCCTCCCCCGCCTTCACCAGCATGGTGGGGTCTCCCGACCAGGTCAGGGACTTCTTGAGCTCCTCCTTGGCTGCGGCGTTGTCCCTGGCGGCGTTCATGCGCCCCAGGGAACGGAGCATCACCGAGCGTATGTTCATGTCGGAGCCGTAGTGCTCGATCGTCATCTTCTGCATCTGCACGCCAGGCAGGTAGGTGTCCTTCTTCTCCTCGCCCATGGGAGTGGAGAGCGCCTGCCTGAGCCATCGCTTCTGCACCACGTCTATACCGTACTCCTCCAGCATCACCTTCACCGCCTCCTGGGCGCCGATCTCGCGGAGCACTAGAAGGGCGTTCATCGGGATGACGCCGGGCTCGCTCTTCTCCCAGTCCTCCACGTTGGCCTTCCAGAAGAGCTCCTTGCAGACGTAGGTGTACTTCTTGTCGAAGGGGCAGTCCGGCATCTGCATCTTTTCTTTGTACTTCTTGTCGAGGGGCTCGAGCTCCGCCTGAAGCTCCTTGATCTTGGCCTCGGGCTTGGGAGTCTTGCGCTCGAGCTCGGCTATCTCGGCCTTCTTCTCCGTGATGACCTTCATCCAGGGATCGCCCCTGAGCATCAGGAGGAGGGGAGGAACGGCCGGGTGCTGCTCACCCCTCAGCGGGAGCTGAGCAACCGAGGTCGCCGCGAAGGAGTAGAACCGGCGTCCACGGCCTTTGCCCAGCAAGGCGAGGACCAGCGCCTTGACGGTCTCGTCGCTCGTGTCACCCACCACGCCGAGCTCGATGATGGCGAATATGGTGACCATGGGGTCCTGGCCGGACTTGTCCAGCTGGCCAAAGTCGACCACCTTGGCCAGAAGCCTCGCGACCTGCGCCCTGTCCGTCCCTCCCTTCAGGAAGTTCGGCATGGCCTTCACCACGGCGTTTCGCACGAAGGACCGGGGGTCGAGCCCCTCCACCGCCACCTTGCCGTCGCCGCCGCCCCTGAGCACGCAGACCTTTTCTATCAAGGACAGGAGCGCAGGCATGGCCTCGGGGTGGAGCTTCTTTCGTAGGGCCATCTTGGCCAGACCGTCCACGGCCTTGGCGGCGAGGTTCTCCTGCCGGTCCTC
>JAVEWA010000753.1:0-3065 GCA_034004785.1 Polyangia bacterium
GCCTCTCGCCGAGCGGTCTCCTCACCCCTAAGGGTCGCCTCACCCCGAAGGGTCGCCGCACCCCGAAGGGTAGCCTCACGCCGATGGGTCGCCGCACCCCGAAGGGTCGCCTCACCCCGAAGGGTCGCCGCACCCCGATGGGTCGCCTCACCCCGATGGGTCGCCGCACCCCGATGGGTCGCCTCACCCCGAAGGGTCGCCGCACCCCGATGGGTCGCCTCACCCCGAAGGGTCGCCTCACCCCGATGGGTCGCCGCGCCCCGAGGGGTAGGACGCGGAAGGGCATCCCCCTAGGAATCGAGCGTCCTGTATCCAAGAGACCTGCGTTCCTGGTATGCTGCGATCAGTGTTCCTTGGCGACTGCTTGCAGGCCCGTGGGCACCGACAGCTTTGTTTCGGAGGTCTTCTTTGTTCAGAGCCGCCTTGCTGGTTGGCCTCGTGACAGGTGCCATGGCCGCTTGCACTTTCGACTGGCCAGCGTCGGTTCCCAGACGAGACTCGGGTGCGAGCGACGCCACCTCTGGTGACGCCACGCCGCCGACCGATGCGCAGGCGCCCACAGATGCCTCGGCCTGTGATGCCGGGGGGCTTGAGTGCGAAGTCTGCGGGCTGAATTGCGGTGAGAACCAGGACTGCGACGCGGGACACTGCGTTTGCTCGCCAGGGTATCTGGACTGCAACGGCGAGCAGGCCCAGGACGGCTGCGAGTGGGAAATACACTACCGTAGCCAGGACTTCTCCTGGTTCTCCACCCTGGACAGCGTGGGAGCCGTCGAGGTGCCTGACTTCGGGCACCAGGCCGCAGTAGTGGTGGGCAACGTCTCCTTTGTGCCCGCCCTCGTGGGCGCCGGCGCCCAGATTGGCGCAAGCACGGGAGAGGATCGGATCGAGATCCCATGCTGCGTGGACCCCTTCTTTCCGCTGATCCAGCCCACGAGTGGCGTCATCCAGTTCTGGTATCGCCCAGACTACGACAGCACCGACGATTACCGCTACGCCCACTTCCTTTCGGCCACGGGCGTCTCGCAGGACAACTTCGAGTTCAGCCGGAACGACTACGATCTGTACTTCAAGATCGAGAGCCAGGCCGAAGCTCCCGGCTTCTCGATCAGCGCGCGCGTGTTGGGCACCGCGCCCGCCGAGTACTCGTGGAGCGCTGGCGAGTGGGTGCTCCTCTCTGTCGCCTGGTGCCAGGTGGGATGCTCGCCTGCCTACCTCGAGATCAGGATGAACGGCCAGGTGCTGAAGAGAACAGAGAACCAGCCGAAGGCCTGGTCAATCACGGACGACATCCTGGTCGGATCGTTTGGCGCCGGTAGAAAGCTCAACGGCACCATCGACGAGCTCATGTTCTTCCACACCGATGCGCCCGAGCTTTTTGGCGGCCCCTTCTGCCCGGCGGACTGATTTTCTAGTTCTTCCCACGGTCCTTTTCCGACCTTCCTGCCGGGAAAGAGGCCTGCCCGCCCGCCCGCTCCTTGCGGTTCCCGTGACCGGGGGTCTCTGGGGGGACCGCTGGTCCCTGGCGGAGCAGTCGCCACCCTGGTCCGCGCCAGGGTGGTCTGGCGAGGGCTAGCCCTTGCTGCGTCTCGACGAGGCCTGTCGCCACCCTGCGGAAGCAGGTCGGCAACAGCTTGATTTCGCGCCATTCGTGAGAGGTGCCAGGCTGCCCTCGTGGCCCTGGCGTCCCTCGCCCGGCCTGGGTCCTCCCCGGCGTTTCGGTCTTGGCGCTGGTCTGGCCCGGGGGGACGCCAGGTCCCCCCAGGGGGCGGTCAGAGCTGAGCCGTCGCCCGTCTGATCAACGATCACGAGTAGATGAGCCTTGTGGCGCAAGTCTTGCTCTTTGTGCAGCTCGACCGGAGCAAGACCTGCTTCGGCGGCGAGGTAGGTGCCTCCATGAATCCAGGACCGAGAAGCAAAGGAGACGAGAACATGACGCGCGCTGCCCGAGGATTTTGCCAAGCGAGCCTGCCCTGCCTGCTCCTAGCCGCGGCGGCCTCTTGCTCCCAGGGAGGAAACGCTCCCCAGGACAACGCGAACCAGACGCCCGACTCTGCGGTGGAGGTCCAGCCCGACGCTGGGCAAGTCCAGCCCGACGCCCAGGTGACGGACATGTGCGACCCAGAGCCCATCCAGGTGGGGGTCGAGCAGTCGGCGCCTGCCTGGGCCAGCGCCCAGCTCGCGGCAACCGCGGCCTTCGAGAGCGCTCTGGATTCTTTCTACGAGAAGTTCGTGGAGCCTTCCACCGGATGCCTGATGAACCCCGGATTCAGTTGGTACAACTGGGATGACGTTCTGGAAGGCCCGGCGGTCCACTCCAAGTTCCTCTCCATCGCTGGGAGGCAGGATCAACGGGAGACCCACGCGCTCATCTACAAGTGCTACCACCAGCGCGCCATCAACGACGGTTTCTTCGACCCTGATGATGCCTTCTACATTCCCCACTACGACGCCGAGCACCAGATGGAGGGGCTGATGCACCTGTGGAGCGCGGTGGACCTCGGCCCGGAGGATCCGGAGCTGGCCGAGATCGTCCTTCAGCAGTCGGAGTGGCTCATCTCTTCCGAGGCGACGCACGAGTCGGGCGTTTTCAGGGCATCACGTCTGGGCGTCGGGGGCCTGTCGGTGCAGGGCGCAGACGTACTCTACAACCTGGGGTTCGTCTCCCCCGTCATCCGGGCCTGGATGCTGACAGGAGACGAGCGCTTCAGGCAGTGGGTGCTCGACTACACCGGCGCCTGGGCGAGCGCCGCGCTCACGGAGCCAGAGGAGTTCCAGGGCATCCTGCCCTGCCAGATCGACTCGGAGACCCTGGAACCCGGTCCCTTTTCCGACGGCAATTGGTGGAGCTGCGTCGGGACGAACCTAGATGGCTGGGACTGGAGCCAATACGGGATCGCCGCGATTGGCCGCTCGACCCACGGAGCTATCTGGGGCGAGCGGCTGGCCGACGCCCGCTCGATGAAGCTGGCCGAGGCCATGAGGACCACGCTCGAGAGGTTCCTGCATGCCACCACCCCGCCATCGGACGGTTATTGCCCCGAGACCGGCACTTTCTGCCGCAT
>JAVEWA010000108.1:0-14183 GCA_034004785.1 Polyangia bacterium
TGGTCCAGAACACCCTCTTGGAAGGCCCGAAGAGACACCCGCTCGCCCTCCTTCACCTCCAGGTCGAAGGGCACAGTCTTTTGGAAGGAGGGCTGCCCGGCCACGATGACCTCTACCCGCACCTTCTCCTGCTTGGCCCTCACCCGCAGCGCGAAGATCTTGAGCCCGGCTTCCATCGGGCCTGTCGGGCCCACCGGGTCCATCGAGCCTGTCGAGCCCATCGGGCCCACCGGGTCCATCGAGCCTGCCTCATCCCCTGGGCGGGGCTCGGCGGGCCTGGGCTCTCCCCCCACGCCAGGGCCGAGGTCGGCCCGCCCCGGCTGGCCGCTCCCCGGTCCCTCTTCCGACCCCATCCCATCGGAGGACGTCGGGGTCTTTTCAGGGCCGCCCTTGCCATGGAGCCCCAGGGCGAAGTAGCCCCCGACGCCCAGGGCCAGGAGCGCGGCGAGGCCAAAGCCGGCCCACAGCCCAGCGCGGCGTCTCTGGCCAGAAGCACCGCCGAAGGACTCGGTGGCCATGCTGCCCAAGGTCGTGGGCTCGGTTGCCACGCTGCCCTGGAACTCCCCGGAGGCCGAGGCGCCAGGAGGCCTGACCGAGGGCGAGTCCACCGCGGTCGGGAGGGAGTCCATGTCGGCGCCCGTCAGAGCCTGCCGGAAGGCCATGAAAAACTGCCCGGCGCTCTGGGGCCGGTCGGCCGGGTCCTTGGCGAGGGCTGACTCCACCACGGCGCAAACCGTCGGCGGCAAGCCGTGGGCCACGCTCCCGAGGGGGACTGGCGGGTCCGTGATGTGCTTTGCGAGCACCTGGGCCGTGGTGGGAGCCTCGATGGGCAGCCGGGCGGAGAGGAGCTGGTAGGCGATGACGCCGAGGGAGTAGATGTCGCTCCTCGGTGAGATGAGGTGCGTCTGGCCTGCTGCCTGCTCTGGCGACATGTAGAGCGGGGTGCCCATGATCATGCCGGTGGAGGTACGGTGCTGGGCCCCCATGTCTCCGTCGAGGAGCTTGGCGATGCCGAAGTCGAGCACCTTCACAAAGCGGCCGCCCGGGGTCTCCTTGATGAAGATGTTGTCGGGCTTGAGGTCCCTGTGGACGATGCCCACGACGTGAGCCGCGTCGAGGGCGTCGGAGATCTGGCGGACCAGCTCCTCGGCCTCCCTGAGGGACATGGGCGCGTGATCCCTGATCAGATATGTGAGAGGCGTTCCCTCCAGGTACTCCATGGTGTAGTAGAGCCGGCCGTCGGGGAGCTGCCCGAAGTCGAAGATCTGGATGATGTTCGGGTGGTTGATGGTGTTGACCGCCCGGGCCTCGGACATGAACCTGGCCGCCACCTCGGCGTTGGCCGAGTACTGCGGCACCATGACCTTCACCGCAACCCGTCTGCCGATCTGGGGGTGCTCGGCCAGATAGACTTCTCCCATGGCCCCGCTGCCGATCATGGACACCACCTGGTAGTTGCCCACGGTCTGGCCGTTAAGGGAGGTCATGGCATCTGGCATCTGATCCATGCTCCTAACCTTCATCCCATCGAATGCGCCGACATGATACCAGATCTTGGGGCGAGGCGCTCCCCCTTACGACCCCCTCGCAGGATCGCTCCGCGTCCGGTGTGCCAAACTCAATCGCAGTTGGGCGGGGCCCGGTCCCCACCGCGAACCCTAAGGAGACCTCCCGGGATATCGGCAGAATGTTCGGGACAATTCAGTTGACAGCGAAGAAGCTATCGAGCTTCATGGTAGATGTCCGAAGATAATGGAACTTCAGCGGTCCTGGCGGCCGGCCCGCCCGACGAGCGCGGGCCCGGCCAAGGGACACCAAGGAGCGCGCCATGGCAGACGCCACCGTCAGGAAGAAGAAGAGCATCCTCGATTTCAAGAAGATGAAGAAGAAGGGCGAGAAGGTCGTGTGGATCACCTCCTACGACCACCCCACCGCCACCTTCGCCGAGCAGGCGGGAGTGGACATGATCCTGGTGGGCGACTCTCTCGGCATGTGCATCTACGGCTACTCTTCCACCGTGCCCGTCACCATGGACCAGTGCATCTGGCACTCCGAGGCGGTCCGCCGGGGCGCGCCCAACACCTTCGTCGTCGGGGACATGCCCTTCATGAGCTACCAGAGGAGCCCCGAGGACGCCGTTTCAAACGCGGGCCGCTTCTACAAGGAAGCCGCCGTGGACGCCATCAAGCTCGAGGGCGGAAGGCGCGTGGTGCCCCAGGTGCGGGCCATCTTGGACGCGGGCATGGTGGTCTGCGGCCACATCGGGCTCACGCCCCAGTCCACGGGCCAGTTCGGCGGCTACAAGGCCCAGGGCCGCACCGCCGAGTCGGGCATCGCCATGGTGGAGGACGCCCTCGCCCTGGCAGAGGCGGGGATCCAGTTCCTGCTCCTCGAGGCCGTGACTCCACCCGTGGCAAAGGCCATCACGGACCTCCTGGACATCCCGGTGTACTCCATCGGGGCGGGGCTGGACTGCGACGGGCAGCTCCTCATCGTCTCGGACCTGATCGGCGAGTTCCAGGCCTTCACCCCGAAGTTCGTCAAGAAGTACGGAAACGTGGCAGAGGTCACCCGCAACGCCATCGCCGCCTACGCCGAGGAGGTGCGCTCCAAGGCCTTCCCGTCCAAGGAGCACTGCTACCCGATCATCGAGGGCGAGTGGGAGAAGTTCGCGGCCATGCTCGAGCGGGTGAAGCGCCCCGGCTAGACGAGGCCGGCCCCTTCGCGGCCCGGGCACGGTCCCGGGCGCGCGGAAGTGGCAAGGGGCAGGTCGGACGCAGGGAAGCGGGAACAGGTCGCCAGCGCAGCGATTAGCAGATAGCAAACGCGGCCAGATCGCAACGGACGACGCACCAAGGAGAAGCACCCAGATGAGCAACCTGAGGGAGCAACTGAAGATAAGCCAAACACGCCTGGACGAGGTCAACGCCCTCCTCCTGGACCCGAAAAACACGACCATCCAGGCAGTGCTGGATCTCGTGGAGAAGCACGGAGGCCCGGAGGCCATCAACAAGAAAGCCGAGGAGGCGAGGCGGCTCGAGGGCCTGCTCGGGCGGCTGAAGGCCCAGGGCTCGCCCTATCTCGCGGATCTCGAGTGGCTGAAGGCCGAGCGGGACAGAGGGGCCTTCGTCACCATGGCCGACTACCGCCGCCAGGTGCTGGGCGCCTCCGCCGACAAGACCTCCATCAACGAGGCCAACGCCGTCACCCTGGAGATCAGCGCGCTGCAGTACTTCCCCTACCTCATCGCCGAGGCCAAGCAGGCCATCGCCAAGAAAGAGCTCATGCCCGGCCGCTACATCCGGGTTCGAAACATGAAGGAGCAGGTGGAGGACCAAGGCGACATCCTCGCCGTGGCGGCGGGTATGCAGATCGTGGGCGCCTCCTACGTGGAGACCCTGGACACCAAGGGCACCGACGGCTCCAACGTACACCTCGGCGGCCCCGAGACCATCACTGGCTACTTCGGCGGCGTGGGCCAGCCGAACGGCCACGCCCTCGCCTGGGCCGAGGAGTTCCTGCACTACTACACCACCTACGGCATCCGCCAGGTGCTGAACGTGAACCCGGGCACGGTGCTCATCGGCTACCTCCTGCACAAGCTGGGCATCGACAACGAGTTCAAGATCTCGGTCTACATGGGCAACGACAACCCCTACGCCGTGCTCTGGACCCTGCTCGGCGCCCGCCTCTTCGCGAGAGAGGACGGCACCACCTCCCTCATCGGGTTCAACTTCTCGAACTCCGTGGACAACGACACCATCCGGGCAGCCTCTGCCCTCAGGCGGCAGCTTGGCCTCGAGAAGGTCGTGCGCTTCGAGCACCACATCACGGAGACCTACAAGTCCATCGTGCGCCAGCCCTACGACCGGCTCGAGGATCTCGTCGAGGTGGCCAAGGAGGTCCCCAACATCAGCGCCAAGCACGAGGGCGGCGTGCCCGAGCTGGACGCCACCAGGGAGCACCCCTCCGACATCCTGGACTACTTCCTCCCCAAGGCGGACGTGGAGGCAAAGGGCCTCATGGCCGCCATGGAGCGGAACTACCTGGACAAGCACGACTCGGTCAGCCGCACCGCCGCAGCCCTCACCAGGGCTGGCATCGGCGTGGTCTGCGCCCAGAACCTGCACCGGAGGTAGGCCGAAAAGGGGCGTGGATGGCCCCAAGGCCGCGCCCCGAGGGAGACATCCATGAGCGACGAGCCTCGAAGCCCATACCCGTCCTCTGCCGATCCCCCGGATCCCTTTCTGCACCTCTACACCGAGCGCGCGAGGCAGCAACAGGCCTCCAGCATCCGGGAGATCTGCAAGCTGGGCGCCCGGCCCGAGGTCCGCTCCCTGGCCGGCGGCTGGCCCGCCCCTGGGACCTTCCCGGTGGAGGAGGTGGCCGAGATCGCAAGGGACGTGCTCGCCTCGAGAGGCCCCGATGCCCTTCAGTACTGCCAGACCGAGGGAGTCACGGCGCTTAGGGACGCCATGGCCCGCTGGGCGAGTGACAAGCTGGGCATCCCTGCCACGAGGGACCACATCCTCATCACCCACGGCTCGCAGCAGGGCATGGACCTCATCTTCCGGGTGCTCGTGGAGCCCGGCGACGTGGTGCTCTGCGGCCTCCCGACCTACTTCGGCGCCACCGGCGCAGTCTCGGCCCTGGGGGGACGGCTCGTTGGGATCCCCGTGGACCAGGACGGCCTGGACGCCGAGGCCGCGGCCGTGCGCCTCGAGGAGCTCAGGGCCGAGGGGGCCAGGCCAAAGGGCATCTACATCATCCCGAGCTTCCAGAACCCGGCGGGCGTGGCCCTGTCACTCGCACGCAGGCAGCGGCTCCTCGCCCTGGCAAAGGAGCACGACCTGCTCATCATCGAGGACGACCCCTACGGCGAGCTCCGCTTCGATGGGCAGCCAATCCCCTGCTGCAAGGCCTTGGAGCGGGCCGCCGGGGCCGAGGGCAGGGTGGTGCACATCCACTCCCTTTCCAAGACCTTCGCCCCTGGGCTCCGCCTTGCCTGGGTGGCGGCAGACCCAGGTGTGGTGAGGCGCATGGTGGTGGCCAAGCAGTACGTGGACACCTGCACCAACACCTTTGGCCAGTACCTCCTCCTGGAGTTCGTCAGCCGGGGCCTGCTCGAGCGGCAGATCGAGGCGAACATCGCCTACTACCGCGGCCAGCGGGACGCCCTCCTTTCCTCCCTGGACCGGCACTTCCCCTCTGATCGCGTTCGCTGGAACCGGCCCGAGGGGGGCCTCTTCGTGCTGGTGCATCTCCCCGAGGGCATGGACGCCGACGCCCTCTCCCGCGAGGCCCTCGCCCACAACGTGGCCTTTGTCTCGGGCGCCCAGTTCCATCACGACGGCTCGGGCAAGAACACCTTCCGCCTCTCCTTCTCCCAGTCCAGCCCGGAGGTCATGGAGGAGGCCGTGGCCCGGATCGGCGCGCTCATCAGAGCCAAGCTGGGGGCCTGACCGCCTGTCGAAGCCGTCCTTTAGAAGCCATCCTTTGGAAGCTGGCCTGGGAAGTCGCCCTTGGGAATCCGTCCGGGGCGGACACGAGGCTAGTCGATGCTCTGGCGCTGATCCATCGAGGAGGGGCGGATCATGCGGCGGATGCCCGGACGATAGCGCCTCTGGTCGGGCGGGGTGGCGTTCTTCTCCTGCCTGCGCTCGCCCTCCAGCTTGATCCACCGCTGGTCCCGGGTCTTCCAGATGTGGGACTGGATGGCGCTCTTGGCCGCGGGCATCCTGTTGCCAGACTTGCGCAGGGCGTCGGAGGCGCCGGCGGAGATCTCCCGCCTGAGGTTCTTGGGCAGCCGCTCGGCCGCCATGTTGAACTGATGGCTCGCCGTGGGGCTGGAGCGGTGGGAGTCGATGCAGAACACCTGGAGCTGCACCTTTGCCGTCTTGCCAGGGGGCACGCGGAGCTTCTCCTGGGACTTCCAGACGCCGCCCTCAGACACCTCGAATGGGCCCGCTGCGCCCAGGCGCTGGGGCGCCTTGTCCGGATCTCCCTCGGGCACGAAGTAGAGCCCAGTGGGATCGAACGCCACCGTCTGGAGGCTCGGGTTTCGCACCTCCACCACCATCTTGCCGTTGGTGCCGCCGGTGTAGCGGAGCACCTTCATGGTGAGGCCCGGCCGCTTGCCGTCCAGGCCCGGGAGCCGGGCGTGGCCGTCCTTGGCCCTGGCCACCTGCGGCAGAGCGACGAGGGACGCGACAAGGGCTCCGAGGATGAGCTTTCCTTTGGTCATGTGGCACCTCCGTCTCCGGGAAAGGGAGGGCCGAGGGGGCCGATCCCAGGGGAGATGGGGTGGTGGAACGGCCGAGCCGGCGAGAAGTTCTCCCCTCGGCCCGCGCGGGCTGGAATGGTCCATCAGGACGGTGGTGCGGACACACACGATTTCCCTCGATCCGCGAGGGCTAAAATGGTCGGTCTGGCTCGGGCCCCGTTGCTCGAAGGGCCTCGGCCCACAGGCGCTCTCTTGCCTTGCCCGCGGGCCCGGTCGAGGGCCCGGCGCAGTGCGTCGTTATGGGCTTGACTGACATGTGGGTTGGTAGTAGCAGTCTCGCGCATGATGTGCGACACGAACGCACAATGTGAGCTCGATGGTCGGCCCGACGGCATGCGTGCCGTCAAGAGAGGGTGGACAATGCGCTACAACAGGATGATCTCATTGGCTATTTTGCTTGTGGTCCCCTCCGTGGTTTCCAGCTGCGCGAGCGGCAGGGACCAGGTGATCCAGCAGGAAAAGGCCGCGGTCTGCCCCACGGACTACAGCCCAGTCTGCGACTCGGAAGGCAACATCTACAATAATAGCTGCCTGGCCTTGGCCGCGGGCGCCCAGGTGGCCTCCACCTGCCATGTGGTGGACCTCGGGACCCCAATCGAGACCCAGCATCCCTACGCCAACAACTCGCGCCTTGCCTGGACCCTCGAGGCCCCCCAGGACGCCATCGGCCTCAGGATCGAGTTCGCCTCCTTCAACACCGAGCGAAACTACGACCAGGTTCGCCTCTTCGAGGGCGAGGCCCAGGTGGCGACCTACTCGGGCAACCTCGGCCGCTTCATGGCCGCGCCCATGTCCGGAAACCGCGCCACCATCGTCTTTAACAGCGACGGCTCGGTGACCAGGGCCGGCTTCGTGGTGAGCCGCTACGCCTACTTCACTCCCTGCATCTGCACCAAGGAGTACAGCCCGGTCTGCGGCATGGATGGCCGCACCTATGGCAACGGCTGCGAGGCCGCCTGCACCGGCATGCCCGTGGCCTTCCACGCCGCCTGCGAGGATGGCTTCTACAGGGTGAATCAGGTCGTGGAGTCTGCCCACCCCTACGCAAACAAGACCCGCAAGACCTTCACCGTGTCCGAGACCGGCAGCTTCATCCGTGCCCACTTCGCCTTCATCTCGACCGAGCCGAACTACGACTTCGTGGAGATCCTGGACGGCGACGACCAGGTAGTCATCCGCTACACCGGCCAGCACCAGGACGTGACCACTCCCCTCGTCAGGGGCAGCACCCTCAAGATCCGGCTCATAAGCGATCACTCGGTGACCGACCAGGGCTTCGTCATGGACTACTTCGAGGTTGCGGGCGGCTGCTACGACGGCAGGGACTGCCCCGCCGGCCAGGGCTGCATGACCGTGCAGTGCTTCCGCGCCCCCTGCTGGAAGATCTGCATGGACTGCCCCTCCTTCGTCATGCCGCCCCCCTGGTACTGCGAGGGCGGCGAGATAGTGCCGAGAGACGACCTCCTCGGCTGCCCCCTGCCCCCGCGCTGCGAGCGCAAGGAAGGGGCCACCTGCGGCGGCGAGCATGATTACCAGTGCGACGAGGGATACGCCTGCGTGGACGGCATCTGCCGCCAGGCAGCCACGGCCTGCTACGTGGGGGGCTGCAGCGGCGAGGTCTGCTCCGCCGAGGAGGGGGTGATCACCACCTGTATCTACCAGCCCTGGTACTCCTGCTTCCAGAGCGCCAGCTGCGCGGTGCAGACGAACGGCACCTGCGGCTGGACCGAGACCCCCGAGCTGCTCGAGTGCCTTCAGGCTAGCGGCGGCCTGCCCGGCTTCCAGGCCGGCGACAACGAGCCCTGCGGCGGCCTCGCGGGCACGGTCTGCAAGGTGGGCCTCGAGTGCGTGCCGAACGACCCATGGGACCCCAAGGGCGACGGCATCTGCCGCAAGCTCTGCGGCGGCTCGCTCCAGGACGGCTTCTGCCAGGAGGGCTTCTTCTGCAACATCACCTCCAACGCCGGCACCCCGGACGTCTGCTCGCGGCGGGGCCGGATCGGCGTCTGCCTGCCGGTGCCCTCGAGCTGCCCGCGGCTCTACCGGCCCGTGTGCGGCTGCGACGGCATCACCTATGGGAACGACTGCACCCGCCAGTGGGCAGCGGTGGCCCTCGACCACGACGGACCCTGCGTGGGCGACGCCCACTGCACCATGCCCTCTGACTGCAACCAATTCCCGCACCCGATGTGCGTGGGCGAGTGGGCCTGCATCGAGGGCCAGTGCGACTACCACTGCAGCCTCCACATGTACGAGAGCCAGGACACGCCCAAGGCCATCCCTGACGGGGGCAGCGTACGGAGCACCATCGTCGCCGGAGAGGTGGGGGTCATCGAGAGCATGACCGTGAGCGTGGAGATCACCCACACCTGGAGGGGCGACCTCATCGTGGAGCTCTCCAAGGGAGGGACCGTCGCGGTGCTCCATGCCCGCGAGGGCGGCAGCGCCGACGACCTCGTCCTCGTGAATGTCCCGGTAACTGCCTTCGCCGGCCAGGTCGGGGACGGCGAGTGGACCCTCACGGTCACCGACGCCGCGACCCTCGACACGGGCACCCTGGTCCGCTGGTCCATAGACATCAACTAGGGCGCGAAAGCGCCTGCCCCCGCGCCCCGATTCCACCCTCCCGCCACCTCGATCAGAAAAGAACCTCTCGAACAGCAAGGACTCTGTCCTCGTCCGCAGCTTCCACGCCCCCGATTGGCGCCATCAGGATCCCTGTTCCCTGGTGCCAACGAGACCCGCCGCCCCCCCTGCGAGCTGGGTTAGTATGTGCCCGTGCGAGCGAGCCCGACATGACCTCCGACGAACCGACCCTCGTGAGGTTCTCCGTCTCCGAGCTGGCTGGCCTCGCCCTGGCGGGCCCCGCCCTGGCTGGCCCCGCCCTGGCGGGCCCCGCCCTGGCGGGCCCCGCCGCCACTGGCACGCCCTACGGCCATGGCCGCATGCGCCTCGGCCAGGAGGTGCACGACCGCTTCCGCGCCCAGGCCCGCAAGGTCCACCCGGGCTACTCCGAGGAGGTCTTCGTGCGCTGGGAGGGAGAGCGGCAGGGCTACAGAGTGCGGGTGGAGGGGCGAATAGACGGGCTCTACCCCGAGGAGCCAGCTACAGGAACAAAGAATAAGAACAGGCGAAACCAGAAGCGGCACAAGGACGAAGCTCCAGCCCGATCCTTGGTGCTGCAGGAGATCAAGTCCGTGCTCGCGCCAGACCTGGGGGAGCTGGAACCTGGCGCAGAAGACTCCGCAGGCACAGGGGCCCAGGACCCGAGCGAGACAACGGGGCGGCCAAGGAGCCCCCAGCTCCTGCTCGAGGACCTGATGGAGGACCTGCCCGACCCGGTGCTGGCGGCCTACCAGTGGCAGTGCGCCCTGTACTGCCACTTCCTCGCCCTCGGGAGGGCGGCGGCAGGCGAGGCTGTGACCCTCCGGGGCGAGCTGGTGCTGGTGGACGCCCGAAGCCTCCGGAGCCAGGCTATCGCCGTCCCCTACGAGCCCGAGTCCTGCCAGGCCTTTCTGGAGGCGCGGCTGGACGCGCTCCTCGGAGAGCGGGCCGAGGCCGAGCGGCTCCAGAGGGTGCGCCTCGCCTACTCCGAGCGGGTGCGCTTCCCCCACCCCTCCCTGCGGCCCTATCAGCAGGAGCTGATGGACAACGTCGCGGGCGCGGCCGAGGGGGGCATGGCGCTCCTCATGTCGGCGCCCACTGGCATCGGCAAGACCGCCGCGGCCCTGGTGCCGCTCCTAGGGAGCGCCCTCGCGACGAACCGCCGCCTCATGGTGGTCACCGCCAAGGTGAGCCAGCAGGAGCTGGCCCTCGACACCCTGGGGGCCCTCGTCGCCCCTGGAGAGGAGATCCTGGTGGCCCAGCTCGAGGCCAGGGAGCGCTCCTGCCCGCGAGAGGAGATGCTCTGCACCGAGCACGCCTGCCCCCTCCTCCGCCAGAGCCTCCTCGTCGAGAGCCTCGCCCCGGTGGCGAAGGAGCTGAGAGCGGGCGGGGTCTTCAGGGCCGAGGCCCTTCGCCTCATGGCGGCGACTCGCAGGCTCTGCCCCTTCGAGGTGGGCCTCTTCGCCGCGGGCCTGGCGGACGTGGTCGTCTGCGACTTCAACTACGCCTTCCATCCTCAGGCGAGCCTGGATCGGTTCTTCGCCCCTGGGGGCAGGGAGCGCCTGCTCCTCGTGGACGAGGCCCACAACCTTCCCGCCCGGGCCAGGGACTTCCTCTCGCCCACCCTCGACCGGGCCCGGATCCGGGTCCTGGCGGAGGGCGCCCTTCAGGGCGGACATCCCGTCTTTGCGCGCATCCTAGAGTTCCTCCTGGACGTGGAGTCGCTCATCACCGACACCGAGCGGGAGGTGGACGCCGGCCCGCGCCGCGGCCTCGCGGTGGCCGAGGTGGAGCTCGACCGGGAGCGCACGGCCTCCCTCGAGACCGCCACAGAGACCTGGCTCCTCGACTACCTGGCCTGGGCCAAGAGCGGCACCAGGAGGCCGCCTGCCTTCGTCCCTCGGACCGTGGAAGGCTCCCGCCGGGTGCTCGACCCCTTCCTCGGTTTCTGCTTCGACCTGCTCCACTTCTGCCGGGCGGCCGAAGAGAGGGGCGATCACACGACCACGCTCCTCAGACGGAGCGCCGAGACGACCGAGCTCCAGATCCTATGCAAGGATCCCTCCCGCTACCTCGCCTCCCGCCACCGCCGCTTCCACTCAGTGGTCGCCATGAGCGCGACCCTCGAGCCCCTGGACTTCTTCGCCGACGAGCTGGGCGTCAGCAGGCTCCGCAGCTTCGAGTGCTGCGCCTTTCCCTCCCCCTTCCCACCAGAGAACCGCGCCATCGTGGTGGATGGCTCCCTCTCCACGCGCTTTCGGGACAGGGATCGCTCCCTGCCCGAGGCCTGCCGCCGCATGGCAAAGCTCGCCGCCCTCAAGAAGGGGAACTACCTCGCCTTCTTCCCCTCCTACGCGCTCCTAGAGGCAGGCGCGCTCCTCATCCGGGCCTCGGATCCCACCATCGGCGTCGTCACCCAGACCCGGGAGGGCGGGGCCGAGCCCCTGCTCAAGGCCTTGGAGGAGGCCGCCCGCGCCCCCACGAGGCGCAGCCTGGTGGGAGCCGCGGTGATCGGCGGAGCCCTCTCCGAGGGGGTGGACTTCGTGGGCGAGCTGGCCATCGGGGCCTTCCTCTTCGGCCCGGGCCTGCCCGCGGTCACCGACGAGCGGAAGATCATACAGGAGTACTACGAGCAGGAGCGGGGCGCGGGCTTCGAGTACGCCTTCCTATACCCAGGCCTCGCCCGCGTGGTGCAGGCTGCGGGCAGGGTGATCCGCGGCCCAGACGAGCGAGGGATCATCGTGCTCTTCTGCGAGCGGTTCACCGACCCGCGCTACCGCGACCAGCTCCCGGCCTACTGGCGGGCAGAGGCCCTGGACACCGACGACCCCGTTCCGGTGGTGAGCGCCTTCTGGGCGCGTGGCGCTTTGAACGGTGTGGGTCCGAACACACAGGGAGGGTGACGCTCGCCAAGTACTCCGATCGCGCCGATTTGACGCCCGATATGATGCTATCAGGCTCATCGGTTCCCCGTGGACTGAGCAAAAATCCTTATTAAATCAATCTTGTCCATGTGATCACGATCCGCGTCTCTACGGTTCTCGCAGTTCGAGAGTCGCAACGTCATTCAGACGTGAATCGATCATGTCTAAAATATCCGCTGGATACGCAATGTCCAATGCTGCCTCTGTAGCCGAAACAGAAGTCTCCAACGTCAGCGAACCAGACCGTGCTATTTCTCCTCAGGTAGTCAACGAACCTCTTGTGCTGTTCAGCACTATTGTAAGTGACAGCGAACCGAATGCAGCAATATGGGCACAGGCCCAGATCGATCGCTGCGATCCGCTGCTGAAGCGTTGCGATCTCTTCAGCATCACAATGTCCCGACGGGATCACATTTCTCCATTTCTCCTTGATCTCGGTGTTCCATGCCTCCCTAAACCGAGACCTGCGCTGAGCCTCCTCGCGCATCTCCTTCTCTTTGTTGGGTTTAGCTGCTTCGTCTCCCAGCTGCCTTCTGATCACCTTGATCCAGTGAGGAAGCTCGTGAGGATTCTCATACGTGTGAGGCGGAGGATTCCGTTTCTCGAATTCAATACTGTTTTCAGCGGCGAGGTATGCAATCTTCCATTTGGCTGCGTCGGAACGGTCCGTCTCCTGCATGCCGAGCCCCTCGTAGAACTCGGTCTCCTTCTGAAGCGACATCCGCCGCAATAGCCACTCCCGGCAGGATTCGCGTGGCACTTCACTCTGAGCCGACTTGAGGCACACGACCATTCGTAGCTCTCGCGTTGCTTTGTTGTAGGGGTACGGGATCCAGAATGCGAATTCCTTTATCCTCTTCATGGTCACGTCGCAGACCCTCTCGTCTGAGTAGAGGTACTTCGGCTCGACACCGGTGGACCTGGCGACAAGATTTGGATCTTCGCAGGCGGTCAGGCATCCGAACAAAACGGCAATACGCAAGCAAATGGGCATCCGTACTGTTAGCTCCCTTGTATTCATGGCTATGGATAGTCACTTGGGAAGTTGAAGCTCCCCCCGTAACACATATAATTCAAATCGTGACAGAGCACAGGATCTGCCTCGCAGTCGATCATCGCCTGAAGAGTAAACTCTTTTTTTTCTACCCTTGCTGAGGGGTCTATCTTTGGAGTGGTCTCCGGCTGGTCATCCTTTATGTACGTCACCTCCGTCAGGAGGTTCTCCATCACGCCTTTGACAATGGCATACCATGGCGAGTACCCCTTATTATATAGAAAAGTGCTTTGCTGATGTGGAGGTTCCCGAAGACTGGTTCCATCTCCCCAGGAGTTTTGTGTAATCTGGCACTGTGTGAACTTAATCCCTCCAGTGCTGAACGCTGATGGCCTTGCGCTCCAGAATGGGTAGGATGTGGGTGCTCCAACATCCTTGCCGTAGACTAAGTTAGCCGCAGAGCCCTGCGAGATGGGGTACCATGTATCGAGCATGAATCCACATCCTGGACATCCTATTTCAATCACGTAATTCCCGGTTGCGGGTCTCACCTTTATCAACCAAGTTGTCGAGGTACCACTTGAGGAAATATCGATATATGGATTCACCAGGGCCGCATAGTTCCTCTGACGATCGTCGTAAAATATTGTTGGCGGATCACCTGGGGGAGGGGTTTCCGGAATGTTGGCGTGCTGTACGAACTCGAACTTCTCCCCGCACACCTGGGTCATGACCGCCCCGATCGGATCGGGATGTGTGGGGCCGAGCCACCGGGCCACAATAGGCGTAATCTCATTTATAAAACCCGCCTCCTGTGCAAAGGCTATGAGTTGCCTGATGATCTGCTGAGCAAAGTTAACAGGTGGATAGTAATTGTCGGCAGCGTCCTTTGGCCCTGCCCGGTTGCCGTATTCAAACAGGTTCCCCTTAATATCGGCAGCTGTCTTTGCCGGCCTCAACCACTTTATTATTGCTGCGAGTGAGGAGACTATGGGTACTGCGAATGAATTACCAGATGCATAGTCACGTGCTCCGCTTTTCAGCACCACGGGCACAACCTCCGACGGTGCAACAACCGCCGGGGTATTTGGTAATTTGTAGAACCATGTGCCCGCGGCATTGGAAGGCAATCTGAACTGATGTTGATTGCAGTACGATGTGCCGGTGACACCCACCAGGTTCAAAAACTGTGATCCATTAGGCTGCAGCACACCAGCATACAAGGTCACGTATCTCGGATCCGATGCATTACTTGAATCGTAAACGGGAATTCCGTAGTTCGGTGCTGGAACAACGAAGAGCGTGTTCGGCGCATTATCAAGAATGCCGCGAAACTCTGTCACATGCTTGGCACAGATCGGAAGAGCGACGTGTAGGG
>JAVEWA010000754.1:0-3060 GCA_034004785.1 Polyangia bacterium
GCCGGGACCCGACGCGCCATCCCCCACGTAGCTCCACTCCCAGTTGCGCAGGTCCAGCCGGAAGGCCTTGGTGGAGGCGCCCTCGATGTCCGCGCCACCGTAGACGTATAGCGCCCGCTCCTCTGGGTCCAGGAAGGAGCCGTGGTTCCGGGGCGCGAATGGGCCCCGAGCCGACGGGTGCGTGGGTCTGGGCGTGAGCCGGAGCGTGTCCAGATCCAGGGTGAACACCGCGGTGTCGGTCCAGCTCCCCTGGTAGGCGCCGTCCACGAGGATGGCCCTGCCTAGCACAGGGTCGAGATCTACCGAGAAGTAGGACACCCAGGATCCGTCCACGGGGAGCCAGCCAGCGTCAATCCAGCGCCCCTGCACCAGGTCGAAGAGCCAGAGCCGATTGGCCAGCACCTGGACCTGCCCGTCGACCGGCACAAGCTGATTGCCCATCACCAGGAGCCGCTGGTTGCGAGCATCATGTACGATGCGCGCGAACTCCATGACTGGCCCATCGGCCGCCTCGGGCCCGTAGAGATCCTCGGCCCGTAGCCAGAGGTTGTCTTTCTCCGTGATGATCCCGAGCCAGAGGGCGTTCGAGAAGCCGGCTCCGTCCTTGACACCACCGAACCGGAAGACTACGTCCGCCTCCCCGAGGTCGAGACCGAAGAGATCGGTGGAGAGGTGCGCCGCAGTGAGGGTCGAGTCGGTTTCCGTGAGGCGAGCCGAGGTGCTCGGGCCATAGCGCAGGGGCTCGACCCGCTCCTCCCGCATGCCCTCCCGGTAGGCCACCAGCACGGGCTCTCCGGGCTGCAGGCCGGGTTTCAGGGCAAAGGGGTAGGGGTGGGGCCGGAAGGTCTGGCGGGGCTGGGGCCGGACGTGGAGCTCGGGCTTGTCTATGCCAACGAAGAGCGGCTCCACACCCTTGTCGCACAACTGCTCCATGAGCTTCCAGTCAGTGGAGTAGGCGATCAGCGAATTGGCCGGGTCGTCGCGGTAGTGGTAGCTCGAGAGGGCCGGATCCTGCCAGGCGATCCGGACCCTGGCTTGCTTGCCGGAGAGGGACTCCTTAACGTAGTCCAGCCATCGCCAGTCATAGTAATGGCGGTTTCCGCCCGGATCGTGGTTGAACTCCTGGTGCTTGTTGATGGTGAAGAGCGGATCCGATGGCTCGGCGTCGTCGAGCTTGGGCGGTCCCTCGGCCGCGGTTACGTTGGGCTTGCCCAGAGCCTGGACGGCCTGGACCCCTTCCCAGGCGAGATAGCCATCTCTGTCTCTTTCATCCCCCTCTGGACAAGTTTCGTCAATGCAGCTCGAGAGCAGTGGATCCGCACACCCACAGGCTCCCAGCGCGGTTCGCTGGTTGACGGAACCGTAAGTCGGCTTCGGTCCGAGGACCGTCTGCCCGCCCTCCAACGTCACCTCCACCTCGTAGCTGTCGCCAATGCACCCGCCCGAGGGGATGGTGTTGCCCACCGCCCGCCCGATCCGGGAGGACCGGAAGCGGACTACATGGGCCTGGGGACGGGACTCGCAGCGGTCTCCCATGCCGTTTCCATTGCCGTCCTGCTGTCCCGGGTTGGCGAAGTAGTCGTGGCAGCGCTGTAGATCCGCTGCGTGCAGGGCATCGCAGTCCGGAAGCTCCTCTGGGGGAGCCGTCAGCGGATCCGGTGTCCAGAAGGGGAGTTGCTCGATGCAATCCCGGTAGGGCTTGCAGTAGGTGAGGCCCACCAGGTTGGCGCGAATGAGATCCGTCGAGTCGGCGCCTGGGCAGGATCCCGGTCGACAGGGGCAGTTGTCCAGGGTCTGGCAGCGTTTGATGCAAGCGTCCACCGAGGACCGTGGGGCGTAGGCTCGACGGCATGCGTCCTCGCATTCGGCCTCGGTGCCTCCGGTGAGATCGTCGCAAACCTTGTCCTTGTCGAGATCGTGGCGGAGGTAGGGGTTGAGCGGATCGCAGTCGTACTGGTTCAGCACGCCGTCGTTGTCCATGTCGGGACCCACGGGCAGGGCCCCTCCCTCGGCGTTGAACCGTCGCAGTACGACGTTCACGCTCGGGTAGCCATAGATCGGTTCGAAAAACCCAGTCTGCGCTGTCCAGGTGATGACGAATTGCCCTGAAGGGTCAGGTCGCGACACGGAAATACGATTGTATTCAGGCGCGGGCTGATCTAACCCAATATACATGGGGACTAGATCCTCGAACCGACTGCTCAGCACTGGCTCGTGGCTCTGCAAATCAGGGGCCGTCCAGAAGAGCCTTGAGAATGGGGTCACGGCGGTGTTCACCCTCAGGGCGCGGATTCTCGCGGTGCGATAAAGCTGTAAGCTGTCCTCACGCCAAGCGATGACAACCGTGGAGCCATGCGTTGCTATATCCAGTCTTGCCGGTCGCCAGCTTGGCTCTGTCTCAGCCTGGGGATCATAGATCAGCACGGGACTAGGCTCGGTGCCGCCTTCCCAGATGAAGCCGGCCGAGTAGGAGCGAAGCCAGATCCCGAGGTCGTTGGATGTGTGACCCAGGTGGGTGACCTTCAAGCTGCCATCCTTGCTCGCCGCGATGGCAAAAGTCCCCTCGGACAGCTCCCCCGTTGCGGGGTAGGTCCCCGTGGACACCTCCACCGGATTGGCAAAGGCCGGGCTGCCCGAGGCGTCGATCACCTGGAGCCGGAGCGAGGCATCGTCGTAGAAGACGACAGCAAAGGACCCATCGGGAAAACACGCCAGCTCCTGTGGATGAGCAGCGTCCGATACAGCCACCGTCATATCGCTGCCAATGGGAGAGCCCTGCTCGCTGATCCTGCGGGCTTTGAGGCTCGCCCCAGACGAGTAGGTCACGACAAAGGAACCGTTCGAAGCGCAGATGCGAGGATGCACGCTTCGGCCCGGATCGAAGGGGTTGGAAGGGACGCTTCCGAGCCAGAGGTCGCCGCTAAGTGGCCAGTCGAAGTCCAAGGCAAAGATCCGGGCATAGGCCGTGCGGTCCACAAGGTGTCCGTCGTTGGGATCGCGCCGGGCCACCGTCCACACAAAGCCTGCCCGTTTGTTCTCAGTGACGGCGACATGAGCCCG
>JAVEWA010000109.1:0-14175 GCA_034004785.1 Polyangia bacterium
TCGATGGACCCGGTGGGCCCGACAGGCCCGATGGAAGCCGGGCTCAAGATCTTCGCGCTGCGGGTGAGGGCCAAGCCGGAGAAGGTGCGGGTAGAGGTCATCGTGGCCGGGCAGCCCTCCTTCCAAAAGACTGTGCCCTTCGACCTGGAGGTGAAGGAGGGCGAGCGGGTGTCTCTTCGGGCCTTCCAAGAGGGTTTTCTGGACCAGACCGAGAGCCTGCTGGCCACCTCCGACAAGACCGTGGAGCTGGATCTGGAGCCGCGCAAGCCGGGGCACCGGCCAAGGGGGCATTCCAGGCCCGAGCCCCGCCACGGCGCGTCCATGGATCCGCCGCCTCGCCCAGCCTCCATGTTCACCGCCGGAGAGGGCACCCTGAAGCCGCCTCTTTAGGCCCATGGGCGGAGCCGCAACACTCGCCTCGAGGATTGCATCATGAGAAGTTTTTCGACAGTTGCCCTGCTGGCCCTGGTGACTCTCGTGGCCCCTGTCCTGGGCTCGGGCGTCCGGCTCTCGAGCGCCGCGCCCGCCGACCCCAAGGCCTTGGCCAAGAAGCACTTCGAGAGGGGGGAGCTCTTCTACCAGCAGGGCGACTTCAGGAAGGCCCTCGGGGAGTACAAGACCGCCCAGCAGCACTTTAGGCACCCGGCCTTCATCTTCAACATCGCCCAGTGCCACCGGCAGCTCAAGGAGTGGGAGCGCGCGCTCTTCTTCTACCAGCTCTATCTGTCCGAGGCCCCGGGCGCGCCCAACAAGGCCGAGGTG
Source organism: Polyangia bacterium (assembly GCA_034004785.1). Lineage (GTDB taxonomy): Bacteria > Myxococcota_A > Polyangia > HGW-17 > JAJRWW01 > JAVEWA01. The sequence continues at coordinate 763 of JAVEWA010000109.1, forward strand.
AACCTCAGGATCAAGGAGGCCAAGGCCAAGATGGAGGAGGCCAGGGCCGCCGCGCAGCAGATGGGCAGGATCTCGGTGATCACCCGACCCGAGGGAGCCTCCATAAGGCTGGACCGCTTCTCAGGCCCGGTGGCTGCCACGAGCCCTGCCATCCTGCCCGTGCCGGCGGGCCAGCACCTGGTGTACATCGAGAAGGCCGGCTTCGAAAAGGTGCACCGCACGGTCACGGTGGCTCCTGGCCAGATCTCCATGCTCGAGCTCTCCCTGACGCCGAGGCCAGGGAGCGCCGCGGCGGTTCCTCCGAGAGAGGGCACGCGGCGGGTGACTCCTCCCCCGAGGGACCCTGGCCGCCGCGCCTCGCCGCCGCCTGGAGATGATCCCAGCCGGGCGGGCTCTCGGCCCGGGGAGCCCGCTCGCAATGCGGCGCAGGTGCCTCCCGACGAGGTCCCGCCAGCTCCGAGAAAGCCCTTCCACAAGACCTGGTGGTTCTGGACCGGGCTCGGCGGCTCCGTGGTGCTCGGCGTGCTGGGCTCCATGACCGGCGTGGCGGCGCTGGCGAGCCACAAGGACTTCGTGGACAACGGAATCCCCTCCGAGCTCGAGCGGGCCAAGCGCCTCGCCCGCGTCACCGACTCGCTGCTCGTCCTCGGGGCAGCGGCGGTCCTCACCACCGTCGTGGTGACGGTGATCTACGAGAAGCGCCGGAAGGCCGAGCGCCCCTCGGCGACCCTGGTCCCCTCCTGCGGCCCTGGTGGCTGCGGTCTGGTGCTCACGGGCCGGTTCTAGGCTCTCCGGAGGATCTGCTCATGAGACAGCCCCACTGCAAACCGAACGCTCTGGCGCTCCTTGGGTGCGCGCTCGCGGGCCTTGCCCTCTTCTCCTCCTGCACCCTCGTGGTGCAGGAGGTCCTGACCGACTGCGGCGACAGTTTCGTCGAGGGCCTCGAGACCTGCGATGGCTCTGACTTTGCCGGGCTCACCTGCGGCGACTTTGGCTTCATCGGCGGCAACCTGATCTGCAATCCCTACTGCCGGCTCGAGACCGACAACTGCAACAACGTGAGATGCGGCGACGGCGAGTGCGACATCTACGAAAACCAGGCGACCTGCCCAGGTGAGTGCCCTGAACCGATAGAGTGCGGCGACTGGAAATGCGACGCCTCGGAGCTCGGTGGAGATTGCCCGGCGGACTGCGAAGGAGTCCGGTGCGGGGACGGCTACTGCAACTGGCTCGTAGAAGGTCCGGCGAGCTGCCCTTCGGACTGCGGCGGCAATCTCTTTTGCGGGGATGGATTCTGCGCCGACTGGGAGATGGGCACCTGTCCCGAGGACTGCGACGACCCTATCTGCGACGAAGACGAAGAATGCGAGCCGGATCGTGGGGAGAACGACGGTAATTGCATCGACTGCGCGGGCCTGGCCGACTGCGGGAACGGCACCTGCGATCCGCCGGACGAGACCGTGGATACCTGCCCGTCAGATTGCAGCTCCTAGGGCCCGGGCCGGAGCTGGGCGTCGATCCAGACCCTGGTGGTGGAAACGAGGCGATCCAGCACGGCCGCGGCCCGCTCGGGGTCGGCGCCCTCGTCCACGCCGAGGCCATGGTCGCCGCCCTCGATGACCTCCAGGTGGAAGGGGGCCTGGATGGCCTCGCGGATGGGCGACAGCAGGTCGAGGTCGCAGAAGGGATCCAGGTCTCCCACTGCCAGGTACTGGGGCACAGGGATCTTCTGGAGGTCCTCGCCCCGAAGCTTTCCCCTGTCGTCCGGCGGGTGCAGGGGATAGCCGAGGTAGGCCATGGCCTGGGCCCGGCCGAAGCGGGCCTGGTGGGAGGCGGAGACGCGGGCGGAGAGGCTCTTGCCTCCGAGCACCAGCAGGGCCTCGGGCCCGAAGCGGCCCCTCGCCCAGCCGATTACCGAGTCCAGGGTGGCGAAGAGGAGGTCCCGCGGATCTGGCGCGGGCTCCTTGCGCTCCTTGAAGGGGAAGTTGAACCTGAGGCCGCGGACGCCGTGGAGGGCGAGGCCCTCGAGGTAGCCCACTAGGAGCGGGCTCTCCCGGTCGTTGGCGATGCCGTGGCCGAGGAGGAAGACGACTTGAATCCCTGGCGATCCACTCTGGGGGACCGGCGGCGTGTGCACGGCGGTGACAGGGACGCTGGAGCCAGGCACCTCGAGGGTGACGGGCTCGGATCTGGCTCGAGTCATGCGGGTCTCCTTGATGCCCGGATGGGAGAATCGAGGCGATCCAAGGAAGAGCCTAGGGTGGAGGCTAGCCCTTGGCGCCCTCCTTGGAAGCTCCTCCCGGCGCGGACTCGCCGTTCTTCACGGGCGCGGTCACCCGAGCAGCGGCGGGCGCGGAGATGATGTGGACGTCCCTCTGTGGGAAGGGGATCTGAATGCCCTCGCGACCAAAGGCCTTGTACACGGCTGTGTTGAGGCTGTCGGTGACGCGGCCCCTCATCTCTGGGTGCTCTATCCAGCCCAGGAGCTCGAAGTCCAGGCCCGAGTCGCCAAAGCTGCGGAAGCGCACCCGCGGCGCCGGCTCCTTGAGCACGCCGGGGTCGGCCTCGGCCACCGCTAGGAGCACGCTCTTCACCTGGTCCACGTCGCTGCCGTAGGCCACGCCCACCTTGATCTTGATCCGCCTGGCGATGGAGGGGCCTCCGCTCTCGTTTACGATCATGCCGTTGGCGATAGCGGAGTTGGGAACCACTATCTCGATGTCGTCCCTCGTGACTATGCGCGTGGAGCGCATGCCGATCTCCACCACCTTTCCCCGCTCCCCAGAGGCGAAGTCCACGTAGTCACCGAGCTTGTAGGGCGCGTCCGCGAGGATGAACACCCCGGCGAAGAGGTTCGCGATGGTGTCCTTGGCCGCGAAGCCGATGGCCAGGCCAAGGATGCCGGCCGAGGCGAGCCAGCCCGTGACGTTGATGTTCCAGGAGAGCATGAAGGTGTAGATGGCGGCCGCCGTGACCACCACCTTCACCCCCATGTCGAAGAGGGGGATGGTCCGGGGCTGGACGATGGCGTGGCTGCCCGCCTTGCTCGAGAGCCAGGTGAGGAAGATGGTGCCGACCCTGAAGAGCGCCGTGGTCCAGAGCACCACCGCAACGGTCTTGATGACCCCTACGATGTAGTAGTAGGCGGTCTTGTTGGGTCCGAGGACCGTGATGGCCCAGGCCGCTCCGATGAGGGTGATGGTCCAGAACATGGGGCGGTGGAGCGCCTTCAAGATGCGGTCGTCCATGTCCGTCCTGGTCTTGGACGTAACGAGCGAGAGCACTCTTGAGATCACCTGGTTGAAGATGAGGCCCCCGAGGGCCGCGCCCAGGGTGATCGCCACCGCCTTTACGAGCGGCAGCGCCCAGAGCTCCTCGAAGTCTATTCCCCACAGCATGGATTCAGCTCCCTCCGATGAGCTCCGCTGCGAGCGGAGCGTGGTAGGTGAGGATCAGGTCGGCCCCGGCCCGCCGGATGCTGGTGAGGACCTCCATGACCAGGCGCTCCCTATCCCCAGCGCCTGCCCTCGCCGCGAACTCGATCATGGCGTACTCGCCGCTGACGTTGTAGGCCGCCAGGGGCACCCCGAAGCGCTCCTTGGCGCGGCGGATGATGTCCAGGTACGCCAGGGCCGGCTTCACCATCACGATGTCGGCCCCCTCCTCCAGATCGAGGGCGATCTCCCGGAGCGCCTCCTCTGCGTTGGCTGGGTCCATCTGGTGGCTCCGGCGGTCTCCGAAGGCCGGGGCGCTGCCGCAGGCATCGCGGAAGGGGCCGTAGAAGGCCGAGGCGTACTTGGCGGAGTAGGCCAGGATGGGGAGCTGGCCATGGCCCGACTCGTCCAGGGCCCGCCGGATGGCCCCGACCCGGCCGTCCATCATGTCGGAGGGCGCCACCCAGTCCGCCCCCGCGGCCGCGTGGGATAGGGCCATCTTGCAGTAGAGCTCCAGGGAGGGATCGTTCAGCACGCGGCCGTCCCTCACCAGCCCGCAGTGGCCGTGGGAGGTGTACTCGCAGAGGCACACGTCCGTGATGACCAGCAGGGGGAGGCCAGATGACCTGATGGCCCTGATCGCCCGCTGAACGATGCCGCCAGGGTCCCAGGCGGCGCTCCCCTGCTCGTCCTTGTCCCCATCGTTCGGGATGCCGAAGAGCAGCACGGCCTTGATGCCGAGGTCCGCGGCCCTGCGGCACTCCTCCACGAGCTGGTCCACCGACAGACGATCCTGGCCCGGCAGGGTCGCGATGGGCACCCGCTGGCCCGTACCCTCTATGACGAAGAGGGGGTAGATGAGGTCGTGGGCGCCGAGGCGCGTCTCTCTCACGAGGTCGCGCGTGAGCGCGGACTCCCGGAGCCTTCTTGGGCGATGGGTCGGAAAGGGCATCTTCAAGCCTCGAAGCGATAGCCGCCTCTCACCGCGCGGAAGTGCCGGGGCCGCTCTGGATCCGGCTCGAACCGCGCCCTGAGGCGGGCGATGGTGTCTCTAAGGGCCTCGGCCGAGGCCGGGCAGTTGGGGGCCAGGAGGAGCTCCTCCAGGAGCTCGTGCGAGGCCAGGTCCTGGCCGCGCCTCCTCGAGAGCAGCGTGAGCAGGCCGAGCTCGTCTGGCGGCAGGGTGGCCGGGCCCGAGAGGGTCTCGGCCTCGCCGCTCTGCAGGTCCACCCTGAAGGGGCCGAGCCCGAGCAGGCGGTCGGCGTCCTGGAGGGGCCCCGCCCCTGCCCGGCGAAGAAGCGCCCGGACCCGGGCCGCGAGCTCTGGCAGGTCGAAGGGTTTCGTGAGGTAGTCGTCGGCTCCGGAGTCCAGGCCGGTCACCTTGGAGGCGGTGTCCGAGCGGGCGGTGAGCATGAGGATGGGCAGCTCGAGCCCATCGGACCTGGCGCTTCGCGCGATCTCGAAGCCCGAGCAGCCCGGCAGGTTCACGTCGAGGAGCGCCAGGGCGTAGCCGGGCCGCCGGATCTCCCGCTCGGCCTCGGCGCCGTCCCTGAGCCAGGTGACCTCGTAACCGAGCTGCACGAGGTTCAGCCTGACCATCTCGCCGATGAGCCGGTCGTCCTCGCAGAGGAGCAGCCTGGTCATGGCTTGCTCCCTTCGATAACCACACCTGGACGCTCGACGCTCCCGGTCGGCTTCGTCCCCGGGCTAGGGCCGGAGGTTCCTCCGGCAGGGGCTGCTGTTCTGGCTAGGCGCACCGAGAAGCGGCTCCCCTTCCCGGGCCCATCGCTCCGAGCCGTGACGTCGCCGCCCATGGCTCTCGCCAGGTGGCGCGCGATGCCGAGGCCGAGGCCCGTGCCGTGCACCAGTGCGCCGCTCGTTGAGGGGCTCTGCCGGTGCCCTTCGAAGAGGGCCTCGGCCTCGTCCGCCCTGAAGCCGACGCCCTGGTCCTCGACCTGGATCGCAACCCACTGGTCGCTCGGCTCCACGACGATCCGCACTTCTCCGTCCGGGCAGTACTTCAAGGCGTTGTCAGTGAGGTTCTCCAACACCACCCGGAGCTTGTCGAGATCGGCCATTACCCAGATCCCCCGGGCTCCGGCTTCGTCCAGGGAGAAGCCCCCGCTCCTCTCGGGCAGCACTTTCTCCCTGTGCCTGCGGAAGTCTCCGAGGAAGGTCTCCAGGTCCACGGGCCCCATATCCACCTCGAGGAGTCGCCGGCGGATCCGGTTCGCCATGAGGAGGTTCTCCACCAGGTGCTCCAGCCGATCGGCCTCGCGGAGCCCCATCTCCAGGTACTCCGGCAGGCGATCTTCGGGAATGTAGCCCAGCTGGATCGTGCCGAGCAAGGCCTTGATCCCGGCGAGGGGGCTCTTCAGCTCGTGGCTGACCGAGAGGATGAACTCCTCGATCTCGCGGCGCCGCTGCCGCTCGACGAGGAGCAGGCGCCAGAGCATCACGAGCAGGATCCCGAGCATCAAGAGGGCGAGCGCGCCCTCGCCCACGATCATCACCGTCCGGCGCCGCTCCCGGTCCCTCAGCTCGGAGACGACCTCCGAGCGGGCCCGGACCCCGAGGTGGCCAAAACGCGGGTACAGCCTCACCGCGCCGACCTTGGCCCCGGCCTGGTCCATGGGCACCACCTCCAGATCCGAAGCGCCCGGGATCCGTCCGAGAGGCGGCGGCTGGGATTCCCTGCCCAGGCTACCCGCCTGCCGCTCGGCCGCCAGATGAAGAGCGTGCTCCCTTGCCGAGATACCGGTCCGCTCGTGGCGCCAGAGCAGGTTGACCCAGTGGATCGCCAGGGCCGCCAGGGCCGCCAGGGCCACGCCGAAGAAGATGGGCCCCAGCGGTCTTGTCCTAGGTCGCCTCATGCGGGGCCCAGGATATGCCGCATGCCCGGGCGGGGCAAGGCATGGGCCAGGCATGTGCCAGGCATGGGCCAGGCATGGCGCCACATGCGGCCCCACTGCAATATCGTGAGGGCGCGGGGACGCTGCGAGGGGAAACCGAGAGGGGGCCGAGGGATCGCGGGCGGGCGGGCGCTAGAACCTGACGGAGTTGCTCTTGTCAATGAGATCGTTGAACTTCTTGAGCACGGCGTCGTAGGAGCCCCGAACCATCCAGCCACTTCCGCGCGCGATCCAGTTCTGCTCGGTCCTCGAGAACTTCTTGCCCTCCTTCATGTGCCGCATCATCTCCTTGGCGGCCTGCACGTAGGCGTTGGAGGAGCTCTGGAACCAGGACAGGGAGCTCTTGCCCTTGGTGTTCTCCTCCATCTCCTGCACCAGGGTGTCGAAGGCCTTCACCTCGGTGGCGATCTTCTCGTGGTTGGGCTCCTTCTCCCGGCTTTCGAAGCGGAGCAGCATGAGGAGGGCCCTGGCGTCCAGGGTCACCTTCTTGTGATAGTAGCGGTCGCTCGTCTTGCCGAACTGCTTGCCGATGCGGTCGAGCAGGCGGTAGTGCAGGCCAGTGTTGTACTTCTCGATGGCCTTGCCGAGGAGCTTGTCGCCCTCCTCGAACTCCTTCCAGGCCGCCACCAGCTCGGGGTGGAGCTCCTTTGCCTGCTTGCAGCCGTCCTCCTTGTAGTCTCCCTGCTGGTAGTAGCGGTCTGCCTTCTTCAGGAGCGGGAAGAGCTTCTTGAGGCCGCTCGTGTACTTGACCGCGCCTTCCTCCAGATCTTGGAGCTTGGGCTCGCTTCCCTGCACCTTCTCCACCTCCTTGAGGGCACCTTCCACTTCGGAGATGGTGTAGAGGCCGTAGACGTGGCGCTCCTTGCAGGTGGGGCCTTTCTCGAAGTCCTTGAGCCAGGAGGCGTAGCGGTTTCTGGAGTCGTACACCCTGCCGGTGAACTGGTTGGTCATCTTTATGTAGGGCTGGAGCTTCATCGAGAGCTGGCGGTCTTTCTCCTCTTCGGGAGACAGCTCGCTGCCCCCACCTCCGCCTCCGCCGCTCGACATGTCGCTCGAGTCCCCGGAGGTCTGCTTCTTCACCTCCTTGGTGACCTTCTTCATGACTTTCTTGCAGCTAGGGGCGCCCGACAGGGCGAGGGCAAGGCCCGCGAGCAAGAGGATCGTGCGTTTCATCCTGGCCTCCATAGTCCTTGGTGCGCCTAGGCGCCCATGTTTGGATGAGCCGAGCTTAGGGGATCGGCGCGGGGATTTCACGCCAAAATCGAGTGGTAGGAGCGCTTACGAAGCCTAGCGCGTCTCGAGGGCGAGACGTCGGCGGCGGGCGAGCAGTAGGAGGAGGGCGAGAGCGCCAAAGAAATAGAGCAGGCCTGTCTTGGGGTGAGAGCCCGAGCTCGCGCAGCCGCAGCCGCCGGGGTCGTCCGGCCCCGGAGGCGAGCCGCTGTCCGGTCCGGGCGAGCCGCTGTCTGGCCCGGGCGAGCCGCTGTCTGGCCCGGGCGAGCCGCTGTCCGGCCCTGGCGAGCCGCTGTCCGGCCCTGGCGAGCCGCTGTCTGGCCCGGGCGTCCCGCTGTCTGGCCCGGGCACTCCGGCGTCAGGTCCTGGGCCAACCGGGCAGAGGGCCGCGGTTAGGCAGTAGGACTCGCCGCCGCCGATGTCCTCGCAGCAGCCCCCCGCGAAGCTGGCCGTGCAGTCTGCATCCACCGCGCAGGCCTTGGAGCAGAAGGAGCTGGTGCTCGAGTAGAGGCAGACCTCGGAGCCCAGGTTCTCGTTGCAGAAGGGGAGGTTCGGGTTGCCGCTGTAGGCGCAGGGAGCTCCCAGCGCGCCCTCGAAGTCGTAGGCCGGCGGACCTTGGCCGCAGGTTGCGCCCGAGGGCGCGAAGGTGACCGTGAGCTGATAGGGCCCGGCGTTGGAGGCCTCGGCATAGGTGTCGGCCACGATGTAGTAGGTGCCGCAGTCAACGGCGTGGGTGAAGGTTGAGTCGTGCCTGGCCACGCAGTCGCTCGTGTTCATGGAGGTGTAAAGGTGCACGTCGATGTCCACCCCCACGTCGTCGGAGACGCTCACGGTGAGCTGCCCCGGCTGGGTGAAGGTCACCTGATACACGTACTCGGGCCCGGACTCGCTTGTGCCAGGCGCCGCGCCGCAACCGTCGAGCAGGCTGCTCGGGGACTGGGAGGTGTCGCGGGAGTCCGAATAGGGCAGCGAGCCGATCACGATGGGATTCACCGGGGTGCCCGCGGGATCCCCGGCCGTGGTGCCCGTGATGCCCTGGTATCTCCTTGGCGTGTAGCCCTGCACCCAGGACCAGCCGCCGAGGAGCGAGTAGTGCACGTTGGGGCCCACGGCCTCGTAGAGGGCCGGTTCTCCGTTTCCGAGGAGGTGCGAGAAGAGGACCACGTGGTAGCCTGCCTGGTTCAGCACGTCGCCCGCGAGGAGCTGGGACTGAGAGATGGCGTCGGAGATGTCGGGGATGGAGGAGGTTGTGTAGTGCCCCACCCCCCAGGCCCTGGAGACGAAGCCCGAGCAGTCCAGGCCCGAGGTGCAGTCGAGGATGCCGTCGCTCGCGTAGGAGCCAGCGCCGTAGCCCTGGGCGATCTCCTGGTCGAAGCGGAAGAGGCTCATGTAGCCGCCCCAGTCGTATGGCAGGCCCAGGTAGTCGCCCGGCACGTAGATGCTCTCGTAGCTCGCAGCGCAGCTCGCCGACAGGTTGGCCGAGGTGCAGCGCCAGGGGTGGAAGGCGTAGGCCCTCGAGCGGATCATCACCTCTTCGCGGGTGATGGCCCTTGCGGGCGCCGAGGCAGCCGTGGCCGCAGCGGCAACGACCGTGGCAAGGAGGAGGGCGGGGCCAGACCGTCTCATCGCCGCACCTCCCCGGGCGCGGAGGCCAGGCTCGCTCCACTCACTGGCAGGGGCCAGAGCTCCACCTGCAGCCCATCTTCCCGCGGGCTCATGAAGGCCAGGCGGAGGGGAGCGCCCCCGAGGGCCAGCTCCCGCCTGGGCAGGTAGCGCGAGGCCGCCGGGTCGGGCAGGGCGCGCCTGAAGATCTCGCGGCCGTCAAGCACCTCCAGGCAGAGGGCCTCGCGGTCCACCGAGATCCGAGGCCCGTGATCTGGCCTGGCCCGTTCGAGCCGCAGGCAGGCGATGCCCGATGCGAGGCCTATGATTCGCGCCGCGAGGACCTCGCCCGGCAGCCAGCGCCGGAGCTCCACGGGGGCATGGGGGCCTCGTCTGAGCACCAGGAGCTCTGCCCGGCCGTCCCCATGGCGCCTCAGGGCCAGGCCGCGTCCGTCTCCGAGGAGCCACTCGCCCTCCCGCTTGGAGTGCAAGACCGCTGGCAGCTCGAGAGCCGACCCTGGCCTACCGATGCGGTAGGTCTCCTGGTGCGCGTCCTGCACGAGCACCTCTCGCGTGGCGCCGATGACAACACCCCGCACGAGGCGCAGCTCCCGCGGCACTCCGAGCTCGCCGAGGTCCGTCCCACCCGAGAGCTGGCGCAGAAACACCCGCGAGCGGAGGGGGCTGTGGAGGCCGATCACGCCACCCGGCCCTGCCGCGAGGTCCTCGGCGTCTCTCGGCGCGGCGGCCACCTGGGTCACTCCACCCCTCGTCACCTCCAGCACCCTGCCCTTGAGCCGGTCGAGGACGAGGACTTCCCCCCCTTCGGCCACCGCGATGGCGCTCGGGCCCTCGGGCACCGACTCTGGCAGGGGCGCCGTCGGCCTGAGGCCCACGCTGGTTTCGCCCTGGCCCCAGGGGATCAGCCTCGAAAATCCCTCGGCTGGCGCCACGCCCGCTCGGGCGGGCTTCGCTGCTTCGGAGATGGAGGAGGGCGCGAGATGCCTCGACTCGGATCCGCGGGCTACCCTTTGGGTGCGCTCCGCCCTCACGACGCGGTCCGACTCCTCGCGGGCATCCTGGCCCGAGACACAAGAGGGAAGTAGCAGGAGGGCGATGGAGGCCGAGAATGGCAGCCCCAAGGCTCTCCAGGACCGGTTCAGGTTCATTGGTGGTCTCCATAGGGAATCGAGAATCCAGGACGGTTACCACGGAGCCCCTGGGAGAGGCAAGCCGGGTCATGGCGGGGTGCAGTGCAGGCTTTCCTCGTGGGCTTGGCCTTGGGGCCCGGTCGAAGTATGCTCCGGCCCCGGACTAAGAGGAGCGACACGAAGATGAGCAAGCCCCGCCTCGCCAAGAGACTCCTGGATCTGCCCCCCTATCCCTTCGAGGACATCGATCGGAAGAAGGCGGCGGCCAGAGCCGCCGGAGTGGACGTGATAGATCTCGGCATAGGGGATCCTGACCTGCCCACCCCAGAGCACATCCAGGACGCCCTCGCCGAGTCCCTCCGGCGGCCGCCGAACCACCGCTATCCATCCTATCGCGGGTCGCTGGAGCTCAGGGCCTCCGCCGCGAGGTACATGGAGCGGCGCTTCGGTCAGAGGCTCGATCCGGCCAAGGAGGTGGTGGCCCTGATCGGCACCAAGGAGGGCATCGCGCACCTGGCGCTGGCGATCCTGGATCCCGGGGACGCCGTGCTCGTGCCCACCCCGGCCTACCCGGTGTATGCCTCCAGCGCTAGGTTCCTCGGGGCCGAGGTGCACGAGATGCCCCTCCTTCGGGAGCACGGGTTTCTGCCGCGCCTCGGGGACATCCCCTCGGAGGTGGCGCGAAGGGCTCGCCTGATCTGGGTGAACTATCCGAACAACCCCCTCGGCGCGGTGGCCCCCCGGAGCTTCTACGAGGAGCTCGCCGCCTTTGCCGCCGAGTACGACCTGGTGGTCGCCTCGGACGCGGCCTACGCCGAGATCTGGCTGGAGGGAGAGCCCCCCATGTCGGCCCTCGAGATCCCTCGGCTCCGGGAGCGGGTCATCGAGTTCCACTCCCTCTCCAAGACCTTCAACATGACTGGCTGGCGGGTGGGCTTTGCCGCGGGCAGGGACTGGATAGTGGGGGCCCTCGGCACGGTGAAGACCAACGTGGACTCTGGTGTGTTCGGCGCGGTGCAGGAGGCGGCCATCGCTGCTCTCGACGGGCCCTGGGGCCCGGTGGAGGAGCTGCGGGAGGTGTACCGCAAGCGACGTTCGGTCCTCGTCGGGGGCCTCAGGGACGCCGGGTTCGAGGCGGTGGAGATGCCCGCGACCTTCTACGTGGTGGTGGCCGTGCCCAAGGGGCACAGCGCGGTCTCCTACGCCACGGTGCTCCTCGAGAAGACCGGCGTGGTCTGCACGCCCGCCACGGCCTTCGGCCCGGGCGGGGAGGGCTACGTGCGTTTCTCCCTCACCGCGCCAGACGAGCGGATCGCCCAGGCTGCTGAGCGGATCCGGGGCCTGGGGAAGGGGTAGCTCGAGGTGCGGCTGAGCTTCTCCATCTCGGGTACTACGTTGAGGGTCGTCGAGGAGCGCATGCCCCTCGGGCGGCGATACCTGCTGCCCTACGCGCCCGAGCGCATCGAGGAGCTCTCGGCCGAGCTCCTTTCGAGCCTGGAGCGGGCCAACCGGGCTCGCACCCTCTCGGGGGCGAACCTCGGGAACCTGAAGCAGGCGGGCGAGGAGCTCCACAGGATCCTCCTGCCGCCCGCCCTCGGGGCGCGGCTCAGGGGAACGATGGGCAGCCTCAGCGTCTCCATCGACCAGGAGCTCGCCAGCATCCCCTGGGAGCTGCTCTACGACGGAGAGCAGTTCCTCTGCCGGCGCTTCGACCTCGGGCGGCTCCTGTGCTCGGACTGGCAGGCCCAAGCCACGGTCTGGCGCCCCCTAGAGCTGCAAGCTCCCCTCAAGATGCTGGTGATCTGCTCCGATACGAGGGGGGACCTCGATCGGCTCGACGAGGAGTGTAACGGGCTCGTCACGGCGCTCGACCCGAAGAGGGACATGCTCTCGGTGCGCCTCTTGCGCGCCCAGGATCTGGAATCGGTCCGGCGTTCCCTCAAGTCCTACGACATAGTGCACTTCGCGGGCCACGCCGACTACGATCCCAAGGAGCCCGGGGGAGCCGGCTGGCTCCTGCCCGACGGCAAGCTCACCGCCCAGGAGATCGCCCAGCTCGGCACCGCCCGGCCGATGCCGTTCCTGGTGTTCTCGAACGCCTGCCAGACTGGCGTCGAGGGGCCCTGGGAGAGGGACCGGCAGGGCCGGGTCCTAGGGCTGGCCGGGGCCTTCCTGCTGTCGGGCGCCAGGTTCTATGTGGGCACCCAGTGGGAGCTGGTGGACGGCATAGGCGCGAGGGTGGCGGCGCACTTCTACGACGCCCTCGGGCGGGGCGCCAACATGGGCGCGGCTCTGAGGGCGGCCCGCCTCCGGGTGGTGGAGGAGGAGGGAGAGGACGCCCTGGGCTGGGCCACCTACGTGCTCTGGGGCGACCCCACCTGGGTGCCCCTCCCCGCCAGGGCCGCCTCGGCGGCCGGTCCGGAGCGGCAGGGGGGAGCCACCGCCCGGCTCGGCCACAGGGCCACCCTCCCCTGGAAGCGGCGCCTGGGAGTCTCGCGCCAGGCAGGCCATTCCTCGAGCGCCACTGGTGGGGGCTCAAAGGACGCTGGCCCGAGCCAGGCTCAGCCCTCCCTGCCCCCCTGGATCGTCGCGGGCGTCATGGTGATCCTGATCCTCGCGGCCGCGGCGCTGGGCGCCTGGCTCTTCCACCTCTTCGCGGGCTAGGAGCTCCCCCGGCCAGGGCCGCTGCCTAGGATCGCCGCCTTCGTCCGAGGACGAAGAGCAGCAGGCCGATCATGGCGAGGGCAAGGCCGGCGTCGGAGCTGGTCTGGCAGCCCTTGGGCTTGGGGCTCGGATCCAGAGAGTCGAACTCGTCGAGCACCTGGATGCCGCCGGGGGCCGTGGCCGTCTGGCCGTCGGCGTTCACCAGCGTGACGTCCACCTCTCCGAGCATGGTCATGCCGGGGACCGTGAGGGTGAAGGAGACGCTGCTCGCGCTGAGGGTGTCCACCGAGACGATGGTGAGGGCCGGATCCGAGAACTGGAGCCTGAAGAGGTCGCCCCAGACGAACCCCTCGCCCTCTACTCGCTTATGCAGGTTCTGCTGCCCCCGGAGCACCGCGCCGGGGTAGATCGCGCGGATTACGG
>JAVEWA010000755.1:0-3057 GCA_034004785.1 Polyangia bacterium
ATCGCCGAGGTCATCGGCACATTCTGGCTTGTCTTTGGAGGTTGCGGAGCTGCCGTGCTGGCCTGTGGCTTCCCTGGCTTCGGCATCGGGTTCGTGGGCGTTTCTCTGGCCTTCGGCCTGACGGTTCTCACCATGGCCTATGCGATAGGTCACATCTCGGGGTGCCACCTCAATCCGGCGGTGACCGTGGGCCTCGTCGCCGCCAAGCGCTTTCCCGCGAAGGAGCTTCCCCACTACGTAATCGCCCAGGTCATCGGAGGCGCCATCGCCGCGGCCGCGCTCTACGCCATCGCCTCGGGCAAGCCGGGCTTCGAGCTAGGTGGTTTCGCCGCCAACGGCTACGGCGCCCACTCCCCTGGCGGCTACACGCTCATGGCCGCCCTGGTGGCAGAGGTGATCCTCACCGCCATGTTCCTCATGATCATCCTCGGGGCCACCGACGAGCGGGCCCCGGCTGGCTTCGCGCCAATCGCAATCGGCCTCGCCTTGACCTTGATCCACCTAATCGGCATCCCCGTAACCAACCTCTCGGTGAACCCGGCCCGCTCCACAGGTCCAGCGCTCTTCGTGCAAGGCTGGGCCCTCGAGCAGCTCTGGCTCTTCTGGGTGGCGCCTATCGTGGGCGCTGCCATCGCCGGCTTCGCCTACCCGGCCCTGTTCCGCGCCCCGCCCAAAGCCTAGCGCCGAAGGCGAGGCTCCCACCAGGTCCGACCAGGCTCCGTCCCGCACCCGCCCCCGCGGACCTGCACCAGGCCGGTTCGGTGCGAGCTCCACTCGAATCCGCAGGGCTCGACACGCGGGGCTCCACACCCTGGTTCGGTCACCCTCGTTCGTGATACCGTCCCCTGCCATGGGCTCCATCACCGCCACTTGCCGAAAGCGGGGGGGCAAAGAGGTGGAGCTGAAGGGTACCGAGTAGCGAGGCCAGGACGGCAAAACATCCAAGGAGACTCTCGAAGCGTGGGAAGCCACAAGGCAAACAGCTCATCACAACTGACCCGTGGCTGCTCCGGCCACCTGCTGCCGCTGTTCGTCGCCCTTGGCACCGTTTCGCAAGGCTTCGCGGTCAGGGCGCAAACCCTGGACGTGGGGCAGCACCACGCCCCTCCGAGCCCCGATGCCCTCCTTCGCGGCCACACCGCCCAAGGCCTCGGGCACCTCGAGATCTTCGGAGGCCTGGCGTTTCACTTCGCCTCGAACGAGCTGCTGGGCCGGATGGGCGACGAGGTCGTCACGAGGCCCATCGCCCACAGGACCACCGCCGAGCTGGGCCTTGGCCTCGGGCTCTTGAGTCGCCTGGAGCTGGGCCTGGCGCTGCCCGTGGTCCTCGCCCAGACGAGCCACGACTGGCCGGACCCAGGGGATGGGGGCACGGCCTCGGGCCTCGGGGACCTGCGTCTCGGGGTGAAGGGGCTGCTCTTGCCGAAGGGACGGCTCCGTGGGTTCGGCCTGGCCGCCGCGCTCGAGCTCTCCGTCCCGACCGGCCGCAGGGGGGAGCTGATGGGCGAGCCCTCGGTAACCTTCACCCCCAGCCTGATTCTGGACTGGCGCCACCCCACGGGCCTGGTCGTCGCCCTGAACGCCGGGTACCGGGTCCGGAAGCGTACGGTCCTGATGGACCTTGCGCTGGACGACGAGCTGAGGCTCTCCCTCGGCGCCGAGGTCCCCCTGCGGCTCTACCGTCTATCCCTGGTTGGAGAGCTCGCCGCGGCAATGGGGCTCGGCAAGCTGGGAGACGAGCCGCGGGTGGGGCTCCCCAAGACCCCGGTGGAGGCCCTGGCCGCCCTGCGCTGGAGACACCCCGCTGGCCTCGTCGTGACAGCGGGAGCTGGCGTGGGCCTCACCGGCGGCTACGGCGCCCCTGACCTGCGCGTCCTGTTTTCCATCGGCTACACCGAGGCGCTGGCAAGGCATCGGCGCAAGATTGCGAGAACTCCCGGCGAGGCGTCCTCCCCCTACAAAGCAGCGGCCCGTCCCGAGGCCACTCCCTCGGCGCGCCGTGCCGGATCTCCGCCCTCGATGGGAGCTGCCACCCCCGCAACCGGCACGACGGGCGCGCACCTGGCGAGACCGGCATCCAAGCAGCCCATGCGTAAACCCGGAGCTGTGGGATTGCAGCCTCCGAGACCGGGCCCGCTCGCCGACTCGGCCTTTGACCGGATCGCCGCGGCGGATCCGGACGCGGACGGGGACGGGATCCATGTTCCACTGGATCGCTGCCCTGGCGAGCCCGAAGACAAGGACGGCTTCGAGGACGAAGACGGCTGCCCGGACCAGGACAACGACAAGGACGGGATCCCGGACGTGCACGACAAGTGCCCGATGGAGCCCGAGACGGTGAACGGCTTCGAGGACGAAGACGGCTGCCCGGACCAGGGGCAGGGCAAGGTGACCGTCACCGGGAGCAAGATAAACGTCCTCGACAAGATCTACTTCGAGGGAGGCAGCGACCAGCTCAAGCCGGAATCCTACGTGGTGCTCAGGCAGGTCGCCGGGCTCATGAAGGCCAACTGGCGGATCAAGAAGGCCCGGGTCGAGGGCCACACGGACAACAGGGGAGACCCCGAGCGGAACGTGGACCTGTCCGTTCGAAGGGCCTACCGGGTGCGCGCCTTCCTCGTGCAGCAAGGTGTGAAGGCGGACCGGCTGGTGGCTGAGGGCTTGGGTCCGAAGCGCCCCGTTGCAACCAACGAGACCCCCGAGGGGAGGGCCAAGAACCGGCGGGTGGAGTTCGTGATCCTGGAGATGGCCGGAGAGGGAGGCTCGAGATGACGAGGTTCATCCTCCCCCTGGCCCTCGTTTTCCTCCTCGGCCAACCTGCCCTCTCGCAGCCCCGCTCGGGGCAGCGCCAATACGTCGTTCAGCCCGGGGACTCCTGCTGGCGCATCGCGGAGCGGGTCTTTGGAGACGGCCGGAAGTACGGGCTCATCCACCGCCTGAACGACCTCGGGCCCCTGCCCCACCTGCTCAAGCCCGGCCAGGTGCTCTGGCTCCCGGGCTCGGGCGAGGGGCCCCTCGCACAGGTGTCCTGGCTGCGAAGAGACGTCAAGGCCCGCG
>JAVEWA010000756.1:0-3056 GCA_034004785.1 Polyangia bacterium
ACATGATTCCTCTCTGCCGCCGACACCATGTCCTTTGTCACGAGGGCGGCTTCAGCGTGGAGGCTATATCAGGTGGCCGATTCCGCTTCCTGGACCGCCAGGGCAGCGAGATCCTCGCCTCGCCGCCTATGCCCTCGGTGACTGGTGACCAGGTCGAAACTCTCGTCGGGAGGTGGCTGCCGCCTGGAGTCGAGCTCTCCCCCTCGACTGGCGTACCCACCTGGGAGAGCGAGCCCTTCGACTACGGCTGGGCAATCGAGGATCTGCAGGCCAAGGCCGGAATTGCATAGGGCGTAGGGCGCAGGAAGTAGCGCGCGCCGGCCGCCGTGGCCCGCGGAGAGCCGGCGGCGGGCGGCGCGCGCGCCAGAGCATCGTCTCCCTGAATACCTGATTCTCCGCGCAAGGGATGCCCAGGGTGCGAAGCAGTCCCGCCCTTGGCGGGACCTTCATTTTGGTCAGTCCGAAGCCGCACGGTCGCCGCCCAAAGGGCGGCTAAGCACCCAGAACAAACCTCACGATGGGCAGAACTCGACCGCCATGGGGGGGCGCGGTGTTCATTCTTCTGCAGGATGGCCGCCTGCGGTATGATCTGCCAGAAGCGCTCGGGCATCGGCGTCCTGGTTCCGGCGCCCTAGTCCTGGCGCCCGGCGTCTGGCGCTCGGTGTCCGAGGGAGGTGACTGTGGCAAGGCTAAGGCTCTCTTCACGGTATCACTGTTCGATCCTGGC
The DNA here is from genome assembly GCA_034004785.1 of Polyangia bacterium. Taxonomy (GTDB): domain Bacteria; phylum Myxococcota_A; class Polyangia; order HGW-17; family JAJRWW01; genus JAVEWA01. The sequence continues at coordinate 728 of JAVEWA010000756.1, forward strand.
CGCGGCCCTGCTCGCTGCCTTGGTCTTGGGCTCGGTGGCATCGGGCTGCGGCTCGAGGGCGGTGGGCTCTGCTGGCGACTCGGGGATCGGGGACCCCGACGCGGCCTCTCACGAGGACGGCGGCGCGAGGCCGGACGGGGGCCAGGCGTCGGTTTGGGGGACCCTGCAATACCGGGACGAGCGCTGGATGAGCGGCTCGCCCGGGATGTCGGCCCAGCTCACCGCGGCTTTCTTCGACACGAGCTACCAGCCCTCAGAGGCCCCGCCAGCAGGCTTCGTCGAGACGCGGGTCACCTACGACAACGTGGAGTGCGACATCTACTTCACCTCGCCCCTCTGGGGCGCTGGGCCGCCGCCGCTGCCTCCCGAGCCCGAGCAGATCGACGTGGGCGAGGTCCGTCTCGAGTCGGCCTTCGACTCGGAGGAGGCCTTCTCCATCTCATGGCTCGGCTCATCCTACTCCGTGGACTCCCGCCCCAGCTCGGAGCTCGGTCTCCCCGGCTGGGTCCTGCCAGGCGAGCTCGAGGCCCTCGCTGTGTTCCTCGGAAGCCCCGTGCTCCCCGCCGGGAATCGCCGGCTCACCCTGGCTCCCGCTCCCACCCTGCTCGAGCCCCTGGGGGAGGGCGTGGTGCAACCGGACTCGAACGGCCTCTTCCGCATCGCGTGGGATGCGGCCCCCGGTGTCACGGTGCAGGTCAGGCTCGACATGAACATGGACTGGGACAACGCCGTCTTTCTTTGCCGTCCCCCTGCTGGGCACGGCCAGATCCTCGTGCCCCAGACTTGGCTGAACGAGTACTCATGGGGCTATGCCGAGCTTCGAATCCTCGGCCGCCAGGACGAGCGCTTCGCCGTGGGGAGCCTGGACCTGCGCCTGAGGGCCCGCCGCGCCGCCCTGCGCACGGTGCAGTTCGAGATCGTCTGGTAGGACATCTGAGGGAGGCGGGCGCTACCTGTGCACGAAGGGGGCCTTGGCCCTCGGCCCGTTCTCGAAGAAGTTCTTCAGGCCGATCCCCATGTCCTCGGTGCGGCAGACCTCGGCGAACATGGCCGACTCGTGGCGGAGCCCCTCGGGGAGGGGCTTGGCGCAGCCCTCGAGGATTGCCCGGCAGACTATGGCGTCCACGGCCTTGGACAGGTGGCCGAGGTCCAGCGCGGGCAGGGCCTCGGGCAGGCTCTTCATGGGGGATGGGTCCACGTGATCCAGCTTCACCTTGCCGTCCGCGGCTTCCCGGGCGAGGGCGATGGCCCGGTCGAGCAGCCCCTCCGGGGGGACCTCCTCCCGGCAGAGACCCAGGGAGACGGCCTCGGAGCTGGAGATGGGGCGCCCGGTCCTGAGCATCCAGGCGGCTTTCTCGAGGCCGATGAGGCGGGGCAGCCGCTGGGTGCCACCGGCGCCAGGCAGGATGCCGAGGTTCACCTCGGGCTGGCCGATGGCGACCTTCAGGCCCGATCGGATGAGGCGGGCCGAGCAGCACATCCCGATCTCGTTGCCGCCGCCAAAGGCCAGGCCGTTGTAGGCGCAGACCGTGGGCTTGCCCAGGGACTCGATGACGTTGCCCACCCCCTGGGAGCTCTGGGAGTCCCGCTCCCCGGCCTCGGGGGTGTCCATGCGCTTTATGAAGGCCACGTCGGCGCCGGAGACGAAGGCCTTGGTGCCGAAGGCGGTGAGCACCGCGGCGCGCACCTTGGAGTCGGTCTTTATGGCCTCGAAGTGGGCGCGGAGCTGGGCGAAGACCTGCTCGTTGAGGGCGTTCAGCACCTTGGGGCGCCTGATGGTGACAACCGCCACGCCGTCGATGTCCCTGCGGGTCACGAGCTCGATGGGCCAGGGCTTGCCAGAGGCGGCCTGCTCCTGGATGCAGGCTGGTATGGGGAAGTCGGGGTGTGTCTTGGCGTAGGCGAGCACGAGGGCGAGAGCCTCCCTGACGCCGACCTCGTTCATGAGCCTGAGGGGCGGCGTCATGTCCAGAGCTATCTCCACCAGCATCTCGAGGTCCCCGAGGCTCGTGATGCCGCTATCCAGGATCTGGCCAGCCAGCCCGAAGTAGGCGCCCCTCATGGCGTCCCGGATCCGGGCCTCCTGCTCGGCTGGGAGCTCGATCTTCTCGCCCCTCGCCGGCACCTCCCAGGGCTCGCCCTTGTCCATCTGCGCCTTCATCAGGGCAGGGGAGCGGTACCAGGGGTTCAGCCGGTCGTGGGACATGTCGAGGCCGTGGAAGGTGATGGGGTTGCCCCCCGTCAGGTTCATGGCGGTGAAGGGCCCCACCGTGAGCCCGAGGGCCCTTGCGGACGCCGCGTCCACCTCCTTGGTGGTCCCCATCCCCTC
>JAVEWA010000110.1:0-14121 GCA_034004785.1 Polyangia bacterium
GAGCAGCGCAAGTACCGGGCGAAGCTCGACCGGGACGACATGCTTTCGTTGGAGGTGGCCCTGTCGCTCCTCGAGCAGTACGAGGGGAGCTACCTGGCCGATTCCCTCGGCGAGCTGCGCGACGAGATCACCTGCTGGTGGCAGGCCGAGGCCATGGACAGGGAGGAGGCCAAGAAGTGGAGCGCGCAGAAGTTCCACTCCGTGCGCTTTCTGCCCTACAAGTACGCCGAGGACGGCGAGGTGTTTGCCGAGGTGGTGCTGGCCCTGGCGAGCGGGCTGAAGCTCGAGTTCCACTACCGCCCCCTCTCGGGCCGGGCGGGCCCTCGCAAGGTGCGCCCCTACTCCTTGATCTTCTACAAGGGGGCCTTCTATCTCGTGGCCCTGGTGGATCACGCCAAGCCTGGATACGACCCCACCTGCTTCATGCTCGCCCGGATGAGCGAGGCCAAGGCGCTCGAGGGCGAAACATACGTCTATCCCAAGGACTGGGATCCGCAGTCCTTCTTCCCGAGGATCGAGGGCCTGCTCAAGGGCGAGACCGGCCGGCTCGAGGCGCTCTTTGCGGGTCGGCTCTACGAGTACCTGAAGCTGGAGCGGCAGTGGCCCGAGGGCACCGAGATCAAGCGCGAGGGCGACGAGGTCCGCTTTGGCGCGGACCTCGTCTTGAACGAGGAGCTCCTCAACTGGCTCCTCGGCTTTGGCGGCGAGGTGGAGGTCCTCGGGCCACCCGAGTTCCGGAAGTGGATCGCGGAGAAGGCCAGGGCCGCTGCCAAGAGATACCGCTGAGCCCGCCCTCGGGCGGGTATTTGAGCTGCAGCCGGGCCACCGCCGTCGAGCAGGGGCATTGGCGCGGGGGCTCCCGGTCCATCATCACCTGAGCTGCGCATGGGTATGGGCAGGGAGGATCCATTCAGCCTGGCCTCCTTTGTCGCACGTCGCCTCTTCCTCCGACTAGGCGCGCCGCAACAATGGCGGCGCTTCACCCTGTCTCGCTCTCCGCGGGGGAGCGGCGCCAGCTCTTGGTGCGACAGGAACTGTCCGAGCCCTGTGGTTCCCTGACATTCGAAGAGGCGGGGTCGGCTGCGCTCAGGCAATCGGCTGGGTCAGCCCGAGCCAGGCGAGGATCGGCTCGGCAGGGCCAGGCTGAGTGCGGCGAGGCCCGAGTGAGCGGGGCCAGTCTGGGAGGGAGAGGCATCCGGAACGAGGCCAGGGAAAGAGCGACAGCCAACAGTCAGCTCGAAAGGAGAAAGGCGATGAAGGGTTTCGAGAGTCACTTGAGCGGGCGGGCCCTGCCGGGGATCAGGCAGGCGGTCATGCTGGTAGGTGTGGCGGCGGCCCTTTGGGGAGGCCTCCCGGGGTGCGCGACCAGCAGCTTCACCTACCGGAGCGTGCGGGTAGGCCGGGTGCCCGAGGGCTCCAGCATCGCCGTGACCGTCTGGGCGCCCAAGGCGGAGGGGACGGAGCTCACGGAGCTGGAGGGGTATCTGAGCGCGGGTCTTTTGGATCGGGGGCTGAAGGTGCGCACCATGCGGCCCGAGCTCCTGCTCGGGCGCTCCAACCTGGCGCGCCTGTTTCCCAAGGGCGCCTACTCCACGCTCCAGGGCCTGGCCCTCGGGCTCAGGCGCGGCGGCGCTCTCCAGGGAGATCCCAAGGCCATGGAGGGCATGCTCTCAAAGACCGAGATGGACGACGCCAAGAAGCGGCTCGACGGCCTCGTCGCCCTGGTGAAGGAGCTCCCCGAGGCCTTTAGCATCAAGTACCTCCTGGTGGTGCACCGGTTCGACCGCTGGGGCTTCGCAGCCTACACGGTCAACATCCGGAGCAACACCATCCTCGGAGTGCTGGTGGTCTCTGGCGACAGGGACGGCTTCGTGGAGGCCCTCGGCTACCCGGCCTCGGGGCGCGTGGGTCGAGATTCCTCGGACGGCGACGCCTCTCGGCTCGAGCTCATGCGCTTCGCCGAGCACGTGGCTCGCTTCGTGCGTTAGGGGGACGCCATGGGCTGTGATTACACAGAGGCCATGGGGCCCAGGCCGCCAGGTTCGGGCCTGGCGAGAAGAGCGAGGGATCGGGGGAGCCCTGCCCGGGCCGGGGCGGTCCTGCTAGCTGCCCTTCTTTTCGGGGGCGGCTTGGACGTAGAGGGCCGCTCGCTGGCAAGAGGCGCGGCTCGGGAGGGGGAAGCGGGAGAGGCGAGGCCTGGGAGGCGCGACCGGGCTCGAGCGCGGGCCAAGGCGCGGGCCGAGGCGCGGGCCGAGGCGAGGGCCAAGGCGCGGGCCGAGGCGAGGGCCAAGGCGCGGGCCGAGGCGAGGGTCAAGGCGCGGGCCGAGGCCAAGGCGCGGGAAAGGGGCAGAGGGGGCGCCCGAGCCGCGGCGATCCCGGGTGAGGAGGGCGCAGGAGCCGCGGGGCCGACCAGATCGGGCGCTGGTGGCAGCCTGAGCGCGGGGCCAGGCGGGGCAGAGGGCGGCGCGGGCGCAGGCGGCGCGGGCGCAGGCGGCGCGGGCGCAGGCGGCGCGGGCGCAGGCGGCGCGGGCGCAGGCGGCGCGGGCGCAGGCGGCGCGGGCGCAGGCGGCGCGGGCGCAGGCGGCACGGGCGCAGGCGGCACGGGAGGCGCGGGCGCAGGCGGCGCGGGCGCAGGCGAGAACGGACAGGGAGGGCAGGAAAATCCAGATTACCCGGGCGAGGTCCCTGGCAAGGCGCCGCTCGAGGGGGCTGCCGAGCGGCCGGCGCCGCCGCCCGAGCCAAGGGTGCTCGGCGTCACCTGGGGCTGCTCCAGGCAAGGGGGCTCAGGCTGCCAGGGCAAAGAGGCCGACCCTGGAGATGGCTCTTCAGAGGATGGCCCGGCCCGAAGGTCCACAAATGGGTCCAGGGGCTTCATGCGGGGCCTGTTCGGGATCCTCTCGAGCGGGGCGAAGAAAGGGGGCAAGCTCTACCTGAACGCGGGGTTGAGCTACGGCTTCGGTGTCATCAGGACCGGCTTCGCCAGCTTCCACTACGCAGAGATTGATCGAGGCGGGCTCGCGGAGGGTTACCTCGGCGCTCAGCTGGAGGCGGGGTACCACCTAGGTCCCAGGCACCTGCTGAGCTTGGCGGCGAGGGTGGGCCGCGCCCGCTCGGACACGAGCGTGACGCCGGTCGTCTCCTGGCAGCTCCTTCTCCGCTATCGCTACTACTTCCTCACGGGTCTTGTGAGGCCCTACCTGGGCGCCGAGATCGGCGGCGGCACGGTGTATCTGTCGGCGCTGCTAGAGAGCGAAGGCGTGACTGAGCGCGACACCTTCGAGATAGGCCCCGTGGCCCTCGGGGCCTTCCTCGGCCTGGAGATCGGCACGGGGCGGGTGCGGGGCTATCTGGATCTCTCGATGGACGGGCTCTTTCCAAGCCAGTCCACCGTGGCCTTTGGAGCTGCCCTGGGAGTCCTCGTCTGCCTCTAGGCCCAAGGATGCGAAAAAGGGCGAGGGAACTGGGGGTGCGGCGGTGAGCGCTCTTTAGAATAGCCTTGTAATTCCGCATTGCCAGAGAGTTTGCGTTTGGTTTTTCGAATCGTCTTCGCTCCGCTGTGACAGCCGCCGTCCCACCGATGGGTTCTATTGGGCTCACGCGCGAAGGGACCTTGCGCCCCATGGGCCTCGGCCCTGGTCGGCGTGCGCCGCGCCCGGCCAGGCCTGGGATGGGCCAGGCCTGGGATGGGCCAGGCCTGGGATGGGCCAGGCCTGGGATGGGCCACGCGCGCTGGCGCCCTTGTCCAGGCAAGCGCGGCCCATGGGATAGGAGGAAGCATGTCACTCGAGCTTAGAAGAGCCAGGCAGCGCCGCTTGGCGAGCTGGCGGGCGACCCGCAGGCAACGGCTCGGCCGGCCCTACCATGCGCAGCAAGGCGCGCAGACCGAGACCATCGCCCGGGCGATGGAGTCCCTGCCCACGGGCTGGGGCGCGCCCCCCAAGGGGTGGCTGCTGGAGGCCCTCGGGTTCTACGGCCTCGACGCCGTGGAGGAGGGGCTGCTCATCGCGCTGGTGACCGGGGAGCCGCTCCTTTTCGTTGGGCGGCACGGCACCGCCAAGACCGCCATCTGCTGCAGGCTGGGCGAGGTCCTGGGCCTCTCCTTTCACGCCTACGACGCGGCAAAGGCCCTCTTCGAGGACGTTGTGGGCTTCCCGGATCCGAGCAGCCTGGCCAGGGGGGAAGTGAGCTACGTGCCCACGCCCATGTCGCTCTGGGACAAGGAGTTCATCCTGGTGGACGAGCTGTCGCGGGCCCAGGTGCAGATGCAGAACAAGTGGCTGGAGGTCATCCGGTCGCACCGGCTGATGGGCCGGGACCTGCCCGCGCTCCAGTACGTCATCGCCGCGATGAACCCAACCGACTACCTGGGCGCGGTGCCGCTCGACGAGGCGCTGCTCTCGCGCTTCGCGGTGGTGGTGCGCATGCCGGAGGTGTCGGAGATGGAGGAGGCCACGGCCCTCAGGGTCATCGCGGCCCGCTCCGCGGACGACGCGCCCCGTCTGGGAGAGGCCCTCTCGGGCAGGCCCGGCAACGGAGACGAGCTCCTTCGGGCGAGGCGTCGGCTCAGGCGACAGCTCGAGGCGGCCCTGGAGAGGCTCCCCCGGGTGGAGGCGCTCTTCGGTAGCGCGGTGATCAACTACGTGCACGAGGTGTCGCTGCACCTCGCCGAGCGCGGGTTCGCGCAGGACGCGCGCCGGCTCGGCATGATCCGCAGGAACATCCTGGTGACTCTCGCCCTGGCAACTGGCAGGCGAAGGCCGCGCTCGAAGAGGGATGGAGCGGGCGCTGCTGGGGCAAGAGGCGGGGTTGGGAGCAACGGGAAAGGAGCCGGGGGCGGCCAGACCGGGGGCGGCCAGACCGGGGGCGGCCAGACCGGGGGCGGCCAGACCGGGGGCGGCCAGACCGGGGGCGGCCAGACCTCGGGCGAGAGCGGCGCGGGTGGCCAGGCCCTCTGCCAGGACGCCTTCGAGCGGTACGGACAGACGCCAGAGAATGTGGGCTCCCTGGTGGGGCGGACCCTGCACCTGAGCCTGCCCTTTGTGGCGGACGCCCGGCCAGGGCCCTCCCTGGAGATGCTCGGCATCATCCACGGCTCGGCCTTCGAGGTCGCCTTCGACGCGAGGCCGCCCGAGCAGGCCGCGGGTTTGCTTGCCGGAGGGCTCAGGCCCGCAGTTGGGGCTCGGCGCCTGCTCGCCGGCTATCAGCAGCGCATGGCAGAGCTGCCCATCGAGGAGCACTACCGGGTGGTCAACCTGGCGCTCCAGCGGGTGCGCGAGGCGCCTCCTGAGCGGCTTCTAGGGGCCCTCGAGGACCTGAAGGCCCTCGGAGACCTGGTGTGCGATCGCGCCCGGGAGGTGCCCTGGGAAGTCTCCGAGCACCTGCTGGACGGGATTTCTACGCACCTCGGCCTCCTTGGAGCCTCGCCCGACGTCATCGTGTCGCTCTGCGCCGCCGAGCGGGTGGAGCCGAGGATCGGCAGTGTTGCCCGCCTCACCAGGCAGTGCGTGGCCCACTCCGGCCTCAAGGAGCGCGTCGATCTGGAGCAGGCCCAGAGCCTCTACCGAAGGCTGGGCGAGAAGGCAGGAGGAAGCAGATGAAGGTGAAGTGTCTCAGGGAGGCCATCTGTCTGGACGACGTGTCCGTCTTCGGCCTGTCCGATGCCCAGGTGCCCGCCTGGGAGATGCTGGAGGAGGGCCTGGCCGACGTGACCTTCGGCGACGAGGAGTCATACCCGACCGAGGCGAGGTCGCGTCTCGAGATCGAGGGAGCGCCCAACCGGTTCCGGGTCAGGACGGGCGCCTCGCCCTCCGAGGGCGAGGTCATGGAGGTCGAGGGCATGATCATCGGGGAGGGACCGGCCTCGATCATCTCTTTCCTGGAGGAGAGGTACCTGCCCGACGAGGGCTCGGAGCTGCCGCTGGACCGGATGCTCATGGGGCTCCGCCGGGGAGAAATGCCGAGGGCCGACTGGCGAAGGATGATGGAGCGGATCCTCGGAGACGAGCCATCGAGGCGCTCTCATCGGCCCTCCTTTCACGACACGCCCCGGCCGGTGGGCTTTCTCGGCACGAGGGGAGGCTACCTGGCATCTCTGGAGGAGCGGCAGGACGCCGGTGGGTCTTTCTTCCTCAGGTCTTTCAGGCGGTCGGCCAACCTGGCCATCGTGGCCGACTACGCCGAGCTCATCGAGGGTCACCATGTGCCCAGGCGCCGGTTCGCCTTCGCGGGGGAGGAGGGGGGCGTGGCCGGCTGGGATGGCCGTCGCTACCACGTGGCCGAGGACTTCGCCGCACTGCCAGAGAGCCTGCGCCGGACCCTGGATCGCGATGGCCGGATGATGGTGCAGCAGCCAGGGGAGATCGTGCCCCTGTCGGACCTGAGGCCAGGCTGGATCATCCGGGTGCCATACCCGAGCGAGGTGAAGGGGATCTCCGAGGCTGGCCCACTCCCGGAGCACTTGAGCGAGCTTCCCCCGGCCTTCCTCCTGAGCGCCCGTTGCCCCATTGCGCTGGGACGGGGCTCGGGGGTCCCCCTTTACGAGGATCTGGAGGAGAGCCTCGCCTTCCTCGCGAGGCGCACGGGCGGCGGCGCCTATCTGCCACAGATGCCCACGACGCCGATCGAGGAGCTGAAGCTCTCGGTGGAGGGGCGGCCGTCCGAGTACCTGGTGGCCTGCTGGCCGTCATGAGGAGAAGGTGATGACAGAGCGCCGAGCGATGGGCCCAGTTGACCGCGCCCGCGCCGTCTTGGCTTCCTTCACCGGCGATCACGTCCGCTCTGCGGTGCGGGGAGGCCGCCCCGCTGGCGCTCCCATGGCAGGCTCGGGCGCCGCGGCGCGGGGTGACAGCGCATCCCATGGTGATTCTGCCGGCGGGCCGGTCCTGGGCGCGGCGGGGAGACGGTTTCTGCGCGAAGCACTGGGCGGGGAGTCCTTTCTGCGAGACCGCGTGCTCGCCCTGGTGCACGACGTCCAGGTGCGGGACGACATCGACACCGCTCGGGTCCGGCTGGAGGGGGGCCGGTTCCTCCTCGAGCTGTCCTCTCGCTTCTTGAGGGAGTACCTGCCCACGCCCGAGGACAAGCGCTTCGTGCTCATGCACGAGGTCGGCCACCTGGAGCGCGGCGATCTAATGCGGGAGGCCCGCATGTGCAAGCGCTTCCCGCGCCTCGTGAACTTCGGCATGGACATCTACGTCAACGGCTCGGTGCTGGGCTCACGCTACTTCGACTGCAAGGAGCCCGGGCTGCTCGGGCGCTGCTACGATCTGCGCAGCCGCCCCTTCTGCCTGCTCCTGCCGCCCTGGAAGCTGCTGGAGGCCTGGGCGGGCGAGGTCCCGGGGGTGGAGACGAGCGCGGGCCCGGCCCGCTACGCGGTCATGCACCGGGCCGCCTTCTGGTCCGCAGAAAGAGACAGCCCGCCCAGGTCCCTCCTGGAGCGGCTCGCCGGCGACATGGCCAAGGTGATGGAGCGCGTTGGATTCGAAAACCCGCGCGAGGCGGCCCGCCTGTACCTCGGAGGATGGACCAGGACGATGCCCTTCGGAGCCTTTATCGACCGGCTCCACCGGCTCTTCGAGAAGGAGGGTCTCCTGGAGCAGGTGGAGGCGAGGCCGCTGCTGCTAGAGCACGAGCTCGAGCGATTGGACGATGCCCTTCGCAAGGGAAACCGCGAGGCGGGCTTCGGAAGCGAGGGCCGAGAGATAGAGGTGAGGCCGACCCCGCAGCGCCCGTCCGAGGAGAGGCTCCGCTTCTTCCAGGCGCTTAGGAGCGCCCTTGTTGACGACCCATCCCATCCCATGCTGCGCCGGGACGCGGAGGTGACCTTCCCCTCGGTGCTCCTGCACCTCGGCAGGCGGGAGGCCGCGCTCCTTGCCGCGGGCGCCTTCCCGATCCTGTCCCACGCGCCCTCACAGGCCCTCGGCCTATCGGACGAGCGGGTACACCTGTACCTCGACGTGTCGGGCTCCATGTCGGACATTCTCTCGTTCGTGTCCGGCCTGGTCCTCGCCGCTGGGGAGCTGGTGGGCTCCACCGTTTACCAGTTCTCGAATCAGGTCGTGCCGGTCTCATGGGAGGACCTTCAGGCGGGACGGGTCCTCACCACGGGCGGCACCGACCTCGACTGCGTCGCCAGGAGCGCCCGAAGGGAGGGCCACCGCCGCATCTGCGTGGTGACCGACGGCTACGTCAGCCTGGAGGAGGAGTCGAAGCGGATCCTCGCCAGGGAGGTGGAGACCATCGTTGTGGTGGTGGGCTGGCGAGGAGAGCCGAGCTCGCACCTGGGTGATCGTCTGAATGGCTTCGCAAGGAGGGTCTTCTACATGGTGCGCGAGTGAGCGGAAAAGAAAGGAGCGGATAGCGAGGGATGAGCCGGAAGAAGCGTCAGATCGAGGCAATCAAGAAGAGTCGCGGCGCGGGGCGACCCGATGAGCGCGCGGGCGCCAAGAAGGCGCCCAAGGGAGAGAGCGCGGGCGGCGCGAACACCCGCAAGGCCTCGGGCGTCTCGAACACCCGCAAGGCCTCGGGCGGCGCGAACACCCGCAAGGCCTCGGGCGTCTCGAACACCCGCAAGGCCTCGGGCGTCTCGAACACCCGCAAGGCCTCGGGCGGCGCGAACACCCGCAAGGCCTCGGGCGTCTCGCGCCCCCGCAAGGTGGCCGCCGTCGCCTCGCAACCCCGCAAGGCCACGAGCCCACTGCACAAGGGCCGCACGAAACCCCCTTGGGAGCCCGTCTCCTGGCTCGGCCCGCCCGCCCTCGAGCAGCTCTGGATGCTCAGGATCCTCCTCGCACTTGAGGGGTCGTTGTCTCTTCCGAACCTCGCCGGCGAGCAGGACCTCCTGCGAAAGCTGGGCCTCTCCGAGCTCTTCGAGGACGTAGCAACGATCAGGCGGGCGACCTTTCGAAGGAGGGTTCTCGCGCGGATGGGTGAGCTGGAGCAGATCGTGGGCTGCTCCTGGCGCCCCGCAAGGCGAGGCCAGCCAGGTACGAAGGGCCCGGGCGCCGTCGCACTGGGCGGGAGGGAAGAGTATCCCGTGGACACCGATCGCGAGGGCACGATCTTCGGGTCGGCAAACCGCATGGCGCGCCTCCTCGGCCTCGACCAGGTGGAGAGGGACATCCTGGCCATAGGAGCGCTCCTTCAGTGCGAGCACGACCTGCGAGAGCTCCTGCTCAGCTCGGTCAACCGCTCCCCCACCCAGTTCAAGCGGGCGCTCGCCAGGGCGCTGGGCCGGGAGCCAGCGGAGATAGGCCACGCCCTGAGGCCAGATGGCGCTCTCTCCGAGAGCCGGCTCGTGCGGCTGCACATCGGCGCGGACCGCTGGGACCACTCCAACTTCATGATGTCCGAGGACCTGGCGAGCCTCTTCAGGGAGGAGCACGAAAGCGACGAGGCGCTCCTCGCCCTCCTCGTGGAGCCTGCACCGCCAGCGCGCCTCGGCCCCGCGGACTACGAGCACCTGGGCCCGGCCCTGGAGCTCCTTCTGGGTTACCTGACTGGCGTCTCGAAAAACGGCCTCGAGGTGCGTTGCCAGCGGCCCACGAAGGGCGCGAACGTCTTTTTGCACGGCGCCCCGGGGGTGGGAAAGACCGAGCTGGCCAGGTGCCTCGCGGCCACGCTCGGGGCCCAGCTATATTCGGTGCCGGTCAGGGACTCCGAGGGCAACTCCATGGGGCCCAGGCGGCGCATGGAGGCCTTCCTCATCTGCCAGAGACTCCTCGCGCCGCGCTCGCCCGCGCCCATCCTGCTCTTCGACGAGGTGGAGGACGTGGTGGGGGCGAGCATGTTCTCGTTCTTCGACTCGGACGCGCTCAAGTGGACGAGCCGAAACTCGGAGGGCTGGCTGCACAGGGTGGTGGAGGAGAACCCCGTGCCCACGATCTGGATCGCCAACAGCCGTGATCGCATGAGGCCCGCCCTGCTCAGGCGCTTCGACCTCGTGATCGAGGTGCCCGCGCCGCCGCGCAGGGTGAGGGAGAAGATCCTGAGGAAGGCCTCCTCGGGGCTGCGGCTCGGCAAGGGGGCTGTCGCCAGCCTCTCGGAAGAGGAGGACCTGACCCCGGCGGACATCCAGGCGGTCACGCGGGTGACCAGGTTGATGGGCACCAGGCCAGGTCGCGCCGCCGAGGAGCGGGTGCGTCAGCTCGTGGGGATCCGCTCCGCGGCCAAGCTCCAGATCCGTCCGCGCCGGCCGCTGTCGCGCGAGGGGGCAGGCGGCTCGAAGGGAAGGGCGCGAGAGGGCGGCTCCCACCTTCGGGGCTCATTACCCACGGCGCTGCCGCGCCTCGACTATGACCTCGCCTTCGTAAACGCGAGCGCCGACCTCGAGCGCCTGGCGGAGGGCCTCGCCGCCACGGGCCAGGGCCGGCTCTGCTTCGACGGGCCGCCGGGCACCGGCAAGACCGCCACGGCCAGGCACATCGCCAGGCAGCTCGAGCTCCCAGTGGTTGCCCGGAGGGCCTCGGAGCTGATCTCCCGCTATATTGGAGACTCGGAGAAGGCCATCGCGGAGGCCTTTCGGGCCGCCAGCCAGGAGGGGGCGGTGCTGCTCTTCGACGAGATCGACTCCTTTCTGCGAGACCGGGGCCGTGCCGAGCGATCCTGGGAGGTTACCCAGGTGAACGAGCTCCTGGTGCAGCTCGAGGCCTTCGAGGGCATCTTCATCGGCTGCACCAACCTCGTGGACTCCCTGGACCTGGCCTCTCTCCGTCGCTTCGACCTTAAGGTGCGGTTCGGCTACCTCGGTAAAGAGCAGCGCCGGCTCATGTTCGAGCGGACCCTAGATGCCCTGGCCGCGGCCTCGCGTCCAGCTCGTAAGGGCCGAGGCGCTTTTGCCCGGGGCCCGGTTGTGCGAGGCCTCGCACCCAGCGTTTCGTCGGGGGCCGATCCACCGGGAGGGAGCATCCTGGAAGATCCTTCCCTTTGCTCGAGGCTGGACGCACTCGACATGCTCACCCCTGGAGACTTCGCGGTGGTCCTGCGCCAGGCCTTCCTGGTGGGCGCGGCGAGCGGCGGCAGGGGCGGGGGCGGCAGAGGCGCAGGGGCGGCGCAGCCTTTCCGGGGCCTGCTCGAAGCGCTCGAGCGCGAGCACGACCTCAAGCCCGGCCGTTCGCGGCCCGTGGGTTTCAGGAGCCAGGCATGAGACCAGTCGGAGCGAAGGGCCCGGCCGTTCGCGGCCCGTGGGTTTCAGGAGCCAGGCATGAGACCAGTCGGAGCGAAGCGCCAGCTCGAGCCATCGGGAGGGAGATGCTGGCCATAAGCGATCAAGAACCCTTCGCGAGCCTGACTACCATCGAGCTCGAGGAGGAGATCTTGAGGGAGAGCATCCGCTACGGTCGCCACGGCGAGGCCGTGGCCCGCTTCCTTCGGGCGGCGGGCCAGCTCGGGCTGGAGCTGTCTCGTTCGAGGGGAGAGACCATGTCGGTGCTCCTGGCCCATCACCTCGGATACGGGCGCGAGCCTGGCGAGGGGTGCCCCGCGGGTCGTGCTCGCGCCTTCGCCCGGATGAAGCGGACCAGGCTCCTTGGCGAGCTGGGGCTACCGGAGGAGCCCTGGCTGGTGCGGGTCCTCGGCCGGGTCTGCTTCGCGGATCTCCTGCTTCCAGGGGATCTCCGGTCGCTTTGCGCGGCCCTCGAGGATCGCAAGGCGCGCGCCTGGCTCGCTCATCTCGAGACGATCAGCCCCGCGTCCCTGAGGGTGCTCGGGGATCCCGAGCGGAGGCGCGCCGCGACCTTCTCCCTCCTCGTGGAGCTCGGAACCGGAGCAAGGGATTGCGAGGAGCCAACCAGGTCACACGAGCACATCTTGCGCGTGCTCGACAGCGTGATAGGCCTGATCAGGCTCCTGTATCCAGGCCAGCGCCTCCCCAGGATCAGAGGGATAGACGAGCTACTGAAGACCCACAGAGATCTCCTCGTACGTCACTCCGCCTGGCAGAATCTCCCCGCTCGTTACGCGCCATTCCCTGAGCCACCCTTTCCAGGGACAGACACCATCATCCCGATCCGGAGCGCACAAGATCTCGGCCGCGAGGGGGCCGAGTGCGGCAACTGCATTGGCTCGCACTATCTCAGCATGATTGGCGGCTGCAACTATGCCTATCGTGTTCTCGAGCCGGAGCGCGCCACGTTGCTCCTTAGCAAGCGGAACGACCAGTGGATCCTCGACGAGGCCCGTGGGAGGAACGACCTTCCGCCGACGCGCGAGACCCTGATGCGCGTTCTGGCCTGGCTCCTTCGAGAGAACCAGCGGTTAAGGAGCAAGTCCGAGACGATTGAGCTCCTCACAGGTCGTCAGCGGGATCCGGGCCCTCAGGATTCGGGCCCACAAGCCTCGGGCCCGCAGGCTCCGGCCAACCTGGATGCAGTCTGCGACAAGCTCCTTCACAAGATGAGCCGGAATATGCCCGCGGGGTTGGACGAGCCACATGAAGGCTCGGACGGGGAGTCCGCTTCATTGGAATGCGGGCTCGGGGATGGCGCCTGCAATGGCGCGACCGCAGCGGGCAATGGCGCGGCGGTAGAAGGCAATGGCGCGACCGCAGCGGGCAATGGCGCGGCGGCAGCGGGCAATGGCGCGACCGCAGCGGGCAATGGCGCGACCGCAGCGGGCAATGGCGCGACCGCAGCGGGCAATGGCGCGACCGCAGAAGGGAAGGGCGCAGCCCGGGAGCTTCCCCTGGTGCGGATCCGCAAGGCCCTCCAGCAGGCCTTCGAGAGCATCGAGGCGCTCCACCACCACATGGATCCACCCAAGAGCAGTAGCCAGCACTTCTGGCACAACCTCAGGCGCTGTCATCTGCCCGACCTGACGGTGGAGCCGCCATATCCTCCCAGAGAGCCTGGCCTAGCCCTGGTGGACGCCGATCACCCGGACCTGGCCCGAGACTACGCTAGTCTGGCCGCGCTCTTGTTTGCCAGGCGTGGGAACCCGACCCTGCTCGCAGATCCCGCGGCGCTGGCCTCGAGGCAGGTCCAGCGGCTCCTGGGCCTCTGGAGCGGCGTCCCCAGAGCGAACCTGGCCAGGGCGAGCCTGTCCATCGCGAACTGGCGGGATCTGACCGACGTGGCCCGTGTGCTCGACGAGCTCCCCATCAGCGTGAACGACTCCAGGCTGACAGGGCTCCCCTCCCTGGAGCTTCTCATCCGGCAGTGGCGGGCGGATCTCCAGCTGCATCCAACTAATACGAGCGCCCCCGCGAGCCGCGCCGCGCACTCTCCCGCTTGTCACAGCGCTTCGTCGTCCGGCACCTTGCCCGGCGCTTCGCTTTTGCTCACCTCACCCTGCACCGCGGCGGCCGCCCCATCGTCCTTTGCTGGGCCTCGGTTTGCCAGCGTGGTATCCAACCCCGTCGCATTTGATAAAGACCGACCTCCACCGCTGCCCGTGGTGCTCGTAGTAGGGGCTGAGAAGCTCCTCCCAATCGGAGAGACGGCGGGCAAGCAGCTCTCCGACGCGCTCGACGAGGCTGCCTGGATCGCCCGCGAGTGTCGCTGCTTCCTGATCTTCTACTGCGGGAGCATCCTGCCCGAGTCACTCGTGAAGGCTGAGACCGCGTCGCAAGTCGAACCCATCTCGTCAATCGATGAGGCGCAGCGTCATTTGCTATCACAGGGAGTTGACGTCCGGCTCTCTCTTCGGCACGACCCCCAGCTACGTCTTATGCCCAGGGAGCGTTCGATGATCTATTTGCACACCTCCGCCTGGAGCCGGACATACGAATCACTTGGAGCTGGCAAGGCAGTGTGGCAAAGCGACACTGGAGTCCTCCTCGAGGATCCCCCACCCCGCTTCGGCGGCTCGGTAGGGCTCTGACCCACTCAGCCTGGAGCCTCCAGCGTGGTTGTCGGGGTGCTGGCCGGGCTCTTGGCCGGGCCAGAACTCGTGAGGATGAGGCACCCTATCGAGTAATGTCCCGCCCGTCGTGCTGGCCGGGCCTCCAGCGTGGTTGTCGGGGTGCTGGCCGGGCTCTTGGCCGGGCCAGAGCTCGTGAAAATGAGGCATCCTATCGAGTAATGTCCCGCCCGCGGCTTCGCGACGGCGTGAAGTGGCCCCATCGCGGCACCGGGGGGGCACAGCCGGGCTCCCGGCCGGGCCAGAACTCGTGAGGATGAGGCATCC
>JAVEWA010000111.1:0-14115 GCA_034004785.1 Polyangia bacterium
CCGGGACATATCTCAACAGGGTGCTTCATCCTATCGAGTTGTGACCCGGCATCGGGCCCAAGCGCGGCGACAGCTCACCCATTGCCGGGACATATCTCAAAAGGGTGCTTCATCCTATCGAGTTGTGACCCGGCATCGGGCCCATGCGCGGCGACAGCTCACCCATTGCCGGGACATATCTCAAAAGGATGCTTCATCCTATTTAGTTGTGACCCGGCATCGGGCCCGTCTGTCCTGCTCCCCAGCGCCACTGCCAATTCCGAGCGCCCGCATTGGCACGTACGCCCGCAATGCCACCTTCGAAGTGGAACTCGACTCAATGCTGTGGCTTCTATGTCTCGGGATCTCGGAGTGCTGGGATGACGAGTTCCCGCGCCCGGCCGCTGCCGTCACCGAATTTCTGCGTGATTCCGTGGAAGAACTTCTCCAAGTGGCACCCTGGCCGGTCTGCGCCCCTATTGACGAGCCGGGGCGCGCCTTCACAGCGGGGCGTAGCGGGGCGTAGCGGGGCGTTGAGCGCAAAGGGCGCTGCCGGTATCATCCCCAAAACCCTGGAGGGGATCCCATGAGCAGCACGAGCGGTCGCTCCCACTTGACGAGGCGTTTCATAGAGGCTCCCCACCTGGCCATCGGGTCGCCCCTTCTTGCCCTTCTCTCCCCTCTCTCCCTTGCCGCCCGCCTCGGCCCATTCGCCCGCCCCGACCCATTCGCCCGCCTCGCCCGCCTCGGCCCCCTCGCCCTTCTCACCCTGCTCGCACCGCTTGCCCTCGGCTGCGTCCAGGGGGGCCGCGCCCCAGGTGGCGCGACCCGCGGCGCGACCGGGCTCTGGGAGTCGCCACCCCTTGCCAAGGAGCGCTCGGTTGCCGTTGACGTCCTCTGGGTCAGGAAGGAGCCGAACCCAGACCCCGAGGCCGACGAGGACCTGGAGGTGGCCGGGATCACCCAGGTGCGGCTGCGAGTCGCGCCGAACCCCTCCGGGGTGACGACCATAGGCGTGGCCGAGCAGTTCCCCGGCGGAGCGGGGGACACCTGGAGGGCTGCGGTGTGGCTCGCGGCCCGGTCGGCGAGTCGGGCCCTCGGAAGAGAGGTAACCGAGCACCGTTTCCTCGCCCAGACCCGGGGCTTCATCGACGGGCCTTCCGCCGGGGCGCTCTTCACCGCGGGGTTCCTGGCGGCGGTCCTCGGCGTGCCCGTCAGGCCCGAGGTGACCATCACTGGCACCATGACCCCGGACGGGACGGTGGGGCGGGTGGGAGGCGTGGTCTTGAAGCTCGCGGCCGCTCTCAAGGCCGGCAAGAGGGTGATCGGCTACCCACCTGGCGACGCCCTCGTGAAGGGGCCCAAGGGGGCCGTCCAGAACCTGGAGACCCTTGCTGCGGAGAAGGGAGCCAGGGCGGTCCAGGTGCGGGACCTTTACGAGGCCTTCCACCTGCTCACCGGACGGGAGCTCCCAAAGCTCCCCGAGGCCACCGCGGACAAGCTCGCGCTGCCGAGGAGCATGGGCGATCGGCTGCTCGCAAAGGCGAGGGAGTGGATGTCAAAGGCCGAGCCCAGAAGCGGGCAAGCTCCCGACCCAGAGGCCGACGAGGCTGAGCAGTCCCCCATGGAGAGGCGCCTCGGGCCAGCCAGGGCCTACGGCAAGCTGGCCAGGGACGCCGCGAGCCGGGGCGCCGCCGGCCTCTCCTGGTATGCCGCCTGGAGGAGCCTCGCCTTCACCGCCTCGGCAAGAAAGCTCGAAGGAGTGGACCGGCTGCTCGCGGACTGGCTCGCGGCCCGGGAGCAGGCCATCGCCACCGCGGCCTCGGAGAAGCAGCGCCTCGACGCAATGAACAAGGCCGCAGAGGAGGCCGCGCTGAAGTCTAGGCTCTGCCCGGGGCCCGGCGGGCGGCTCGATCCGAGGCTGCGGCCCAGGCCGGCCCCAAGGGTCGCTCCAAGGCCGAGATCTCGGCCCACTGCGCCCAGAGTCTCTCCCGGAACAGGGCCGCGGCCCGGAGCGCCCGGGATCGCTCCCAGGCCAAGGCCGCAGCTTCGGCCCTTCATGGAGACGCCCCCGTCAGGCGCACCTTCCGGGCCAGCCCATCCCACGCCCGCGCCTCCCGCGCCCTGGCACCCCACTCCCGCGCCTCCCGCGGTCGGGCACCCCACTCCCGCACATCCCGCGGTCGGGCACCCCACTCCCGCACATCCCGCGGTCGGGCACCCCACTCCCGCACATCCCGCGGTCGGGCACCCCACTCCCGCGCCTCCGCCCTCCGTGGCCCACCTCGCCAGGGCCAGGGCCTTGGCAGATGCCATTCTCTCCAGGGCTCGAGCGGGCGCGGCCGAGCTCGAGGCCCTCAAGACAGAGTGGGAGAGGGTCAAGCGGCGCCCCATCGCCACGGTGGGCGAGGCCCTCGCCGTGATAGCCGCCTACGCCGAGCTCTTCCAGGGGGCGGCCTACGCTCGCCTTGGCAAGCAGCGGCTCGACCGGCTCACCGGCCTCTTCTCGGAGATCTCTGCCGATCAGACAAAGGCCCTCCCCACCGAGGGCGAGGTCGAGGACGCGGTGCGCTTCCCCTCCATGGCCCTCGACCGGGCCCGGCTCGCCTCGGAGCTCGCAGGGCTCGTCGAGCCGGGCTCGAGGCCCCTTGCGTGGACCGCGGCCCGGCGCCGCGCCATCGCGGATCAGCTCTTCGCGGCGGCCAAGGCGAACCTCGACTACCTGCACAGCCTGCTTCCAGCCGGCGACGCCGGGAGCAACGCCCAGAAGCTGCTCGCCTCCAACTCGGCGGACTACATGACCGCGGAGCTCGGCATCAGCCGGGCTGGCCGCCTGGTGATCCTGCCAGGCCTCGTGGGAGGCAAGGAGCCCGCCAAGGCCATGGCCGCCAAGGACAGCCTGCTGGTGCTCGGGGCGGCGGTGTCGTCCTTCCTCGCCTCGAGCCAGCTGCTCGCCAAGATGTTCACCATCGGCATCGACATCGGCACCGGCAAGGCCGTCACCGCGGTGGGGAGCGGCGAGCAGCTCACCTTCGCCCTGCACAGCGCCCGGCGCTTCTCCCTCGAGGCGGCTCATCGCGCCGCAGGCCGCTCGGGCCAGGTGCCGGCCTACGCCCGAGTGCTCTTCGGGGCGGCGGACGCCCTCAGACAGGAGAACCTTGCAGGTCAGGTGAAGGCCCTCGAGCTCTACTGGCGCGCGGGGCTCTACTGCCAGCTCGCGGAGCAGATCGCCAGGCCGCTCGAGCCCACGACCAGGTAACCGTCGGCGGCACTGGGCCTTCAGGGAGGCGTTCCAGAACGCGTTCACCCACGGGGACTACACGCGACTGGGCGCCGTGCATGTGCGCTGGCAGCTCGATGAGGCCCATACGCCTGTGCTATCATTCCTTCGAGAAGGAACCAACGTGGCGATTGCCACGGAGGAGACTGCCGCGGAAGAGAAGCCCGCGGTGGTTGCTCTTGGCCCTGAATGTGTAGAGAAGGCTTCGGCCCCTTTGGGAACGAAGCCAGGAAGAACGAAGCCAAGGAGAACGATCCCAGGCGAACCGGCTCACAGGTGCAACCATGGTCAAGGCGAAGGGCACGAGCGAACTTGGCGAGCTCCATGCGGAGCTGGAGAGGCTCCCCGAGCATCTATTGGGGGAGATCCTCGGTGGGGAGCTGGTGGTGAGCCCCAGGCCGGCGCCCAGGCACGTCCACGCAACATCCTTTTTGGGGAGCGATATCCTTCAACGCTTCGGCAGGGGGAGGGACTCCGGGTGGTGGATCTACTACGAGCCCGAGCTACACCTCGGACCAGACGCCATTGTGCCGGACCTGGCTGGTTGGCGTCGGGAGCGCATGCCCGCACCCCCCGTGGAGGCCTACTTTTCCGTGGCGCCGGACTGGGTGTGCGAGATTCTGTCGCCTCGCACCGCTGCCTCGGACCGGGTACGAAAGATGCCCATATACGCCCGTGAGGGCGTGCCCTTCCTCTGGCTGGTGGATCCGCTGCTCCACACTCTCGAGGTGTACCTGCTTCGCGAGGCGGGATGGCTGCTCCATTCTGCTCACAGGGGGGAGGAGACCGTGACCGTGCCGCCCTTCGAGGAGAGCGCCCTGGAGCTCTCCGGCTGGTGGTTACCCACAGACGAGGCTACGCTGGAAGCCGCCCCCGGGGCCGCTTCCGGGGGCACTACCGAGCCTGGGGGCCAGGCAACCTAGCTGCCAACCGGCGACCGTCGCTCGACTCCAAACGAGCCGTTCGGCGACCGTCCGTTCCCTTGACCAGAGTCCGTCCACGCCCCGTCCCACCTTCTGGGTTCCTTCTCCCCAAAACACTGCATCTCCTGGCAGGACAGCGCGTCGACTCGCTGCCTCTGTGAAGCACAACCTTATGATTTGATTGACTACAATGTCGCGTCTGCCGGTCCACCTTGCTCTTGATATGAATGTCGGATATTCTGAATGTCGGATAATGCTCACGGGAGGTTCTCATGAGGCAGCAAGATACAAGTCGAGTCGGCAAGCGGGGAGTAGTTGTTATCCCTGTCAGGCTTCGTCGTCGTTTCGGCCTCGAAGAGGGGTCGCTAGTTGTCGTCGAGGAGGTCCCCGAAGGTGTACTGGTCCGACCTGCCGTCGCCATCCCGGTCGAGGTCTATTCTCCGGCGCGACGTGCTGAGTTCCTGCTGAACAACGCCGTCTCCGAGGAAGACTACCGAGCCGCTCTGGACGAGGTGCGAAGGTTGGGCATCGATCCAACCGACATCCCACACGTGAAGCCCGAAGGAGCGCAGGCGGATGGACGGCCCTGATCGCGTATTCCTCGACGCTAACGTGCTCTTCTCCGCCGCATGGCGCGAAAGCTCGGGTCTGCTCCGCCTGTGGGCTCTGCCTGAGGTCGAGTTGATGACCTCGGCGTACGCGGCCGAGGAGGCGCGAGTGAACCTCCAGGAGGAGGCTCAGCGGGAACGACTGGCAGAACTCATCGGGCGGCTTCAGGTGGCATCGGGTGGGCTCGCTGAACTACCTGCAGAGGTCGTGCTCGCGGAGAAGGACCGGCCGATCTTGGCAGCGGCCATCGCCGCCGGGGCGACCCACCTTCTAACCGGAGACGTGAGCCACTTCGGTAAGCTCTTCGGGAAAGCGGTCAAGGGCGTCTTGATCCTGCGACCGGCAGAGTACCTCCATACCTACCAACTGCCCCACCCAGGCTGAACCGGGCTGTCCTGTCTCGAGGGACGGACCGCACAACCCGGAATCCGACAACACCGCTTGGGCGCCCGCTCCCATGATAGCTAAGACGAACTGTGCATGATACCCATGTGCTAACCGACAAGGTTATCGCCGAGTACATCGCCACGCATGCTCACGAGGAAAACCCCAACTCACGAGCAGAGGCCGAGGAGGAGTGGACGACGACGAAACCCTCGCCTTGGGCCTGCTCGAGCGGGAAGCCTTCTAGCTGGCTTGAGCCCGACCTGACCCACTTCCAGCTGTCCTCCGAAGCCCTCGTCTTCAGGCGAGGGTCGTTCACTCATCGAGCACTGTTGCACAGCCTCTCGTGCCGACAGGCTCGTAGCCAGTTGGGCAGATGCCGTTCACTCCATGGCAGTCCCCCTCGAGCGTCTCTGGCAAGGGAACACAGCGTAGGCTGCCAGGCACCTCCGCGTAGCCCTCAGGGCAGGCGTCATCGCTGCACCTCACACCCCAGCATCTGAAGAACAGGTCACTGCAGGCGCAAAGGCCACCAGAACAATCCAGGTGGCTTACACACGGTTTGACACATCTCAGGCCATCGCAGACCAAGCCCGAAAACGGCGCCCGGCACTCCATTCCCTGGTGCTCACAGAAATACGAGTAGTCGGCTCCTTCCTCGCAGGTGCCGAGCGATGTGCATTCGCTACCGATGTATGGGTCCCTGCAGTCTTCGTCTTGATTGCACCAGACCTTCTGCCCGCGTAGGCCGCACTGGCCGTTCAGAGGTGGGCCATCATCACCATCCTCCTGGCAGGACGGCCCGAGGCTGACAAGAACCGCGAGGAGTACTGGCTTGAATATGCACCTCATAGTTGGGTCCCCCTTCCTCAGTACCTGCCGTAGCCATTGAACTGGTAGATCATGCTGTTGGTCGGGCTCGCGAAGACTCCCTGGATGTTGTCCGTGACAGTGGCTCCTTTGGCCCAGCTCACACCAGTATTTGCTTTGGCATCGTAGAAGGCCGGCTGTGACTTGGTGAAGCGGTAGGTGCCTGAAGAAGGGGCGTCCTGCAGAACAGCGGTGTAGATGGCCGAGGAGTTGCGGTCCTTCCACACCAGATACAGGTAGTTCTGGTATAGCCAGAATGGCGCCCAGTAGAACGGAAAGGCCGCCTGTCTGGCCTCGATGCCGAGCCCGGTGATGGTCGTGTAGGAAGGGTTGCAAGGTTCTTCAAGCCGATTATGCACGTCCGCTTGGCCAGCTCGATGGTGCGGTCGAGCAGCACTCGGTCCAGGTCGTGACCTACTATCCGTTGCCGGAATTGTGGCAGCACACCCTGGGAGCCGCGGCGCCGAAGGTCAAGCGGCTAGCCTATCGAGGTCTGATCCCGACCTCACGACCGTGCCATCCAGCGCCTTTTTCGGTCTCCGGTCTGGACATTGGGATGGAGCGTGAGCCTACAGGCACCCACTCGCGTCCAACTCGCAGTCGGTCGTGCAGGCGAGCGTCCCGCTCTCGGCGCCGAGCTGGACGCAGTCCAGCCCACCCAGCTCTTGGCCGTCGCACCACTCGAGAGGCGATAATACCCCATCTCCACAGGTGCCGCAGTCCGGGTCGGATGCCCCCGTGGCGACAAGACAGGTGCTCACGCCCAGCAGCGGGTCAACGTAGTCGGAGGGGAGGCAGATCCCATCCGCGAGGCCGCAGAGCGCAGCGCAGTCGGGATCCGGGCCCGTGCCATATCGCTCGCAGAGATCGCACTGTTGGCCATCGCCGTACATGCCCAGGTTGGCGCAGCGATCGCCCATGCAGCCCGACAGGTCGAAAGTGCAGTCCAGGCTGCAAAGGAGCGTGCCTCCATCGAAGAAGAGGGTCTCGCAAGACTCATCGAGGAAATCGGCTCCGTCGCAGATCTCGGATCCACCCACCATTCCATCGCCGCATATCCCGAAGAGAGGCACCGCGCTGCAGCCAATGGTGTGGAAGGCACAATCGCTCCGACACGTGAGGCTCCCGGAACCAAGCCCGAGGCTAGCGCAGCTCGCACCGTCGAGGTCGGTGCCGTCGCATCGCTCGCTAGCGTCCTTGCGGCCATCGCCGCAGAATCCGAGACACCCAGACAGATCGAAAACACAGCTCGCAGAACAGCCCAGGCCGCCTCCCGCAAAGCCGATAGTGCGGCAGGTCGCGGAAGCGAGATCAGCCCCATCACATGGCTCCACCTCGCTCCTGACGCCATCTCCGCATGTGCCACAGTCAGGGTCCTTCGCCCCGGCAACTGCCTCGCAAGTTGAGACTCCAGTGATGGGATCCTGCTGGTCCGGAGGACTACAGTTCCCATCCAAGTCGGCGCACTGGGCACAGTCCGGGTCAATGGTGCCACCGTAGGCCTCGCAGTTGTCGCACCGACCGTCACCGTAACGGTTCCCGAGGGAGCAGTAGTCACCGAGACAGCCGCTCACGTCAAAACGGCAACCGGAACCGCAGGACAGCGTTCCCCCGGAGAATCCGAGGTGCACGCACCCCTGGCTCCGAAGATCGACACCATCACAAATCTCCCCCGGCTCAGCCAGGTTGTTTCCGCACACGGGATCCCGGATGCATCCCGAGGTGTCCAAGTCGCAGCCCGGCCCGCAGGTCAATACCCCCCGGGTGAAGAGGCCGATGTCCGAACAGGTCCGCCCCCGAAGGTCCAGCCGGTCGCATTTCTCCAGCCCGCTCGCCACCCCGTCGCCGCAGATCGCCTCCAGGCACCTACTGGTGTCGAAGCTGCAGCTCGCGTAGCAGCCGAGCTCGCCTCCCACAAACCGGGGGTTGACCGTGGGGCAAGACGCTCCCAAGAGGTCGCTACCATCGCAGCTTTCATAGCCTTCGGCCACTCCATCGCCGCAGAAGCTCTCCACGCTGGCACATCTCGATGTGTCGAGTTGACAATCCGGACTGCAGGCGAGGATCCCGCCGGTGAATCCAAGAGCTGCACAGGTTCGACCATCGAGCTGGAACCCGTCGCATTCCTCCCCGCGCTCCATCATGTTGTTCCCGCACTGGGCCTCCTTGCAGCCGCTCGTGTCAAAGGTGCAGTCCGTGCTGCAGGCAAGGTTGAGCGGGTAGAGGAAACGGCTGTCTAAAGTGGTGCAATCATGGCCACGCAAGTCCGATCCATCGCAGGACTCCGCCCCTTCGGCCACCCCGTTGCCACACCTTGGCTTCCCGTCGCAATTTCCACAGGCAGAAAGGGAAACCAAGGTAATCACGGCAGATAGGAGCGGCAAGCGACCTCCCACGCAACGCACGGCAGCGCGGCTCAGCCGCGGGAAAGAACATGTAGCATTGTGGCAGGTCATCCTGATCATTCCAGGTCCATGCAGCAACGGAAACCCATGTCGCCTCCCGTGAAGGCGATGGAGCTAGCGGATTGGCAGGTTACCGATTCCGCATCAGGTAGCTGAGAATGTAGGTACCCGGGAACGAAGGAGCAACTTCGGGTCGGTCCGCTCGATCCCGAACTCACAATGCAGGAGGCTGACCACTCAAACGCGTTTCCGAGCAGGTGAAACAGGCCAGTGTAGCCGCCCTCGCAGCCTGGAAAGGCGTTAACAGGAAAGGTGTCCTGGAGGTCACAGTTCGCGAACGCTCTGTTGTCGTAGACGGCGCATCGGCAGGGAAGGTATTCGTCACCATACGAGTAGATCCTCGCCTCGGGACCCGCGCAACCCACCATAATCTCGTCAATGGTGCAGAGCCGAGCTTCCTTCCACTCACAGGCGGCGCGGGCTCCGTGCCAGGTTCCGGCGGCAGGATGTAACTCGAACCCAGGTTTCGTTCGCCATTCCCCACTAGCATCGTCGCGAAAGACCTTCGCGAACTCGTAGTCGACGAATGGATACTGACAGCGCTCGGACAGGTACTCCCCCTCGAAACTGCAGTCCTCGCCGTGCGCGTTCAGGAATCGAACCCATTCCTCGTTGGTGATCTCGTAGGCGTCCATGCAGACGCCGCTGGCCCCGAGCCTTACCATCCCCAGCGGACAAGTGGCCTGATGGCATCTGCCATAGGTGGAGCACTGCATGGGGGGTGCACATTGACCGCAGGAGAAGCCGTCCACCATCCCGCAATCCCTATCTGCGCATACATCCACGCAGAAGCCGTCTGCGGTGCAAAAATCCGTGGGGCCAGGGCAGTTGCCGCAGGATACGCCGTCTACCTCGCCGCAATCCATGCCAGCGCAGGCGTTGAGGCAAATCCCGAGCGGACTGCAGACCTCCGTAGTCGCAGCACAGGTTCCGCAAGACACGCCCTCCACCTCGCCACACTCTCGTAGCTCACAGGGGTCATTGGCACTGTCGTCCCCACAGCCCACATTAGCGACCACCCAAAGCGCAGGACCGGACATCAGGAGAAAAAAGATTCCGATCTGTCTCATGGGAATGCCACCATGGAGAAGTAGAGTTCCCAATCCATGCCTGCGCCGCCCCGGATGGCATAAATCGCTCCCGCGGTGCTCTTGGCTGTGGAAATGGAGCTTGGGAACATGTCCTCGCATTCGCGCCAGGAAGCGCTCAGCCAAGCCGAGGGGACCCAATTCGTAACGGTGTCGGCGTACTCGCTCCAGTGATCTGGTGCCAACATGGCGAGTCTTGGTCTGCACTGATTCGGTGAGATGCTTGTTTCTCGGATGTTTCGGATGGTGATGTAGCCGTACGGGATGTCGTTCTCTGGATCGGGGTCGTCATCGTCGTGCAGAATTACCTTCCTAACAGGCTCGATGTTGACCCCGCGGTCATTGCGGAACTCCAAGTCCGGTGTGTAGTCAACGTATGGATATGGTGCCGAGTAATTGCTTGCGTCTGGCAGGAACCATTGTAGCCCGTCAAAATGCGGATCATTGACGTTTATGGGTCTGCCCCATAAGTACGAGTAGCCAACGATCAGCCCCTGGGGGTTAATGGCGACGAGCGGGTTGGTCGCCAGGTTGAACAGCTCACAAAGCCCATCGAAATACGGCAGGAAAGGCGGCTTCCTTTGCCAGGGAAGCAAGGAAGGTATGCGTACTGTCGGGCCAGAGCTGTCCCAGCACACCTCCTTGAAGGGAGTGATCCGCACAGTACCGGAGAGGTCCACCGTGGCGCTCCTACGGAGGAAGAGTGTTTGCGTTGGCCCCACACGCCGCCGCTCCTCCCACATCACCACGAAGAGGTCCAGTCTCCGGTTCCAGACCACTTCGGGATACGCCATCAAGTCAAAGGATGGGTCCTCCACCACGGCGATCACCCCGTGATGTGTCATCCTACCGTTCGGGCGAATGATCCGGAACTCCACTGAGGTGCCAGCCCAGAAATCCGAGTCCTCCTTCGGTGATGGGTCTCCTTCCACGTCGCCAGTGCCACCCTCACGCCACACCGGTCTGCCCACATACGCCACGAGAGCCCGGTGACCTGAATCGCAGCGTCGCACCACTCTAAGAGGAGGGAAGGTGACCACCCATCGACAGGGTACTAATGGGCTTGCCCTCGGATAGGCCACCGCCATGTCGGGCAGTGCGCCCACCGGGTCACCCAAGAAGCATCCTGTGAATGTACACGTGGGCTCAGTGGGCAATGGGGTGAAGGCGGCACTCGTGGCAGCCGGGTCGAACCGGCCCAAGACGACCCTCGGGGGGGTGGCCGCATCACCCTCGGTACCAGCAACTACATAACCATGCTCGGGCTGCCAGGCGTTCTCCACCCAACCGCCGGGCAACTGCCCCCCTGGGTTCACCCAATGGACATCTCCGGACACCGATACCAGGGAATGCGAGCGCGCCGTGCAGGTGCTGTCGAAGACGGCGTACTTGAGCTGCCGAAGGCCGAGTGGACCCTGTGGCCGTGTGGCCCAGGCGGCCACGAAGGTGTCTCGGGTCCCAGGTGCGCCCAGGTATTGCGTCGCTGATCGGCGCACAAAACGATAGTGGCTGATCTCGGCGACGTCCTGATCCAGGAGACGGTCACCACAGATGAGATACTGGGCTTTGGCCGGCATAGGCCCAAACAGGACAGCTGTCATGGTGACCGCGGAACACACCAGAATCTCAAGCCGGGAAAAAATGGGGGACCACGGGACCATGGGACCGTGGGACCGCGGGACCGCGGGACCGTGGGACCGTGCAACCGAGAGACCGTGAGACCGCATCATTCGCCCGCCCTCAGTCACTCATCTTACTCGTCGGTTTGATGGTCGGTCAATGAGGCAGCGAAGAGGCAGCGAAGAGGAGACTGATACAGAATGGCGGCGTAAATAGCTGGTCGGGGCTCTAGTCGCCCACCTCGGCCCCGACGCCCAGGCCCACGGCCCGCTCCGCGGCGGCTCTTGACGCGTTGAGCTGCCTGACCAGGGAGCTCACCTCCTCCTCGAAGCGATCGCGCTCGGCCTTCTCGGCGGCCTCCTTCTGGAAGGAGTGGTGGTCCCTGATGGCCTTCTCGATGAAGGCCTCGTCCACCGGGTTCGAAAGCCGGGCGAGGATCTCCTGGCGCTCCTCGGCGGAGGCTTTGAAGTAGTCGTCCGGGTACTCGAAGTCCTGCACCCGGGCCCGAATGTTCCCGCAGATGGAGTCCACGACGCGGCCCGAGAGGTCGAAGTCCACGCAGAGCCGGGCGAGGCGCTCCCAGGCGCCAGGGTCCTCGGGGACGAAGGGCCGCACGTCCTTGAGCATCAGATCCCTCATGAGCGTCACGTAGTGCTCCACCGTGGTGGGGCCGCGCACGGTGAAGGGGTTCTGGGCGATGCGGCTCACCGCGGCCTCGTCCATGTGCATGGTGTTGGCGTCGCAGATGAGGAACCACTTGCCGTCCTTGGGGAGCAGCGTGCCGTCGAAGATGCCGAACACGGCGCCGAGGTTCTGCTTCTCCTCCATCCGCAGGTCGTTGCTCCCACGAGAGGCGAGGGCCGTGTCTATGTCGGCCCAGTACACCCCCGACACCCCCTCGAAGCCGTAGATCTCCTCCTTGAAGATCCGCACGAGGTTCGCCGCGGAGGCGTTCTGGTAGGAAGACGCCCAGTCGGTGCGGCGGATCACCTGGAACCTGGCGGGGATCTCCCGCGCCTTGCAGTACTCGAGAAAGTAGTTTCCCACCGCGTGGGCGGTGATGGTCTTGCCGCAGCCCGGCCTGCCCAAGCCGAAGAGCACGGGATTGATCTTCTTTGGGTTCCTGCGGGTGGCGAAGTCGAAGCCCGCCACGTCCCGGGCGAGGCGCAGGCCAGCCTCCAGGTACTCCCGGTTGCCGACCACGTCCGAGGGGCCGACGGGCAAAAGGCCGCCGGAGACCTCCTTCGTGCGCTGGATCTGCAGCCCGTCGTAGCGATAGCCCGCCACCAGGACCTTTCGCTTGGCGAGGGCGCCCGTCATGGGCCGCAGATCTCCACCCTGGGAGTAGGCCACCGTGGCGCGCCTGAGGAGCTCCAGGAAGGCCACCAGGGTGCTCGCCACATGGGCCGCGCGAGCGTCCGCGCCGGCCGCGGCGGCCTCGCCCTTGCCGCCGCCTCCGCCAGCAGATCCTTGCCCGGAGCCAGGGCCGCCCCCGGAGGCGCCCTGCGGGGCGTGCAGCTCGATGTAGCGCCCGGCCAGGCGGAGCACCCTCGTGGCAAGTGCCGCGGGCTCCTTGCCCGTGTCCAGGAGGTCGCCGAAGCCGTCCAGCTCGAGGGCGCCCGAGACGTCGGGCTCCGAGGCCAGGGCCACGAGGCGGTGCCTGGCGGCGTCGGCGGTGACGGCGAGCTGAAAGGCAGCCACGAGGCGCCGCTGGGCAGGGGCCAGGCTCGGCACCGCGAAGCCCGCGCCGTCCCCTGCCGCCTCCTTCAGGATGAGCCCCTCCAGGGCCGCGGCCGCCGCCAGCCCGTGATCCACCGCGTGGCCGAGGGCCTCCAGGGCGAAGACTCCCTGGGAGGATGTGCCAAAAGGCCCTGGCGCAAGCCGCTGGAGGATCTTGGGCAGGTCCGAGTCCCGCACGGCCCTCGTGGCCTCGCTCCTGGCGTAGCCCCCCGAGGGAAGCTCGACGGTCAGTCCGTCCGGTGTCTTGCTCATGGTCTCAGCCTCGCGCGGCGAGGACCCGCGCTCCTTGCGCTTCTCGCGGTGATGGGGAGCACGAGTCTCCCCTAGCCCCGCACCGCATGGATGATGTTCCTCGTGCCGAGCTTCGTGCAGAGCTCCTCGAGGGGGCCGCTCATGCTCGCGCTCGTCACGAACTTGCAGTCCTTGAACACGTTGTAGCCGTGCTGCTCGCGCGCCCGCTCGTAGTCTGGCCGGGCCTCCTCCGAGAGCCGGGCCGACATGAGATCCTCGAGGGGATCGTTGTTGCGGTCTGCCGAGAGATCCGTGGCCACCATGTCGAGCGGGAAGCAGGCGATGAAGCCCTCGTCCCTGCCGTGCATGAGGGCCGTCAGGGCGTCGGTGACCGGCTTCCCAGGGAAGACCATCGGCCCCACCGTGCCCTTCACCACCCGCTCCACCTGGAGGTGTCCGAAGGTCACCAGCGTGAGGTAGGTGAACTCTGCGGCGAGAGAGGTGAATCGGTAGATGAGGGACTGGAGCTCCTCGGTGTGCTGGGCGGTGTCGGCGTCGAGGCGCACGAGGGGCCGGTTCCAGACCGAGGCCCGCTGGGAGAGATCCACGGTGAAGCGCACGAAGAGCCCGGAGGCGTCCAGCTTGTCCAGCACCACGTTGAACCAGGCGGTCTGCTCTGCGGGATCCACCCTTCGGAGCTGCACGGACATGCTGCCGAGGGTCGCGGTGGGGCGCCCCACCATGGCCTTGTAGTAGTGATGCTTGGCGAGCTGACGGCGGTAGATGGGGTCGTCGCTCGCGCTCGAGCGCCGCTCGAGCTCCGCCATGGACCCGATATCGCCTAGGAGCTGCTCGGCGAGCTGCACGTCAGTCTGTACCCGGGTCCACTCCCGGTAGGTGGGAAGCCCGGAGCGCAGATCCACCTC
>JAVEWA010000757.1:0-3046 GCA_034004785.1 Polyangia bacterium
GAGGTGGATCTGCGCATCCGCTTCCTGGACGAGGCGCGGATCCTGGCCCGGCTGGACCACCCGAACATCGTGATGCTCCACAACTTCAAGCAGGATCGGGGCCGGATGCTGATCCTGATGCAGTATGTGGACGGTGAGGGGCTGGATCTCATCCTGTCTCGGGAGGGGCCCATGCACCCCGAGCGGGCCAGCCTGATCTTCGCGCCACTCTGCGACGCCCTGCACCACGCCCACGAGCACGGGATCATCCACCGGGATCTCAAGCCCTCCAACATCCTCGTGGACCGGGGCGGTAAGGCCAGGATCACCGACTTCGGCATTGCCAAGCTCAACGAGGGAGGCGCTCACCTGACCCGGACCGGGACGCGGGTGGGGACCTCCTGGTTCATGTCCCCTGAGCAGGGGCTGAATAGGCCCGCCGACCCGCGCTCGGACATCTACGCCCTCGGGGTGACCCTCTACAACTCCCTTGCCGGCAGGCTGCCCTTCTACGGCGAGTCAGAGTACGAGGTAATCAAGGGTCACGTGGAGCTTGCGCCCCCGCCCATCTACCAGACCGACCATCCCCTGGCGGTGGAGGTGGAGGCCATCGTGATGCGGGCCCTGGCCAAGCGTCCCGAGGACAGGTACCAGAGCGGCATGGAGATGCGCGACGCGCTTCTCGACGCCCTGGCGAGCCACGGGGAGACCGAGGTGAGGGGAGGGGGCGGCACGGGGATCTTCGCCATCCACAAGGGCGCCTCCCCCTTGGCGAAGGCGCCTCTCGGGGCGCAGCAGCTAGAGGGAACTCCGCCCCCGGCGCCCTTGGCCGAGACCCGGGTGGACCCCGTGATCCCGGTCCCCACACCCGAGCTCCGCCCGGTCACGCCCTCGATCGGCAAGCGGCCCGAGGCAGGGGTGGGGACGGCGCAGCGGCCCATCACCCAGCCAATGCCCACGGTGGTGCCCCAGGCCGTCGTAATGCCAGAGCGGGCGCCGAGCCCAGTGGGCGAGGAGCCATCGCCCGCCCGGCTCCGGACCCCCTCCGGCCGGCCGGCCGCGCCGGGCAAGATGTCCCAGAGCACGGGGCTCCTTCTCGAGTCCTCCGACCAGGGAGTCGGCGTGGTGGCCGTCGCCGTGGACTTCTCTCCAGCTTCTGCCCTTGGTGCCCAGAGCCCGGGCATCGCCACTCCAGAGGGACCGGCGACTGCCGAAGCGCAGCCGGCTTCGAATCCGAGCGGTGTTCCAGATTCGCCTGGCGATCAAGGGGGGACCATCGAGCCTGAGGGTGGCCACGACGCCCGGGATCTCGACGAGACCCCTGGGTCCGAGGATCCCGTCTGATCAGATCCTGAGGAGAGTGCGGGGCTTGGAGGGACACCCAAGGCGTAGGCCGGCGCAAGTCACGTCCGAGCGGGCGACAGCCCGCCAGGGTCTGTCACTCCTTCATCAGCAGCTCGTTCACGATCCCTGCCTTGGGACGGAACTGCTTCCAGACGGTGCGCTGGCTGCGGCCAAAGAAAACCGACACCGAGTGTCCCACTGGCTGCACCGCCAAGGGGGGAGTGGGGCAGTCGTAGCCGGTGTCCCTGCTGTCCAGATAGACTCGGTTCGGGCCCTCGCCCTCGCAGAGGACCTTGAGGCCCGTCCGCCCAGGCTTGACCAGGTAGATGGGCTTGGTGATGAAGGGGAGGATCACGTCCAGGCGGCGCCCGGAGCCAGGGGGCATCCAGATGGGAGTGCGATAGACCGCGCGCCCCTGAAGGCTCAGGGTCACCTGGAGCTTCTTGCCGGGGCGGTGGTCTATCCGAAGGGGGGTCTTGCCCATGAGGCGGCCGTTGGCGAGGACGTAGGCCCCCTTGGGCTTGCTGCGGATATCCAGCTGCCCTGTCCTCGGAGCCCCTCTAGGCGGTCGGCCGATGGGGGCCTCGGCTCCTGCCATGGGGTCCGAGGGGGGAGCGGCGCCCATGTCCGGGGCGGGCGCAGTTGGCTCCATGGCGTCTGGTGGGCTGGGAGGGCTCGCGTCGGGCCGAGTGGCCTCGCCGGGCCGTGAGCCTGGCGTGGCCTGGCGCTCGGCCCCAGCGTCAGCAGAGGCAATCCGGGCGGGACCTGCGTCTGGTGCGCCTGGTGATGCGGCACCAGGCTCCACATGGCCCATGGGCCTGGCCTGGCGCGCCTGCTCCCTGGCCATGGTTCCCTCGGGGTCCTTGCCCTCTTTGGATCGGGCAGACTCTCGGGTGGGTTCCTCGGCGCTGGCGGTCTTTGGGGGGTCTTGCGGGCCGCTTTTCCGAAGGCCCTGCCGCTGCTTGATGGCGATGAGGATTGCCAGGCTCGCGATGAGGGCGGCCAGGATCGCCAGGGTGATCACCAGGAGGCTTCTGGAGGCTCGGCTGCTCTTTTGGCGAATGGGGGTCGTGCCATGGCGCCCTGGGGTGAGGGAGGCCGGGCCAGGATCAGCGGCCAGGGCATGATCGGGCCAGGGCGCGGCTGCCGCTGCCGGCTTTGCCTCTGGCTGTGGCCAAGGCGCGGCTGTGGCTGCCGGCTTCGCCTGTGGCTGTGGCCAAGGCGTGGCAAGCTCGTCGGCCGGTGGAGCTGGGGATGAAGCTGCGGGCTGCGGCTTGGAAGGAACTACCGAGGCCAGCTCGGGGACTTCGTCATCGGGCAGGCCGTGCAGGGCCGACCAGAGAGGGCCGCCAGGGCTCGGGCCAGGCACGTCTTCGCTGACGACCGTGGGATCCTCCTGCTGATCCGTCTCCCATGAGCCGGCCTCTCTCGAGCTGGCTTTTTCTGCGGGGCTCAGCGGAGGCAGGGTGACCTGGTCCAGATCGTCCGGCGCAAGGGAAGGCTGGGCCGAGGGGACGAAGGGGGACCTTGGGGGGGGAAGCGGAGTGGCCGGTCCCGGCTTGGCCGGTCCCGGCTTGTTTGCCCCCGCACCGACGGCTCCCGGCTTGGCGGGCCCCGTAGTGAGCGGTCCCGGCTTGGCGGGCCCCGCAGTGAGCGGTCCCGGCTTGGCCGGTCCCGGCTTGTCTGCCCCCGCACCGACGGCTCCCGGCTTGGCGGGCCCCGC
>JAVEWA010000112.1:0-14097 GCA_034004785.1 Polyangia bacterium
AGCTCGTGGATTCTCATGGAGGTATCTTACCCCCTCGAAGGGGTATGCGAAGCAGATCGGACGCCGGGTGGGCCTTTGGCGGTCAGGCCGCCAGGAGCCGGGCCCGCAGCCGCCTCCGGCCAGCGCTGCGGAACTCGTCCCTGAACGCCCAATACAAAAACTCCCTACCTGGGCTTCTCCGGCTCCTCTGGCTCGTCGAGATCGCTGGCCCGACGAACGAGCTCCTGTCCAAAGCGATCCCTCAGGGTGTCCAGGGTTCGCTCGAGACGGCCCTGGCGCTCCCGCGCGCCGTCGTCGAAGAGCTCCCCCTGCCTCGGCGCCCCCGCCGGCAAGAGCCCATAGGCCGCCAGGCCCACGAGACGGTACGGGATCCGGAGGTCGAACTCGCTGAGGAGCTCGCAGGCCGCCTCGAAGAGGTCCTTGGCCGCGTCCGATGGCGGATCCAGTGGAGCCTGCCGCGTGAGGAGCTGAAACCAAGCGGTCTTGAGCTTCACCCGCAGCCCGGAGGCGAGGGTCCCCTCGGCGCGCAGCCTGGGCGCCACCCGGTCCGCGGCCCGCCGCAGGTGCCTCCTGATGGCGGCTGCGCCCAGGACGTCTCTTTCGAGGGTGAACTCGGCGCCCACGCTCTTGGCCTCCCGCCCGGGCTCCACCTCCCTGTCGTCCCGACCGTTGGCGAGCTCGAGGAGGTGCTCTCCCTGAGCGCCGAAGTGGGACCGAAGCAGCTCGGCCGGAGCCTTGGCCACATCGCCGATGGTTCGCAGGCCGAGAGACTCCAGCCGCTCGGCGGCGCCAGGGCCCACGCCCCAGAGCTGCCGCACCCCGAGGGGCCAGAGGAAGTCCAGGGTCTCCCCGGGGGGGACCACCGTGAGGCCGTCGGGCTTGTCGTGGTCGCTCGCCACCTTGGCCACGTACTTCGTGGCCGCGAGGCCCACCGACACGGTGAGGCCCATCGTGGTCTCCTTGACCTCTGCCTTCAGGCGCCTGCCCATCTCCTCGGGAGGCCCGAAGAGGCGCTCGGCTCCAGTCATGTCCAGGAACGCCTCATCGATGGACAGTGGCTCGACCTTCGGCGAGAAGTGGTCGAAGACCGACATCACTACCTCGGACAGGGCCTGGTAGCGGTCGAAGCGCGG
This sequence comes from Polyangia bacterium, assembly GCA_034004785.1. Lineage (GTDB taxonomy): Bacteria > Myxococcota_A > Polyangia > HGW-17 > JAJRWW01 > JAVEWA01. The sequence continues at coordinate 1,134 of JAVEWA010000112.1, forward strand.
AGGCAGGAAGATCCCCTGGGGACAGCGTCGGCGCGCCTCCGCCGTGGGCATCGCGCTCCTAACGCCGAAGCGCCGCGCGGCATAGCTCGCCGCCGCCACCACTCCGCGGCGCCCCGTGCCTCCTACGATCACGGGCTTGCCCCCAAGGGCTGGATCGTCCAGCTCCTCCACGGAGGCGAAAAAAGCGTCCATGTCCGCGTGCAGGATTATGCGGGACCAGGCGGAGGTCATGACAAGAGAGAGGACAGCCGGTGGCGGCCGTAGCCGATCACCTTGGAGGTGATCATCTGCGCTCTTGCTCGCAGCCTCAAGACGCGGGGAAGCGAGAGGCGGCAGAGCTCCACTCGAAAAGCCCCATCCCTCACGAGAACCCTCGCGTAGCGGCCCGACGCAAAGGCGCCAGGGTTGCACACCAGCGTCTCTCCCACCCGCTCCTGCCCGATCCCCTCGTGTATGTGGCCGCATAGGTTCAATCCGGGCCGGTGCCACAAGGGCGCGGCTTCCTCCAGGAACCCTCGCAGGGCCCTGGAACCCACGTGGGGCCCGGCGAACATGCGATCCGCCACGGTGTCCCTGGGAGGGACGTGGGTGATCAGGATCCATGGGGGCGCCGGCGCCGTGACGCCGGAGCCCTGACCGGCGGGCGGCTGCCCGGCACGTAGCAGCGCCGAGAGAGCCTCCTCGCCGTACTCGGTCGGGGCGCGAAGCGGCGTGTGGTTGGATCCTCCCACCCCCGAGAGCCAGAGGCCTCCCATGGCCTCGCCCCTGCCGTGCAGGGGGAGCCCCTCCTCCTCGAGGAGCCCGGCCACCCCAGGCCGATCCACGTTGCCTGGCACGGCCCTCAGCCGAGGAAACGCCTCGCGAAGGGGCGCGAGCACGGCCCTGGCCTCGGCCGCCCCGGCGAAGTTGGTGATGTCTCCCCCGACGAGACAGAGGTCTGCCCCGGCCTCCACCTCGGCAAAGGCGGGGAGGAAGGCCCGCAGGTCGTGAAGATCGGTCACGAAGACGATCCGCTGCAGCATGCCCGGGATGGTATCACGCCGAGGCCCGAAAGAGCTCGGCGCAGCTCCTCCGGGCGCTCCACCTGGCCGTGCCTGGGAATCAGCCCGTCATGGTAAGTGCCGAGCGCGACCTTGACCCAGGAATATGGATGACAGAAGCTCTAGCTGAGCTGCAGGGATTCCCAAAATCGAGACCAGTGACAGCCCATGAGCCCGACTCCCCCACCAGCAGTGAGCAGATCCCACGCCCCCGAGGGCGGCCCCGGTGGGGCAGCATGATCTCCATCCCAGTCGACGATCAGGGCAACCCACAACGCCACCTCGCGGGGGACGGGGCTGAGCCTCTGCTGCTCTACGGCAGGGGGCTCCTGGCATACCCCAAGCTGCTCGAGCTGATCCGGCGCATGAGCGGAGGCGGTCGTCCGATATGCCTGTCCACTGATAGGCTGCACCCCACTGTCGATCCCCCCGAAGCCCTCGCCTCCGCCGGGCTGCGGGCCATCGAGGTGCCAATACCAACTGCAGACGCCCGCTTGCTCGACAGCATGGCAAAAGCCGACGGGGAGCTAGCCCGGTCCATCGGCCAGGCCAGGGCCTGGTGGAGAGCCTCGGTGGACCTTCTCGCGCGGGTCCCGGTGGGCTCGCACAACCGGGATGGCCTGGAGGAGCTGACCCGGGCGCTCACCTCGGACTTCCCCGGGCTCAGGCGGGTGCTCTTCCACTGCAGCCCGTCTCTCGGCGCCAGCCACCGCGGACAGGGCGAGAGAGGACCCCAGGGGGACCTCCAGTCGCGGCTCTATGCTCAAGCCGTGGAGCTCGAGGACGCCCGGATCAGGGTCGTCTTCGAGCATCGAGACGGCTTCGGGCTGTGTCTCTTCGCCTCACAGCCCGAGCCGCTCCGCTACTTCAGGCTGGAGGACGTGGCGCCTTGCTCGAGGCGCGCCGACCCCAACTGGATCTACCCGCTCTCGACGCAGGAGGCCCGGCTCTCGAAGGTCGCGCCCTGCGCGGGCTGCGCGCTCGCTGGCTCCTGCCATGGGCTGCATCGCGCCCTCATCACCCAGCCCTTCGCCGTGCAGGTCGTCCCGTTCGAGCGGGACCCGAGGGAACACCCCATCGAGGCCCCAAGGGGGACTGTATTCCTGGGCTCGGCCCATAGGCTTCGCGGGACCATCGGGCTCGCCGAGGCAAGACGAGAGGCATCAGAGGGCAGAGGCCTCCCATACGCCGAGCAGGTGGAGGTGAGCCCAGAGGACTCCCGAGAGCTTGGGCTGCATCGCATCCGGCTCGATGGCTTTCACCTGGCATTGGTCCGGGTTCCATGGTTGGGCCCACAGGTGGAGCCCATAGTCCCTTCCCTTGCCCTGACCGCCCTGGTGCCCTTTGTACGCGCCGCCGGAGCCCGGGTGGATCCATTCGACGCCAAGCTCGCGCTGGGCCGGCCCGGGGACTCTTCGATCCTGGTCCCGCGCTCGGGCATCTGCCCGTCCGACGTCCCGAGGCAATCGGACGACATCGGGACCACTGAGCGCCAGCAGTTGGATCTCCTCGCCTCGCAGCTCTCCGGGCCCTGGCCCCTGTCCGCCGACCTCCTCGGGCTCTCCGTGGAGGTGCCAGAGTGCCTTCCCCTGGCCTTGGCCTTGACACGAGATTGGAAGCGCCGTGGTGGGAGGTCGCTGGTCCTGGGAGGGCTGGGGATCGGCGACCCGGGCAGGCTGATGGCCGCCGCCCCGGAGCTGGACTTCTGCGTCCACGGGGAGGGGGAGGTTCCGCTGCTCCTGCTGGCGGATGCGCTGATGGGCCACCGCGACCTGGCCGAGGTTCCCGGCCTGTGGCGCCGGCTGGAAGACGGGCAGCTCGAGGAGACCCACTCGGTAGTCCACTCGCTCGACCTGCATGTCCCTCCCGACGTGTCCGGGCTTCCTCTGGACTCCTACGACCCAATCCAGAGCCTCGGCGGAACCGAGCCGGCCTTCCTGTACCAGTTCATCCTGGGCTGCCCGCACGCCTGCGCCTTCTGCGGCGAGCACAACCGCTATCGCTACCGCGTTAGGACCCCCGAGCTCGTGGTGCGCGACCTGCGCTTTGCAGCAAGGGAGCTTGGCCGGCGCCAGTTCTTCTTCGTCAACACGCTCATAAACGTCACGAGCGCCCTGCTAGATGGCTGGCTCGACGCGATGGAGCGGGCGAGCTTGCCGATCGAGTGGAGCGACTGCTGCCGCCCATCGGGCCTCCGCCCAGATCAGCTGAGACGAATGCATGGCGTCGGCTGCAGGGCATTGACCTGGGGTCCCGACATCCTCTCGCAAGCCCTGAACAGGCGGCTATGGAAGAACCTGAACCTGGAGCGATCTGCGGCCTTGCTCCGCGAAGCCAAGAGGCTCGGCATCCGCAACACCGTGAACGTGATCATGGGCATGCCCACCGAGAGGGACGACGACGTCGAGGAGACGATCCAATACCTGCAGCGCCACTCGGACTGCTTCGACGAGGTGTTCGTGGGCGTGTACGGCTTTCGCCGACGATCGCCCATCGGGCGCTGGCCAGCCCGTTTCGGCCTCAGCCTTGCCCAGGACGGCGTGGAGGAGATCGGTGGACGGACCTGGAGCGCCCTTCTGGAGCATGGAATCGAGGCCCAGCGCAGGGTCATCGAGGCGGTACGGGACCACGTGCCGGTGGCCGAGCCGGCTAAGGCCTGAGCCCATCGGCCAGCGCTCCCAAGGCCCCGTCCAACTTGCCGTTGTCCAAGGTCGTGCCCTGGCGGACGCCAGGAAACCATGGCGCATGCCTGGATGCCATTGCTCCCGGACGCCAGGGCGCCTTGACCTGCGATGCCCTAACGGGAAATACTCTCTTGAGAATCCGGAAGGAGCGCCCCATGAGATTCGCACTGCCCTTCGCGGCCATTGTGCTGATCGGGTTCCTCTCCGCCTGCCCCGGCGGAGAGGATGGGAACCAGAACAACCAGAACCAGAACAACCAGAACGAAAACCCCATCATGTGCGGCGACGGGGAGGTGGAAGGCGCCGAGGAGTGCGACGACGGGGCGCAAAACAGCGACACCGCACCCGACGCCTGCCGCACCGACTGCCGGGAGGCCCGCTGCGGCGACGGGGTCATGGACGCTGGGGAGGCCTGCGACGACGGCCCTGGTAACAGCGACGACATCCCTGACGCCTGCCGCAAGGACTGCACCTCGCCCCGGTGCGGCGATGGCGTAGTCGACGTGGAGCGCGGCGAGCTCTGCGATCGCGGCCCGGACCAGCCGGGGGACTCCTGCAGCCCCGAGTGCCAGGTCATATTCTGCGGCAACGGCGTGGTGGAGGACGGCGAGGTCTGCGACGACGGCGACAACACCTCGGGGGACGGCTGCTCGGCCGACTGCCTGTCCGACGAGACCTGCGGAAACGGCCGGGTGGACCACCTCCTCGACGAGACCTGCGACTGCGGCTCGGACCCGAACCTCCTGCCCGCCGGGTGCGACGCCGTGAACGGCCACCCCGACAGCGACTGCACCGAGAACTGCAAGGCTCGCTACTGTGGCAACGAGGCCCTCGATCCCGGCGAGGTCTGCGACGACGGCAACTGGGTGGCGGGCGACGGCTGCTCTCCGGACTGTCTCTCGGACGAGTCCTGCGGCAACGGCATCACCGACGTGGCCGCCAGCGAGGGCTGCGACTGCGGCCAGGACGCCACCACCATGCCAACCTCCTGCGACTACCCGAACGGCCACCCCCTCGGGAGCTGCACCATTGACTGTCAGACCAAGTACTGCGGCAACGGCGTCCTGAACGAGGGCGAGGTCTGCGACGACGGCAACACCGCCTCGGGTGACGGGTGCAGCGCCGACTGCAGATCCGAGGAGATCTGCGGCAACGGTTACGTGGACGCGGTCGTGGGAGAGCAGTGCGACGACGGCAACTCGGCGAGCCACGACGGCTGCAACAGCCTCTGCGGGCTGGAGGTTCGCCAGTGGGCCGAGCAGCCCTTCTTGAACCGGCTCCGCTCCGGGCACTCCCTGGCCTGGCACGGCGGGCTCGGCGCGGTGGTGCTCTTCGGCGGCTGGGACTGCGCTGAGTCGATCGCCCTGTCCGACACCTGGCAGCTCGTTGGCGGCGACTGGCTGCCCCTCGGGTCGGCCAACGCGCCCTCGGCGCGCTTCGAAGCGGAGATGGCCTGGGACTCGGCCAGGAACCGCCTCGTGCTCCATGGCGGCCGAGACCAGAACGGCAACACGGTGGGCGACACCTGGGAGCACGACGGGGCGGACTGGAGCCTCGTCATCACGAGCGACTCGCCAGGAGACCTGGCTGGCCACGCCATGGCCTTCGACTCCGACCGGAACCAGGTGATCCTGCAGGGTGGGGCCTCCTGGTATACGCCGCAGGGCGCGACCTGGGCCTACGACGGCTCGGGGTGGTCGAAGATCGCGGATGGCGCCGAGCCAGGGGAGCGCGTATTCCACTCCATGGCCTACGACCCGATCCGTCACCGCATGGTCCTCTTCGGCGGGATCTGCAGATCAGGCCAGCTCTGCGACGACCCCATCTACCCGGAGGATCCGCCGGTCCCCACCGTCTGGGAGCACGACGGCTCGGGCTGGACCGCCATCCCCCTCTCGGGCAGCTTCCCAGGCCCCAGGCAGAGGCACAGGATGGCCTGGCACCCGGGGCTCGGCAAGGTGCTCCTCGTGGGGGGCTGCGGCCAGATGGAAGGCCAGGACGCGCACGAGGACGCCTGGGCCTGGGACGGTGCAAACTGGAGTCAGCTGACGAGCGTCCCGTCCACCGCTCGTTTCGGCCACGCCATGGCCTGGGACGCCGACAGAGCTCGGATGGTGCTCTACGGGGGAAAGGACGAGACGGGCAACTGCCTTGGAGACACCTGGGTCCGCCAGGGAAGCTCATGGAGCGAGCTGGACACGCCCGTCCCCCCATCCCTACGCAGCGAGCACCTGGCGGTCTTCCACGCAGACCTCGGCCTGCTCATCCTGTACGGAGGGCGCGGGCCCTGGGGCGAGCTGCTGGAGGAGACCTGGGCATACGACGGGATTCGGTGGACAGAGCTCTCACCCGCGACCTCACCGGGAGGCCACGCCCTGCACGCCGCCGCCTACGACAGCGTGAGGGGCCGGATGGTGATCTTCGGTGGGCAGGATCAATACAGCAACGAGGGACAGGAGACGTGGGAGTTCGACGGCGACGACTGGACGAATGTGACCAGCGACGCGAGCCCCGCAGGCCGGCACAGCCACGCCATGGCCTACGATCCACAAAGGGGCAGGATAGTGCTCTTCGGAGGCCAGGGCATCGCCACGGATTTCACTCCTCTGCTTTTCGGAGACACCTGGGAGCACGACGGCAACGGCTGGATCGGGCCCATCCCCGGACCGAATCCTGCTCCAGCCGCCCGCAAGCTCCACGCCATGGCCTTCCACCCCGGCCTCGGGAAGGTGGTCCTTGTCGGCGGCTGCAACCAGCTCCCCGAGATGGACCCAGCGGGCTGCACGAGCCGCCTGTCCGACGCCTGGACCTGGGACGGGAACGCCTGGGCGAAGCTCGTCACGGCGAAGTACCCTTCGTCGCGCTCGGGGCACATGCTGGCCACGGATCCGGCCAAGGGCAGCGTCGTGCTCTTCGGCGGGGCGAACCACGGCGGCTCGCTCTTCGACACCTGGGAGCTCGGCGCGACGGACTGGACCCAGTACCAGACCCTCTCTCCCCAGGGCAGGGAGCTGGCCGGCATGGCATTTCATCCGGGCATGGGGGCCCTCGTGCTCTTCGGCGGGCTGCAGGACCAGACCAGCGTGACCCGCCCCCTCAACGACACCTGGCTCTTCCGCTACCAGAGCTCCCTGCCAGACGAGATCTGCGCGAACAACCTGGACGACGACGGCGACGGCAAGATCGACTGCGAGGATGACGACTGCGACGGCCGGCCCTGCGACGGCGGAGTCTGCGTGGGCCACGTCTGCCAGTAGCTCTCCCGAGGCCAGAGGCTACCGGGTAGCGCCCCTCGACCGCCCCTTGCCCCGGCGTCTCCCGAAAGCGCCAAGGACGAGCCCGAAAAAGGCCAGCAAGGGAATGAGGGCCACGGGCCCCAGTGAGTCCCCTGCCGAGCAGGATGAGCAGCCCGTCCGGATGGGAGGGTGTCCTGGATCATCGGGGCCGCCGTCCGCTGCTGTGCAGCCATTGTCCACCACGCCGTCGCAGTCGTTGTCCAGACCGTCGGCGCAGATCTCGGCGACGGGCCCGACGCCTCCAAGGCAGGGGCCCCACTCTCCAGCCGCGCAGGTCTCCACCCCTGCCACGCAGGCCCCCTCTTCCGTGCCGCAGGCCCGGGTGTCGCCATTAGAGCAGGGGCACCCCTCGTCCACCAGCCCGTCACAGTCATCGTCGAGGCCGTTGCAGAGCTCGACCGCGCCCGGGTGGCGATCCGGATCCGAGTCGTCGCAGTCCGGGCCGTCGGGCACCCCGTCGCCATCGCCGTCCACCACCTCGTAGCTGATTCGCAGGAAAGGCGCATTGGCGGCAGAGGCCTCCTTGGACTGGAAGTGAGCGCTGTTGAGATCTGTCGGGGCCGGCACGAGAGCGATGCTCAAGGGGCCGGCGCCTGTCAGCGCCGAGGTCACCTCCACCGAGCTCCACTGGTTCTGGGAGACCGGCCCGACCCGGCCCAGAAGGGCCCCGCTCGCGCTCGGCCGGCTGTTCCAGGTGAGGGTGGCCTCGGACCAGGAGCTGTCGGGCACCACGCGCAGGTCCGCTCCATCCCCCTCGGCGGAAGAATAGTCCCCGGCGCGGAGCGACAGGGTCGCGGCGGTGATCCTGCCCCAGATGGCTGGCACCTGGAACTTCAGGTAGATCTCACTGTCCCCAGCCCCCACAGAGAGGTCCGTGATGTCCGCGTACACCGCGTCGGGGCTCCCCATCGAGGCGGTCACGTCTTCAAGTACCGGCACGGTGACGGACTGCAAGGGGCCTTCGGCAGCCTCGTAGCAGACCTGGGCGTTTGCCGCGGTGGCGTTTGGCATCTCCCAGGTGTAGCCCCCGCCCGAAAGAGCGTAGCGCAGGATCTCCACCTGGGTGACTCCGATGGAATCCGTGTTCTGTCCGAGGGCGGTGTAGGTGGCGCCGCCGCAGGTGATGCTGTAGCCGTACTCCAGCGGATCCAGGGTCACCGTGACCTGGCAGACCTCGGAGCCGTCCACGAAGATAACCTCCGACGGGTTGGGATCCGCCCAACCCTCGTCGCAGATCGCCTGGCCGCAGCAGGCGTCGCCGTACTCGAACTTCAGCGTCCCCGAGGGGTGCGCCGCGTTGGGCGGGTCGGCAGGGCCGTAGAGCTTGATCGCGGCGTCCGCCCCCAGGGCGCAGCGCGTGTCGCGGAGCTGCGCCAGGCAGGCCTTGGTGTTGAAGTAGTCGGCGGGGTTGGCGCCGCTCAGGGTGTAGGTGACCGTCACCGAGGTCGCGAAGCTCCCCTGGGCCGACATCTCGAGGTTGAACCCCTCGACGGTGTCGCACTGCCAGTCCGCCCTCGCCGGCGAGCTTCCCATGGCAACCAGTGCCAGCGCGAAAGTCACACCGCTCAGCTCCTTCATGGATCCTCCAGAGCCGCCCCATGGCTGGGCCAATGGCGCCTCTCGCATGCAGCCGCCGATCCAGCAAGCAACGAGACCCTTTGATTATGGCCTGGGGACGGCACCGGTGAACAGCCGATTCTCGAGCGGCCCCCAAACCCGAGGCCCGAGAGCTGGGTCGAGGCGGGGAAGAATGCGGAGGAAAGTGAATGTGACAACTCCTGTCACCAATGCCGGTCGAAGATCTAATCACTTCCACACGAAAAATCGTGTCCCAAAATGATAAGGTCCCGCCGGGCAAGTCTCGGCTTGTCCCATCAGGCGACAGGTTTTGCGATGGATCTTCAAGCAGTCTTGTTCGGAACCCTAGGCGGTCTGGCCATCTTCCTGTTCGGCCTGACCTACATGTCCGAGGGGCTCGAGCGGATAGGCAGCGAATCGCTGAAGAAGCTCCTGCACACCCTCACGCGGAACAGGCTGGCGGCGGTCCTCGTGGGGACAGGTTTCACCTGCCTCATCCAGAGCTCGAGCGCCACTTCGGTGATCGCGGTGGGCTTCGTCAACGCCGGGCTCCTGCAGCTGGAGCAAGCGGTGGCCGTGGTCCTGGGAGCGGACATAGGCACCACGATCACTGCGTGGATAGTGTCCTCGATGGGCATCAGCCGCATGAACATCTCGACCTACGCCTTGCCCATCATTGCCGTGGGCTTCTCGATGGTGTTCTTCATGAAGTCCCAGAAGAGGAGGAAGCTGATCGGCCAGACCATCCTTGGTTTCGGCCTCCTCTTCCTGGGGCTGGGGATCATGTCCGAGGGGGTGAAGAGCATACGCGAGAGCGCCGCCGTCATGGCCTTCTTCAAGGCCTATGGCCCGAACCCGTTCTTCGGAATAGTGACCGGGACGATCTTCACCTGCATCATCCAGAGCTCGAGCGCCACCATCGCAATCATTCAGGTCATGGCGTTCCAGGGCATCTTCGGCCTCGAGACCGCGCTTCCCCTCATGCTCGGTGCAGACATCGGCACGACGATCACGGCGCAGCTCGCCTCAATCGGCGCAACCAAGAACGCGCGCGGCGTCGCCATGGCCAACACCCTCTTCAAGACCTTCGCCGTGCTCACCTTCGTACCGCTGCTCGTCTTCGGTCTCTACGAGAAAGCCATCGTGGCCCTGGTTCCAAACAGCTTTTCGAAGGACACCGGCGCCAATACCACCATCATGCTCCAGATCGCCGCTGCCCACTCGGCCTACATCATCGTCAACGTGATCCTGTTCTCGACCGTCCTGTGGCGCGCGCTGATCTTCTTCGCGAAAAAGGCGAGCTTCATCCGTGAAGGCGACCCCGAAATGGAGCCCACCCGATATCTGGATCCGCTCCTTCTGAAGACTCCCCCCGTGGCGCTCGAGCAGTCCGTCCACGAGGTGGCCTACATGACGCGCCAGTGTCATAAGAACATCACTGCCGCCTTCGAAGCCTTCATGGACAAGGACCTTACGAACGCTCCGAGGATCGAGAGGAGGGAGGAGGAGATCGACGCCCTCCAGACCAACATCACGGAGTTCCTGGTCAAGCTCGGTCGGCTCGGACTGACTGAAGAGGAGAGCCGGTACATCCCGCAGTTGATCCACTGCATCAACGACGCCGAGCGAATCGGGGATCACGCGGAGAACCTGATGGAGCTGACGCAGCTCTCCATCGAGAAGAAGCTCGCCTTCTCCCTCGACGCCAAGCGGGAGCTGCACAACTACTTCGACATCGTCAACAGGCAGTTCAAGGCCGTCATCGCGGCCCTGGACACGCTCGATGGCTCCGCCGTCGAGGAGGCTGTCGCCCTCGAGAAGGAGCTGAACACCGAGTGCGTGGCGCTGTCCAGAAACCATGTTGAGCGGCTGGAGAGCGGCTCCTGCGAGGTACAGGCAGGGGTGATCTTCCTTGATGTCATACAGAACCTCGAGAAGATCGGCGATCACCTGACGAACATCGCCGAACGAGTCGAGCTGGGCTGACGCTCCGGCTAGGGCCGCTCACCCTTCAAAGGCTCAGACGGATCCTCTCCCGAGACCGGAAGGGTGTGTCGGGAGGAGTTTCCTGTCCGATCTGTTCACAGCGAAGAGCCGCCTTTCGAAATGCAGTCTCCATGTAGGCTGGTTCATGGCCCCGACCCTGGCCCAGGCCCGGGCGCGGCGCACCTCAGGATCATGCCGTACATGCCGTAGTAGGTGTCCTCCTGCCATGAGCCCCACACCTCCGCGAAACCCTCCGGGTGGGGCGCGATGGTGGCCCACACGCTGTAGGAGCTGGAGCTGTGATTGATGTTGGGGCTGATGCGGGCGGGTCCGAACACCAGGGACAGGTCCTCCTCGGTGAAGACAGCGGCGTGGGCGCCGACCTCGCCAAGGCCGTAGGTCTCGCCCCAGGCCACCCCCACCAACCCCCGGCTCACCGCCGTTGAAGACTCGTAGCCATACATGGTGGCGCCCTCCGCAACTGCGGCGCCGAGGATGGACGCCTCGCTGTCCAGCCTCAGCACCATGAGACCCCGCGGCGTCTCCTGGCCGAACAGAAGCGAGGCATAGGCGCCATCCCTCCCGGGGGTCGCCGCCGCGCTCAACCCGAAGGCGGGCTCACCTCCGGGCAGGGGGACCGGCCGGGCGGGGAAGGCTGGATTCACCTGCCATGCGTCGTAGCGCACCGCCATCAGGCTGCCACCCTCCAGGTACAGCAGCAGCAGACCGTCAGCCAGCGGGACCAGGGTGGGCATGGCCCCGGGGAGGGCAGAGGCAACGCTCACCGTTATCTGCCCATCCCAGTGGAGCTCTGCCAGAATCAGCATCACCTGGTTCACGCCGTGGTGCTCGACCGCCACTGCCACCTTCGTCTCACCTCCAATTGGAGCAGAAAAGAACGGGGAGCAGTCCTCGCAGAGGAGGTAGCTGTGGAGCTCTTGAAAGGGAGTGGCCGACCAGGGAGCCGTAAGCCAGCGAAGGGTCGTCCGGTTGTCCGAGACGTCCGCCACCACGACATAGCTCTGGGCAGCGTGCAGGGTCGCGTAAGCCATGGTGCCGTCGAGGTCCGTCCACCCCGTGACAGCGAGAGAGTCGCCGCCAAGCGCAAACAGGCGGGCTCTCAGGTCATGGGACCAACCAACCCCGCCAGCGAGGAGGTACTGCTCGTCGCTCAGGCGCTCGAGGGAGTAAGCGAAGGCTGGCCTGCCCTCGCTGAGAATCACCGTCGGCGAGTCTTGAAGGACGCAACCCTGAGGGGCGGCGTCCGGGCCGCCTCCATCTGGCAGCGATGCGTCCGCCGCCGCGTCTGCCCCGCCACCGTCCAGCCCCGAATCCCCAGGCGAGATCCCCACTGCGCGCTCGCGGCAGCCGCCGACCGTTGACAACCCGGCCACCAAGAGGACCGCGAGGCCTATCCCACTACGTCTCGACACGGCCCTAGTTTCTCACGAAAGGGAGCGCGCGCTAAGAGCTACGTTGTCAGCGTGGACCGATCCAGGGGACGCGCTCCGTCTGGAGGCGCCCGCCTAGGAGGGATTCCCCACGCGCCCCATGAAGAGCATGGACTGGGTGTGGGTGTCGTGGATGACGACCAGGAACGGACGGTCCACTCTCATGGTGAAGATCTGCGGCACGGAGGTGGTACCGACCTCCACCGAGGTGACCGCCGCGGCCTCGGTGCCCTCCTCGTCCACCTTGAGGAAGGTCTTGTGCTTTACGTCGCTGATGTAGAGGTCGGCCTGCGGGCTGATGCCGGAGAAGTCGGCCCCGCCCGGAGTGAAGGCCGCGCCCATACCGAGGTCGGAGAGCACCTGGGCGAGGCTGGCTTCATAGGTCAGCTCGAAGCGGGGCAGCGACAGCTCTGCCTCCTGCTCGGTCAGGAGGGAGATCCAGGTGCTCCAGGTGGTGACATCCAGCCCGGAAACCACGGACTCGAGCGTCACCCCCGGCCTGGGCAGAACGACCGCCATCCGGTAGAGACCGTCGCCGTAGGCGAGATCCACGGCCTGAACCTCGCTCGTTTCGAAGGCCAGCAGGTCACCGTGCAGGCGCATCATGGGCACCGTCACCTGGGCTCCACCCGAGGTTGTGAAGGGCTCGTCTTGGGTGTCCTCGGGGTCGAACTGCAAGGTCCAGGTTCCCTTGAAGTAGACCGCGTTAATCAGGAACATGACGAGGGCTTCGCTGATGGGGTCATCCACGATCTCGGTGATGCGGCCGTTCGTGTTCGCGTCCACCCAGTCGTTGATGATCTCGGCGGCGCCCGGCGCCGAGAAATCGAGGGCCGAGACCTCGGCATCGAAGTAGGTCTCGTTCCGGTCCAGAAACCCTTGGTCCACCGAGAAGCCCTGGCGATACCAGACGCTGTTGGCGATCTCGA
>JAVEWA010000113.1:0-14093 GCA_034004785.1 Polyangia bacterium
CAGATGCTCGAGCCACTTGTCGTAGTCCTCGTGGAGCCCGGACTCGTCGTCGTTGATGAACACGCTCGCCGTGATGTGCATGGCGTTCACGAGGCAGAGGCCCTCCTCGACCCCGCTCGCGTCGATCGCCTCCTGCACGTCCCTCGTGATGTTCACGAGGCCCCTCCGGGATGGGATCTGGAAGAAGAGCTCCTTGCGATGGGACTTCATGGCTGGCCTCCTCGTGGTTTTCCTCGGGCTCGAGAGGTGATACCACGAATGGCGCGGCCCCAGTGCTCCGAGGGGCCGCCGGGCGATGACGATGAACCTCATCCTGCTGGATCCAGAGGATCTCCGAGGTGGCGAGGCGCGGCTCACGGGCCGGCGGGCCCAGCATGTCCTCGAGGTCATCCGCCCTTCCCTGGGAGCCTCGCTCCGGGTCGCCTTGGTGCGGGGCAGGGTGGGCACCGGCCGGGTCCTCTCTCTGGGCGCTGACGAGGTGCGCCTGGAGGTGACCCTTGCTGGACCCCCAGGAACAGCGGCGCCAAGACCACCGGTGGATCTCGTCCTCGCGGTGCCCAGGCCCAAGGTGCTCCTGCGGGTCCTTGGCGCCGCCGCCGCCGCCGGGGTGGGCCGGATCGATCTAGTGAACGCCTGGCGGGTGGACAAGAGCTACCTCGCCTCCCCGGCCCTCGCCCCGGATCGGCTCGAGGCCGCCCTTCGCAGGGGGGCGGAGCAGGGCGCGACTCCCTGGGTCCCGGAGGTGGCCCTGCACTCGCGGCTAATGCAGTACCTGGACGAGGTCCTACCGGCCAGGCGAGCCAGGGAAGCTCGCCTCCTCCTTCACCCTCGGGCGCCGCGCCTGCTGGAGACCGCCCTGCCCCCTGGCACGGACTCCGAGGTGCTCGCCGCGGTGGGCCCCGAGAGAGGCTGGATCGATCGGGAGGTGGAGACCTTCGAGGAGAGGGGCTTCGCCTCGGCGAGGCTCGGCGAGGCCGTGCTCGACGTGGCCCCCGCGGTGTCGTGTCTCCTCGGGCAGCTCGCCCTCCTTGGGCGGCTCCCAGGGCGTCATTGAAAGGAGAAAGGAGACAGGGGAATGAGCTCATCCATCGGATCTGGAGACGCGGGAGACGCGAGAGACGCGAGAGACGCGGGAGACGCGAGAGACGCGGGAGACGCGGGCGTGGCGGGACGCATGGAGGTCCTCGTCGCGGACATCACCACCCTCGAGGTGGACGCCATCGTGAACGCGGCCAACAGCTCGCTCCTCGGGGGCGGCGGGGTGGACGGCGCCATCCACCGCGCCGCGGGCAAGGGGCTCCTGGCCGAGTGCCGCGCTCTCGGCGGCTGCCCCACCGGGGAGGCCAAGATGACGGGCGGCCATGGCCTGCCCTCGAGGCACGTGATCCACACGGTGGGCCCGGTCTGGAGGGGCGGGGGCCGGGGGGAGGACGCCCTCCTCTCCTCCTGCTATCGCCGCAGCCTCGAGCTGGCCCACGAGGCGTCCCTCGCCAGGATCGCCTTCCCGGCCATCTCCACCGGGGTCTATCGCTTCCCAGCGGAAAGGGCAGCCGAAATCGCCGTCGCCACGGTGCGGGACTTCCTCGTCGCCCACCCCTTTCCCGAGCGCGTGATCTTCTGCTGCTTCTCCGAGGGCTCCGCCGCCCTGCACCGCCGCTGCCTCGCCGAGCCAGGGCCCTAGCCTGCGCTGCCTGTCCCTTCCTGGCTTGACGGCCCCGGCCCGGGCGCTAAACATAGGGCACCACGCCGGGAGCGCCCCTAGGGGGCCTCCCGCCGACTTCCCAAGGAGATACCCAATGGATCGAATGGCTTCCATCGAGCTCGCCCTCAAGAACGAGCAGGCAGAGATGGAGTGGTACCTGAACGAGGCGGGGCGCTCCCGAAACCCCCTCGCCAAGGCGATGTTCAAAAACCTCGCCAAGGACGAGGAGGAGCACATGACCCGCATCAAGGCCCTGCACGGCAAGCTCACGGACAAGGGCGCCTGGCCCGAGGACTTGCCAATCGAGGTCCGGGGAACCGACATTACGGCCACCCTCGCCGGCCTCGTGGGCAAGTCTGGCTCGGCCGAGGATCACGACGACGACGACGAGGCCGCCATCAGGCGGGCCATCGAGTTCGAGACCAAGGGCGAGCTGTTCTACAAGGACCTCGCCAAGGCCTGCGAGAACCCGCAGGAGCGGACGTTCTTCGAGTTCCTCGCGGGCATCGAGCGGGAGCACCGCCTCTCCCTCGCCGACACCTTGGCCTACTTCGAGAACCCCGAGGCCTGGCTCGAGCAGCACGAGAAGATCAACCTGGACGGCGCCTGATCCAAGGCTCCAAAATCCCCGCCCGCTCGAGGACCCTCGCGCCGGCCCTGGGACCGCCTGCCCGAGCGCCAGGCGCGCCAGGCGCCCTGGGCCTCGGCGCCCCTGGTCCACGACGGACCACCAAGCCCGAGCCTAGGCTCCGCCAAACCCGAGCCCAGGCTCCACCAAACCCGAGCCTAGGCTCCACCAAACCCGAGCCCAGGCTCCGCCAAATCCGAGCCCAGGCTCCGCCAAACCCGAGCCCAGGCTCCGCCAAATCCGAGCCCAGGCTCCGCCAAACCCGAGCCCCAGGGACCTCTGTCGGGCGTCGATATGGCCCGGGCGACAAGGCCATGTGCTATCATCACCTCATGGTGAAGGCGCTGCCTCCATTACCCACCTCCGTGGCGAAATCCATCGCCATCCTGAGGTTCCAGCGGTCGATTGCCGGGCAGGAACCGAGACCTGGAGATGACATGGAAGACAAGGTTCGCCTCGTGGTGGCAGTGCTGGATGAGAGCGGAGCCCGCTGGGCGCTCGTCGGAGCCCACGCGGTCGGGATCCTGACCACGCCCCGAGCCACCGTCGATGTCGACCTTCTGGTGGAGGAGCGCAAGCTCTCGGCGGTCGTGAGGTCGCTCGAGCACTCGCTCGGTCCCCTCGAGAAGGAGGACATTGGACCCGCGCTGCGATTGAAAGGACTGGACGTCGATCTGATACGCTCCAACAACCATCCTCTCTTCAGCGCGGTGTTGGAGCATGTCCTTCGCGTGGAAGGCTGGAACCTGCCGCGTCCCGAGGCGCTCATCGCTCTGAAGTTCCTCGCCGCAGTGAGCCCCTGGCGTGGCCAGGAAAAGAAGCTCCACGACGCGGGCGACCTGGTCTCGCTCTACCGAAACCTGCGGGACGACCTCGACCCCGAGCTCCTCACCCGCCTCTCCGGGCTCGTCTATCCCGGCGCCGAGAAGGAGCTCCTCGGGCTGCTCGACCGTGTGGATAGTGGCGAGCCCCTGACAATCTGAGGACAGCCTGGGCCCTTGGGCCCTTGGCACCTCGATCCCCGACTCTCCCGAGACGTCCGCCCAGAAACTCTCCACGGCGCTACGCTCACATGCCGGCCGAGAAGGCTTTCTTCCTAAGAATGTGAGGGCGACTCGCTACCGTAGTAATCCAGGCGAGCACAGTTTGCGGCCTAGGTATCCGGAATCCCGCTTGAAGGGGAGTATCGGGCCGTGATACGCTGAATCCCGCCATAGGAGGGTGTGGAGATGAGGAGGCAACAGTACGCAGTTGCTCGTGAAGTTGCTAGGGACATCACGTTTGAAAAATTCGTTTTGACAGCGGCGGGGGGGGGGGCAGTAGCGTCGAGGGACCGGGGCCCTCGGAAGCGCCATTGCTCCCAGCGATCTCCCGGCTCCGCGGAGCCAGGCCTCGCCCCGATATCCCCAGGCCACGCCCTCTCTCCCTGGCTCAAAGCCATGTCCTTCGCGCTCACCACCCTGGCCCATCTGCTCGGCCCGCTCCCAGAGGCCCGCGCCCAGTGCGGCGCTACCGTTCTCTCGCCGGACCTCCAGGCAACCATGGCTCGCTGCGCCTCCTGGCGCGAGATTTACTACGACCCTGCTTCGGGCCTCCTGCCGAACCAGCTCGCCGACCCCTGGGACCCCTTCTGTATGCCATGCTCGAGCGTGTACCTAGTAGACGGCAGGCTGCGCCTCTCCAATAGCAACTGTATGACCGACCTGGGCACGGCCGGTTATCAGCGCTCCGAGCCGGATCTTCTGGACGCGCCGCTCTACCTGATCCAGATGGACGTCCAGGTGCTGAGCGTTCAACCCTTTGTGGACCCCTGGTCCGACCCGGTGCTCTGGTTCTCCTGGGTCGTGGACGGTGAGCGCCTGGGCTACGCCACCCTGGGCTACCAGGCAGGCCAGCCCGTGGCGAGCATCATCCCCGATTCGACCTTGAGCCCCATCGTGAGCATGCCGTGGGACTGGACCCTTCACTCGCGCTACACGTACCTCGCGGAGCGAAGCGGGGACGTGGCCCTGGAGGTGGGCAACGAGGCGCCGATCCGAGCGTCCTACGACGCGCTGTCGCTCTCCCCCGACCCATCGGATACTGAGGTTGGCTTTCGGGTCGGCGGGGCCGTCGCGGACTTCTCGTACATCCGGGTCTGCATCTGCGAGGAGGGTGTCACTTCCCCTGACATCGACGGTGACGGCATCCCGGACGACACGGACAACTGCCCTGGCGATCCCAACCCCGACCAAGCCGACTCCGATGGCGATGGGCTGGGAGATGTCTGTGATCCTCCCGAGCCTCCCCTCGTGGGGTACGCGGGCAAGCTCGCTCTCGACAACCTGCGCGACTCCCCGGATCCATTTCACCCGCCCGGCGAGGAGAGCCGGCTGGACCTCGACCTGCAGGTCATTGAGCTCCCTGGCCTGGAATCCGGGCAATTCGACTTCGCCTCCCGCGTTAGATGGACACTCAAGTCCCCAGACGGAGTCTTCGAGGAGCTCGTGCTCGCTCGCGAGGACGCCATCGCCCAGATGGGCACCCAGGCCGTAAGCCTCCTGTGGAACGGCGCTGACGCTTCGGCCTACGATCTCCCCTCGGGTACCTACCAGTACCGGGTGCGGGCCGAGCTGATCCGCACCAAGCGCAAGAACGGCAACACCAAGATCGTGGACCAGGTGGAGTCTCCCTGGAGAACGGTGACTCTGGAGCGCCTCTCGCCCGGGCCGGTGGTCACGCTCTCGGATGCCTCGCTGGAGCCCCTCGGCGGGCTGGAGGTGGGCTCCTCCCTGCTCGTGTCCGCGAGCGGGCTCGAGCCCTATGGCTTCTACGACATCTATCTGAGCACCGAGACTCCAGCCGAGCTGAGCCTGACCGGATCCTACAGCTTCGCTCGCCTTGGCGCGAACGCCGCTGGTGAGCTCAAGCCCTTTGTCCTCTGGTACCAGACCGGTGTGGTGGGCTGCCCCCTGATCCCACCTTCGGCCGCCGACCTGGGCGTCAGGAAGTTCATCACCATCGAGGAGGCCGAGGAGGTTCTCGCGGGCAGGCGGGTCCGCGTTTCCTTCTATCGGACGGACGGCTCCTCCCCTCCGGGAGCCGCGCCTCCCTCCACCGGCGGAGCGCCTCCCACCGCCACGCTCAAGCTGCCCGTGGTGGCCCGGACGAGCCCACTCCTCTACCCCTCCCTCGCGGACGGCTGTCTGATCCACAGCAGACCCGCAAGGAGCGAGGATGTCTTCGTCACGGGACAAGGCTTTAGCCCGGGTCAGGAGTACATCCTTTCGATCGTGCCGCATCAGTGGACCTGGACCGAGGGTGACCCGATCAAAGATGTCTCCGGGAATACCCTTGTGGAGCGTACGAGCGTCGTTGATGAGCAGGGGCGGTTCACGCGCCGGGTATTGAAGGCCGACATTCAACACGTCGGGCGCTATAGCGTGATCGCCCACAAACCCCGCCCTGCGCCTCCTTCGAGCGACGACTGGCCTCGCCTGGAGATCGACTACGTGGTTGCGTTCAGGTGGGAGACGGGCCTCGGTCTTTTGGACCCTCGCCAGCCCCTGCTGACCACCTTCGACATCGCCGTTCGCGAGATAGAGCTGGGCCCTGAGGTATTCTGCCCTAGCATCTTCTGCGGCCTCCCGCGCTACATGCTCACCGACACGTTCACGAGCGACATGACCGTATACGCTGCCCTGGACCCGCTACGGCGTCCGCGAGCTCCCCAGGGAGGGGACTACGCACGAATCCACGTTGTCCCCCACCGAGGCGTCTCGGACTGGAACATTTTGGGCTCCACACCCATTGATCCGTTGAACGATCCGCCGGCCAATGATCCCTCGGACCTACAGGAGATCGTGCCGGTGAAGGACGCCTGGTTCAGTGGGCCCGTGCCTATCTGGCACCCGCCGCTTGAGCACGGCGAGTACGATCTTGTGGCCGACTTCGGGCTGGATGGCTCCTTCGAGGCGGGCACCGACATCCTGGACGGAGGTGCGCAGCCTGGGTTGGTGGTAGCCAAGGATCCCCATGAAAAGGGTCCCTTCGCAGTCGTGTGCGGAGAGTACGGAGAGGACATGCTCCGGGACTTCTTCCTGGCATTTCGTGGGTTGGACGAGAAACCGGTGGATATCACTGCCCAGTTTTGCCTCCCCACAGCCAGCAGCGCTCCGGGCCAGCAGTCCCCTGATCTGCCACCTGGTCCGCATCCGGTCTTCCTGATCCAGCATGGATTTCATCGCACCTGTAGTCAGCTCAGCGACGACCCGGATGTCGGAAGGTGGAAGTTCTGGGACGACTGCGATGAGTCAGACCGCGTCTACTCCTACCGGGGGTTCACCGGGCTACTGCGGCTGCTCGCGAGCCACGGCATTATCGCAGTGTCCATCGACGCGCACGACCACAACGAGGCCAACTTTGGCCCATTTGGTGCTGGTCCGCTACATAGCAATCTGTATCGGGGAGACCTCTTCCTCTGGCATCTCAAGTGGCTGTCACACCTGGGCGATCCCACCAGCTATGACGGCCCCCTGGCTGGCACCGAGAAGCAGTTCCCCGACAGCTATCAGGTAGCCAAGCTCACCGACGTGGACCACGGCTTGATCTACCACTCCGTTAATCTTAGTAGCCTCCTCGCGGGACATATCGATCTGTCACGGGTGTCGATCTCCGGCCACTCCAAGGGTGGGGAGGCAACCCTCTATGCGCATGCCTTGAACTCAGGGGCAGTTGCCCATCTTCCTAGCGACATCGATCCCCAGCTAGAGCAGCCTTTTGGCATCATCGCTGTCTCTGCCATTACGCCCAGTAGCATGCTCCATCCAGAGAACATCCCTTTCATCCCAGTGGACCTCACCGGCTTGCCCTACTTCGGCATTGCTGCCGCCTCGGACTGCGATATCAAGTGCTGTGGGCCTATCCAGAGCTACAACTTCCTGCCGGACGATTGCACCAAGAGCGGTGTCTACGTTTGGGGTGCCAACCACAACTGGTTCAACACGGTATGGGCCGCTGATGACGAGTACCCCGACGGGGATGACTGCCCCCAGGCTCAGCCACGGGCACACAAGCTATCCAGGGACCAGCAGCGCAGGCTTGGAGAGGTCTACATCAGCGCCTTTACCCGAGCAAATCTCCTGGGTGATGGCTCATTCAACGCTCTGATGCGAGGCGAGGTGTCCTTCCCGTCGCTCGACGGGATGATAGGGTTCAACCTGTATCATGACGTGTATCACATCAAGGTCGAGGACGGCCTCGGGTACGTCAACTTCTCGCCGGGCGGAATCTTCGTGGACTCGCTGCTTTATGAAGTCCCTTCGGACAAGGATGAAATGTCAAGCAACCTTGGCTTGGACGAGGCAGTTCTCCGGGTTGGATGGATGGGCAGCGACTGGGTGGGCCCTTCGTACATCGAGTTCGCTGGGCCTTGGAACCTCACGACCCTGGATGTCCTCTCGTTCAGGGCATCCTGGACAGACGTGATGAGCTGGAGCCAGGCCGGAAATCCGGCCGCGTACCAGTGGCTCAGCGTGGAGCTGGTCTCCGGGACTCGCTCCAGCACAGTGGACGTCGCGTCGTACGGCGGCATTCCCAAGCCCTATCCTCATCCCCAGTATCCTGCGGACGACCCCTTCAACGTGATGACCACGGTCCGTATCCCGCTCGGAGCCTTCTTGCTGGAGTCCGAGATAGATCTCGGCCACGTGGACTTCCTGCGCCTGAGGTTCGCCTATCCTGCTCAGGGTGAGATCTACCTGGATGATGTGGAGTTCTCGAGGTAGCCATGCCACCTCGGACATCCATCTGGCACCGAGAGTGTGCGCGCGGTTGCGACGGATCCCGCGACGCAGGAGGTGGTCACACATGATGCTCCATGGTCGAGGAATCATGGTTACCTGGCTCCCGGTGGCAGTGGTTCTCTTCGGTGCCTGCAACTGCCATCCTGTGGACGGCCACGAGCCTTTGCGTTTCACCGCCTCGGTTCCCCAGAGCGTCGGAGACAGGCTCGACGTGATCTTTGTGACGGACTCCTCAGGGGGATTGAACTATGACTGGGCGCGATGCCCGTACATGTGGGAGGAGATAGATGATGTCTTCGGAGAGTCGCTCAACCTTCACATGGGTAGCATCGGCACCGATCTGGGCGCGGGGGAGTACAACGTTGAGACCTGCGACCTGGAAGGAGGCGACGGCGGCAGGCTTGGTTACTACAAAGGCATGGACTATACGAATGTTTGCAATCTATTGCCGAACGAGCGCTTTCTCGTGGCCACCTCGCCTGTGGGGTGCCATGTCGATAGGACAGACGAATTCCAGTGTGATAGCCATACCTGCACCGAGGAGAGCTGCCAGGCTGCTGTCGAAGGGAGCGAGCAGCTTGTGCTGGAGACCAACTGGAGGGGCTGCCCGCGCTGCGTGAACCACGATCCGGGGTTTCCCTTTTCGCAAACTACAATGTGTCTGGCCGGCCCGAAGATTGCGTGTTCCATCATCCAACCGCTGGAGTCGCTTCGTCTGGCCCTGGATAACAACCCGTATAACACCGGGTTCCTGCGCGAGGATGCGCATCTACTCATCGTGTTCTTCGTCCGGAAAGACGACTGCTCGGCCCGAGACCCGATGCTCTTCGATCCCGCTCAGGACTCGATGGATGCCCCATTGGGGTTCTTTTCAGAGTATCGTTGCTTCGAGTTCGGCGTCACCTGTGACATCGATGACCGCACCCATGTGGGAGTACGTCACGACTGTAGGCCGCGGGAGGATCCAGCGGCGCTGCTTCATCCTGTGTCCAGGTATGTCGAATTCGTCAAGGCGCTGAGAGACCCCCAGACCGTGACCGTGGCTGCCCTGGCGGCGCCCATGGACGGCTGGAACGTGACGGTGGGCCGTGACGAGGAGGATCGGCCAACAGTGGAATCCGTGGAGTGCGGGCGACCGGGGATCCGGCTGCGTACCTTTGTGGAAGCCTTTCACCCGGATGGCCTTCCGGACTGGGCCTATCGACCCTTCTGCAGCCAATGCGACATGACCTTCGTGAGCGATGTGGGGTGGGCGGTTCGTGAGAGAATCTTGCTCCGTAGGTGCCTGCCTCAGCCCCTGGCCGGGTGCCCCGATCCCGGGGTGGAGCAGGGCGCCCCGCAGGCCGCGGTGGCCTGCGACATAAATAGCCGCTGCCTGGCCCGATGCGAGGTCACGGACGTTCGGCGGCGCGGCACGGCCGAGGAGACGCGCGTGGAGCTCCCTGCGTGCCTCGGCGTGCTGTCGGACGGAACGGTGGACCCGAAAAACTTCTTCAGGGAGCTTGCCTACGAGGGAGGTTACCCGGCCGAGCGGGATCCGGAGCTTCCCGTGGAGGCCTGCTGGTCCATCGTCTATGACCCGATCTGCGAGGCGTCCCGCGGCGCGGCGCTGCGGGTGTCGAGGCGAGTGGACCCTCCGCCACGGACCTTTGCAGAGCTGACCTGCGATGCCATTCCCGCCACGGAGACCAACTGCTACGACGGCCGCGACGAAGACGAGGACTGCCTGATGGACCTGAACGATCCCGACTGCGGGGCGTGATTCGGGTTTTTCCTCTTTCTGTCTGGTCTGGTCCGCCTGAATGTCGTCCGGATGGCCTCGGAGGTCCGACTCGGTCGGATCTAGAGCACCGACCAGAAAAATCACACCGCCATTCTCTCCCTACCAATCGTCTTCAGTTTTACGATGGCAGCTCATCGACGGAGATCGATGGTACTCGTGCGGGCTCAGCAGTAGCGCGACCGATGGCCTTGAACGCGACCAACGCAAGTGATGACGCCAGAAGATCAGAAATCCGGGCGACTGTCGATCCCCTCGGTGGGTTTTATCTGATCGGCGCTCTAGGCCCTCGTGAGCCCGAGGAGCCAGACTAGGAGCCCGGCGAGGATGGCGGCGCCCCAGATGAGGGCCTGCCGGCCCTTCAAGCGATCCTCGGGAGTGACAGCGCCGAAGACGAACCCCACCGCCGCGCCCACCCAGCCGAAGAAGCCGAACAGGGCGAGGATCGCCCAGCCCACAGACGGCGCCTGGTCTCTCGAGAGCTGCGCGCGATGCCAGGCCTCCCGCTTGGCGAGGGTCTCCGGTTCGGCCTGGGGCTCCTCCTGCGCCGCCATCAATAGGGCGATTCGCGCGTTGGCCCGGGCCAGGTGGCCCTTGTGGGGCGTGTAGAAGCTGCGAGCCCCGAGGATGGCCCGCCGCACCGAGCGATAGGCCTCGAGGGCCGTCTCTAGGTCGCCCCCCTGCTCCGCCAGGAGCCCGATGGCCTGGAGGCGCCCGAGGCTCCTCTCTACGTAGCCATTGCCCGGAGCGTAGAAGCGGGCAGCCCGGCGGTAGCGCACCACGGCCTCCTTGAGCCCCTCGGACCGCTCCTTGGGATCCGTCCTCGAGAGGGCCCTTCGCTCCTCTTCGAGCCCCTCGAGGTAGGCGGCCCGGCTGCCTAGCAGCACGCGGCCCACCACCACCCCGAGGAGGCCGATTACAACAAGGGCCACAACCAGGGCGCTCTTTCTCCTCGGGGTGAGTCGCATGTCAGACGAAGTCCCTGCGCCTGAACCTCAGGATGGTGAGGCCGAGCATGATCGTCACGTAGATCGCGGCGTAGCCCAGGGCCCAGCCCACGTAGCCCCAGGTGAAGAACTGGTTGTGAACGGTGGTGCCCTGCTCGACGGAGCCCGACACGGCGAAGAGGTGGTAGTCGGGCAGCACGTAGTAGGCCGCGGTCAAGAGGGCGTCCACGCCGGAGGAGCTCTCCTTCTGCCTCAGGATCTGCGCGATGAAGTCGGTGGAGCGGCCGAGCAGGAAGATCGCCATGGAGAGAAAACCCGCGAGGATGGGCCCGGTGAGGCTCGAAAGGAGGAGCGCCACCGAGAGCACCACCATCACCTCGGCCTGGATGAGGAGGAGCGCCTTGGCGAGGCTCACGGTCAGGCGGCCCTCGTAGGCCACGAGCACCAGGACGCACACCAGGGACATCACCGCCACCTGGATCACCAGCGTGAGGCACATGCCCGCGAACTTGCCCAGCAGGAACTCCTCCCGCCTGATGGGCTTCGGGATGACGAAGTACACGGTCTTCTGATCTATCTCCCTCGGGACCACCGTGACGCCGAGGTAAACGGCGATGATCACCCCGAAGAGGCTGATGGCCGCGAGGCCGAGGTCCTGGATGATCCGGGCCTCGTCCTGGAGGGTCAGCTTGCCCATGGTCACCGAGCCGAGGATGAGGAGCACCGCGAAGAGCAGCAGCACGTACATCACCCGGTTCCGGTTCGTCTCCCGGAAGGTGTTGCCGGCTATGGCGAGGATCCGGTCCATGGCCTAGCTGCTCCCCTCCTCGCCGCCGGGAGACCCCTTGGGCGGGCCGAGGGCGCCACCCGGCCCTTGGCTCGGAGCCAGCGCCTGCCGCACGAAAAGATCCTCCAGGCGCTCGGTGCGAGGGGTCACCGAGACGACCTTGGCGCCGCCCTCGAGGGCCGCCGACAGGAGCGGCCGAGGGTCGCCATCGCCCGGGAGCCGGATCTGCAGCCTCCCGCCCTTCTCCCAGACGGTCCACCCCCGCTCCCTCGCGAGGGCGAGGGCGCCCGGGGCGTCCCCCTCCAGGGTGACCTCGGTCTCCAGGGTCCGCGCCGAGAGCAGGGCGTCGAGAGGCCCAACGTCCCTGAGCTCGCCCTTCACCAGGATGCCCACCCGGTCGCAGATCATCTCCACGTCGGACAGGATGTGGGTGGAGAAGAGCACGGTCTTTCCCTGGCTCCGGAGGCCGAAGATGAGGTCCCTCACCTCCTTGCGGCCAATGGGGTCGAGGCCGCTCATGGGCTCGTCGAGGACCACGAGGGCGGGATCATGCACCAGGGTCTGGGCGAGCCCAATGCGCTGGAGCATCCCCTTTGAGAACTTTCGCAGGGGCCTGTTCAGGGCCTCGGAGAGCCCTACCTGCTCGAGTAGGGCGGGGATGCGGCGGCGGCGCTCGGCGCGGCCCACCCCGCAGAGCCGGGCCGCCAGGTCGAGGAACTCGTCGGCCCTCAAGTAGTCGTAGAATGTCGGGTTCTCGGGCAGGTAGCCAAGGAGGCGCTTGGCCTCCAGATCTCCAACCGGGCGGCCCAGCACCGAGATGGAGCCCCTGCTCGGGAAGATGAGCCCCATCATCATCTTGATGGTGGTGGTCTTGCCCGATCCGTTGGGTCCGAGCAGGCCGAAGATCTCCCCCCGCCTCACCTCCAGGTCGAGCCCCTTCACCGCCTCCACGGCCCGGGGCAGCACCTTGGGGTCGAGCTCTGGCCTCACCCCTTCTCCGCCCCGCCGCGCCAGGGCCCCGAGGGGGATGAACCCGGTCACGAAGGTCTTGCCGAGGCCCTCGAGCCGCACCACCACCTCGGGCTGCGCCCGGCGGCCCTCCTTGGCCTCTTCGGGCCGCGCCTGGCTCCCCCCGGCCTCTTCGGGCCGCGCCTGGCTCCCCCCGGCCTCTTCGGACCGCGCCCGGCTCTCTCCGGCCTCTTCGGGCCGCGCCTGGCTCCCCCCGGCCTCTTCGGACCGCGCCTGGCTCTCCTTGGCTATCTCGACCGGGTCGGCCACTTCGGGTCAGCCCTCCCTCTGGCGGCGATACCAGTCGATGGTTGCGAGGAGCCCCTCCTCGAGATCCACCTCGGGCTCGAAGCCGAGCAGCAAGCGAGCCTTGTCGATGTTGGGTATTCGCAGCTCCACGTCGGCGAAGTTCCAGGCCACGTGCTCGAGCCTGGAGCTCGAGCGGGAAAGGCGCACTATCTCCCTGGCGAGGTTGTAGATGGTCACCGTGGAGCGGGGGTTGCCGAAGTTGAAGGTGTTGCCGGGCGCCTCCGGCCTCTCCAGGCAGAGGAGCGCCCCCCGCACGATGTCGTCCACGTAGCACCAGGCGCGGATCTGGGAGCCGTCGTTGTGGATCTCGAGGGGCTCGCCCGCGATGGCCCGAAGGATGAAGTGGTGCACCGCTCCCTCGCCGACCTGGCCCGGGCCGTAGATGTTGAAGGGGCGCACCGCCACGCAGGGGAGCCCGTGCTCCCTGAAGTAGCACATGGCCAGGTGCTCGGTGGCGAGCTTGGCCACCGAGTAGGTCCAGCGGGCCTCCCCCACCGCGCCGAGGCTCGTCGCGTCGCCCTCGCTCACGTTGTAGGCGTGGCGGCCGAACACCTCCGAGGTGGAGAAGTCCAAAACCCGGCGGATGCCAGGCTCCGCCAGGGCGGCCTCCAGCATGTTTGCCGTGCCGAGGAGGCTCACCCGCATGGTCTCCACCGGCATGCGCATCACCGTGTCCACCCCGGCGATGGAGGCGAGGTGGATTACGGCCTGGCACCCGGCCATGGCGGATCTGACCGCCGCCTGGTCGAGGACGCTGCCCTCGAGGAGGCTGAGGTTGGGATGCCGGCGCCAGGGCGTCTTCGAAAGAGCGTCCCGCCTGAGGGTGTCGAGCACGACCAGCTCGTTATCCTCCACCAGGCGTCCAACCAGGTGGCTGCCGATGAACCCGGCTCCTCCCGTCAGGAGTATTCGCCATCCTTGGATGGTCATGCGGCGTGGCTCCCGGTGGTACGAAGGTTCCCTAGTGGACCGTCCCCTGGACGTTCTGGCTGAAGTAGTCCGTCACCTGGCTGACCCAGTAGCCCCCCGAGGCAGGTCCCGGCGAGGCCAGCACCGAGAGGTTCGCCGCGAAGGGGTTCTCCTCCGGCGGAGCGGTGTGCGGGCTGGCGTCGTTCAGGGTGAGGTCGTTCTGCTTCCCTGCGTTCGTCG
>JAVEWA010000758.1:0-3035 GCA_034004785.1 Polyangia bacterium
TCCCGCCGCCACGGGCGCCTGCCTGGGACCCACCAGGCGGATCTCGAGCCCCGGGACCACCGCGCCCACCGTGGAGGGCGCCCGGCCATGGGAGTCCATGCTCACGAGGCCCACCTCGGGGCAGTGGAGCAGGCCCTCGGGGTGGATCCCGAGGGCGCGGTGCGAGGCCTGGTCGAGCGCACGTCCCACCGGACCGTCCACGCAGAGCAGGCGTGAGCCAGGGTCGAGGGGCCTGTGCGGCGTGAGGGTTACCAGCGACCAAAGGAGCGCCCTGGTGACTGGCCAGATGGCCTGGGAGGTCTCCCGCGCCCGATGGGCCGTCTGCCTCGGCGCCAGGTCGTCGTCCAGGTGGAGGGCGGCGCCGTAGCCGCAGGTGAGGGACAGGGCGAGCTCCAGGGTGAAGGGTTGGAAGAGAGGCAGGGCCGCTCCCAACCTTGGGCGGTCCATCCCACCGAGGGTCGCGTGGAGACGCTCTGCCTCCCGGGAAAGGGCTGAGGCAGAGCGGATCACTGGGAAGTAGGGTCCGGCAGCCCCGGGCACCAGGTGCACGATGGCCGTGCCTGGAGGCAGCGAGGGCCCCCCATCGGTCTGGTAGAGGGAACACGAGAGCAGGGACCCTTGCAGCCGGGTCCGCTTGGTGGGGGACGGGAGCCTCGGCTCGTGAGCCAAGAGCTGGCCATCGGGGTTGAGGGCTCGCAGGCCCGGCCTGGAAACGACCGCGCGGAGGGGCAGGACCGCCATGGCGTGCGCCAGCTCGCGGGCGGAGCACTGGGGAGCCATCGGCACGACCGCCGCTCCGAGCTTGTTGGCGGCGAGGGCGAGGACGATGTAGTCAGAGACGTTGCCGAGGAGGATTCCCATGGCCGTGCCGGGCTCGAGGCCGAGAGCGCGGAGCTCCAGCATCCGCCTCTGGACGCGGTGAACGAGGCCCCTGAAGCTCAGGTAGGAGTCTTTCTGGACCACTGCGTTGGCAGTGCCATGGTTTCGGGCCGCGTCTTCCAACCAGTCGAATAACATCGAACAAATCCGCCTGATCAGGACATGGTATATGGCGATGAAGGCCTGACGTGTAAGTTTAGCGGCCCGCCAGAGGCGGCGCAAGGAAAGCTGTAGGCCCGTGAGGCTGAAGGCCCCGGGTTGCGGGTCTGCGCACCTTCCATTTTTATGCGGCGTGGTGCGGCGCGGCGCCGCATGGGGTCTGGGTACGAACAAAGCAGGAAATGGGAGAGCAACTCAGCCGCCGGACCAGAATGGACAGAGAGCGGAATCCCCCCGCCTCAGGGCCCGCGAAAGGGTAACTCAATCGCCCTGGCCGCCGATCCATCCCGCCGGGCTTCGTCGCTCGTCGGTTACATAGGCACCGCTATGCGCCCTCCTCGCTCCTCGGCCCGCTGGCGGCTCTGCAACCATCATCGATCGACTTACCCTTTCGCGGGCCCTTACGCCCCGCAGTCGGGGTCGTTCAGATCCACCAGGCAGTCCTCGTCTTCGTCGCGGCCGTCGAAGCAGTCGGTCTCCGTGGCAGGAATGGCATCGCAGCTGAGCTCCGCAAAGGTCCGTGGCGGAGGGTCCACCCGCCTCGACACCCGCAGCGCCGCTCCGCGGGACGCCTCGCAGATCGGGTCGTAGACGATGGACCAGCAGGCCTCCACGGGAAGCTCTGGGTCCCGCTCGGCCGGGTAACCTCCCTCGTAGGCCAGCTCCCTGAAGGAGTTCTTCGGGTCCACTGCTCCGTCCGGCAGCACACCCAGACAGGCCGGGAGCTCCACGCGCGTCTCCTCGGCCGTGCCGCGCCGGCGCACGTCGGTGACCTCGCATCGGGCCAGGCAGCGGCTGTTTACATCACACGACATGGCGGCTTGGGGCGTGCCTTGCTCCACGCCGGGGTCGGGGCATCCAGAGGGAGTGTTTGGCAGACAATGTCGCTGTAGGATCTTCTCGCGGACAGCCCACCCCACATCGCTGATGAAAGTCATGTCGCATTGGCTGCAGAAGGGGCGATGGGCCCAGTCTGGCAGACCATCCTGGTGAAAGGCCTCCACAAAGGTACGCAGCCGGATCCCCGGCTGCCCACACTCCACGGATTCCACAGTTGGCCGACCCTCCTCGTCACGACCTACTGTCACGTTCCAGCCGTCCATGGGCGCGGCCAGGGCAGCCACGGTCACGGTTTGGGGGTCCTTCAGCGCCTTGACGAATTCGACATATCTGGACACAGGATGAAGCAGCGCCTCTGGATCCTCCCGCGGCCTGCAGTCGTGACGTACGCCCACATGGGAACGGTCATCGATGGCACAGGTGACGCCGAACTCGAAGCAACGGTATTCGGAAAAGAACCCCAATGGGGCATCCAGCGAGTCCTGGGCCGGATCGAAGAGCACCGGGTCTCGGGCCGAGCAGTCGTCTTTCCGGACGAAGAACACGATGAGCAGATGCGCATCCTCGCGCAGGAACCCGGCGTTGTACGGGTTGTCATCCAGGGCCAGGCGGAGCGCCTCAAGCGGCTGGTTGAAGAAACACGCCGGGTTTGGCCACGACAGACACTGTGAGGTATTCTAACTGCCAATCGTTGGATCGTAGTTCACACAGCGCGGGCAGCCTTTGTGGTTGCTCGCGAGCGTTAGCTGCTCACTCCCTTCGGCGGCAGCCTGGCAGTTCTCCTCAGTGCAGGTATGACTTTCACACAGGCCCATGTCGTTCCTCACGACGTGACACCCATCAGGTGTGGTGTCCGCAAGGTAGCGCTGGTTTGGCAGCAATCGACAGTACCCCGTGAAGTCCTGGCCGTCGAAGCAGCCAAGCCTACCGCCGTCGCCATCTTCACCACATCTCCCCCCGTCGAATACACCTGTGCTCAGATCGGTGCTGATGCCGCCAATGTGAAGATTGATCGGTTCTCCCAACGCATATTCAATCCCTGCCCACATGTACGGGCATCGCGGCCAGTCGTTGTACAATCCTCCTGAGGAGTCCGTCACAAAGATCACATCGAGCCTGTCTCCGACGCTCTGGGGAACCGAGGCGGCGAAACGCAA
>JAVEWA010000759.1:0-3034 GCA_034004785.1 Polyangia bacterium
TCCTGGAGGGCCTCCTCGTGGGCCTCCTGCACAGGCCAAGGCGAGGACGCCTGACATGTCCCTCACGATCCATGCCAAGGAGCGGCTAGCCTCGCCCCCCGCGGCGGTGCTCCTCGATCTGGACGGTACGCTGTACCCCTACGGGCCCGCCCACGCCGCCGGCCTCGATGCCTCGGCCCTCGCTGCGTCGGACATGCTTGGGCTCGAGGCGCCGGACTTCAGGGCCCGCTACGCACGCGCCAGGGCGGAGATCCAGGCCGCCCTCGGCGGCACGGCGAGCTCCCACAGCCGCCTCCTGTACTTCCAGCGCCTGGTGGAGGGGCTCGGCCGCGGGCCCGCACCAGGGGCCTCCCTCGCCCTGGAGAAGGCCTACTGGAGCAGGTATCTCGCCGCGGCGCGGCTCTTCCCCGGCTCGAAGGAGTTTCTCGACGACCTTTGCCGGGCGGGCATCCCCTCGGCCCTCGTCACCGATCTGACCGCCGCCACGCAGCTCCGCAAGCTGGTGGCCCTCGGCCTCGAGCAGAGCTTCCAGGCCATCGTCACCAGCGAGGAGGCGGGCCGCGACAAGCCCCACCCCGCCATCTTCGCGCTGGCCATGGAGAAGCTGCGGCCCCCGCCGGGCCCCGTCTGGATGATCGGCGACGACCCGAGGGCCGACATCGAGGGCGCCGCCCATGCCCTCGGCGCCGTCACCTTCCAGCGCCTGGATCCGGGCATCACGCCTTCTCCAAAGGCTGACGTCCTCTTCGATGACTTCGCCGAGCCAAGGGCGCTCCTGGCCTCTCTCGCACCCGACTGGTCCATGGGCGCGGTGGGCTCGGCCGTGCGCTTCGTAGAGGAATGAGCCCGACCGGACGATCGCTTGGTGTGAGCCCTTCACAGCCGGGGTGCGCCAGATGAACCCTCTCGAAGCCATGTCACTCGCCTCCAAGCCACCGACAACGCGATCCCGCAGGCCGGCGTCTGGCCACCGGGCCTCGCCTGGCCGGGGCTGCCTCGCCTGGCTTTGTGCGCTGGCCGCCCTGTCTTGCGATCCGGCTCCCGGAAAGAAGCTGCGGCCCAAGGACCCGGCCTCCGCAGCGAGCGTGGATGGCTGGGCAGCCCGGGCCCTGGCGGCCCGGCGGCTCGCCGATGGCCGCCGGTACCCCGAGGCGCTCCGGCTCCTCGAGGGCTGCCTCGCGTCGCGAGCGACCGACCGATCCGCGGCGCGGGCCGAGTGCCTGATCGAAGGACAGCGCACCGTTGATCTCGCGTACGCCTACTACCGCCAGCGCGAGCGCTACCTTCATGACCTCGCCTCCTATGGAGCGTATCCCGGCGGCAGGGACAGCCACGGCAACGACAAGACCTTCATCAAGACGCGGGCCCGGCGCCTCGCCGCCGAGCTCCAGGACCTCCCTTGCTACGAAGGCCTCGCCCGCCTGGACGGGGCAGCGCTCGCCGAAGGGGCCAAGGCGCAAATGGCGGAGCAGTCCCGACTGGTCTCCGGGCTCCGCCTCCACCAGGCCGAGGATCCGGATCGCGGCCCCATCCGGACCTATCGGTTCGCCAGCGCGCTCATCGGGCAGCTCCCGGGCTCGCCGCACGCCGCCGAGGCCGCGTTCCGTCTGCTGTCCGAGCGGGAGGAGCTCAGGCTCGTCACCCAGGGCAACCGGGAGCATCCCTGGTTCGGCCTCGAGAGACGGCGGGATCTGGAGGGCTTCCTCGGCCGCTTCCCGAGGGGCCCCTTTGCGGACCGGGCCCGCCTGGAGCTCGCCGCCATCCTTTACGATCTCTGGCTGCTGTCGGCCCCGGCCTTGCAGGCGACGGACGACTACAGGGGCTACCTCAAGGTCGGAGGCGCGCCCCTCGACGCGAAGACGGGCGCGGGCTTGCGCCTTGACGCCATCGGGCTCTACGCCTCGAGCCTGTCCAGGCTCGAGCAGGTCAGATCCACCTACCGTCCAGGGGAAGACCCCCGCTGGGCCATCGAGCGCGCCAGGCGCCAGGCTCTGGACCTCCGGCGGGGAACGCAACCCGCTGACGCCTTCCCGAGCACTCTGTTTCCGCCGGGGTGAACCCGTCTCCCTGCTCCACGCGGCGAGCCCTGTTTCGACGATGAGGCGAAAACTTGGTCGGCTTGGCAAAGCAGGCTCGCCCCTGTCCACTTGGAAGCTGCCTGTTGGCAAAGGATCCCGCTACTGCTTTTCCCCGAGACAGGCTACCGCCGCCTTGACTCAAATAAACAGACATGTGAAACTCCTTACATATTAGTCAGGTGGCGGCGAGTTCGATGCAGGGCAGGATCCGGTGCGGGCCGCGACCGAAGAGGAGGATGCGGATGCTCGTCTCGAGATGCTCTCTCGCGCTCGCTGGGATTCTGACGGTGGGGATTGTGGCCTGCGGCCCCAAGGGTCATCAAAATACAAATGACGACGGCGGACAGAACAACGACGGAGGACAGAACAACGACGGCGGACAGAACAACGACGGCGGACAGACCCTCGGCGCCGTGGTGGGCCGCCTGGCCTCTGCCCAGGGGATTGCCTTCCGAACCATCGCCGGCGTTCACAAGGACGGCCGCCCCCCACTTGGGGACATCTCCCTCGACGAGGTCACAGTGGAGCTGCTCGGGGTGACGCCGGGCTCCGACCCCTCCACCTGGCCAATCGAGGCCACCGCCACCCCGGACGCCACGGGCGCCTTCTCCTTCGAGGGCCTCGCCGAGGGGAGCTATGCCCTGCGGGTGCAGCAGCCCGAGTTCGCCTCGGTGGCCTACGGCGTGGACACCACCGAGTTCCAATTGGGAGCCGGGCAGACCGTGAGCCTGGTCCTGCCCCTCATCAGCACGGTGGTCCACGGGCTCTCGGACCCGGTGAACGACGCGCGCACGGCACCACCCTTCAATGGCCCCTGGCGCCCTGCTACTGCCCTGGACCCTGGCACCGGCGAGATCGCCCTTGCCACTGGCCTCGGCTTCGCCCTGGTGGACCCGGATCAAGGCCAGGTGGACCTCCTCTTCAGCCGCTACCTCTTCCACGGCAGGCCGGTGGTG
>JAVEWA010000760.1:0-3028 GCA_034004785.1 Polyangia bacterium
CGGCAAGAGGCTCCTGCTCCGTCAGAACGGCATGGAGACCGGGCGTCTGGAGACAGGTGTGCCCCGGCGAGCGCACCCGGCCGAGGGCCCCATCTGGGTGGGGAGCCGGTCAGGCGCCCAGGAGGGACTCGCCGTCAGAGCCATCATCGGTCGCCTGGACGCTT
This sequence comes from Polyangia bacterium, assembly GCA_034004785.1. Taxonomy (GTDB): domain Bacteria; phylum Myxococcota_A; class Polyangia; order HGW-17; family JAJRWW01; genus JAVEWA01. The sequence continues at coordinate 165 of JAVEWA010000760.1, forward strand.
TTGACCGGGCCCTGGGCGCCGAGGCCACCTCGGCCTGGGCCGAGGTCCGTGGCCTGGACGCCGAGCCCGGGCCCTTCGCACCGGTTCGGGCGATCACCAGGGGCCCGGGCTTTCACTGGTTCGGCTACTACGACAAGCACGAGCTCGACCCGACCGGCCGCTACGTCCTCGGCCAGCAGGTCGATTTCGAGCTGCGGCTTCCCACTCCCAGCGACTCCATCGCCATCGGCATGGTGGATCTCTCCGATGGCGACCGGTGGATCCCCCTCGGGGAGTCCAGGGCCTGGAGCTGGCAGCAGGGCTGCATGCTCCAGTGGCTCCCCGGCTCGGACAGCCAGGTCATCTTCAACGACCGGCAGGACTCGCCCGGCTCGGCGCCCCTGGTCTCCCGGATCCTGAACGTCTTCACCGGCGAGGAGCGAAGCCTTCCAAGGCCCATCTACCACCTGTCCCCCAAGGGCGACGCGGCCCTCGGCACGGACTTCCACCGGATGGGGGACATGTACGGCGTTCCGCCCCTTACCGACACGGTGGCCGAGCCCGCTCCTGCCTCCTCGACCCTCTACCACATGGACCTCGGCTCCGGCGCCGTCACGGAGCTCTTCACCGTGGCCCAGATAGCCGCCCAGGTGAATCCAGATGCTGTCAAGCACATGCTCACCCACATCCAGTGGAACCCCTCGGGCACGCGCTTCCTCTTCTATCACCGCTACTCGGACGCCCAAGGGGGCCACACCCGGGTTCTCACCGCGAGCCCCGACGGCTCGGGCCTGTTCGTGCTCGCCGAGGAGCTGGCCCTGAGCCACTACATGTGGTCTAGCGACGAGGACGTGCTCATCTGGTCTGGAGCCAGGGGCGGCTACGCCTGGTTCCGCGATGGCGTGGGCTACACCGGGACTCTCTTCGGCCACTCGGATGGGCACCAGAGCTTCGTGCCTCCGCCCGAGGTGGGCGCGCCATACGAGTGGCTCTTGGCGGACACCTACCCCGACGCATCGGGCTATCGTACGCCCTTCCTCTACAATCTGTTCTCCGGGGAGCTGGTGATCCTCGGGCGCTTCTACCACCCGGGCAAGTACGGCGGCGGCGCTCACCGTGTGGACTGCCACCCGCGCCTCGATCGGGAAGGCCGATTCGTGGTATTCGACTCCCCCCACGAGGCGGGCCGGCAGCTCTACCTCATCGACATCTCGGGCCTCACGAGGCCCTGAAGAGGCTAGTGGAGCTTCGGCAAAGGGGCGGGTGAGCGCGGGAGCTCGATGGTCACGGTCGTGCCTTCTCCCACCTTGGACTCGAGCCGGATGCGGCCGCCGTGATCAGCCACCACGCGGTCGCAGATGTACAGGCCGAGCCCGATGCCCTGTCCAACGTCTCGCGTCGTGAAGAATGGGTCGAAGGCCCGCTCCCGCACCTCGTCGGTCATGCCGACGCCCTGGTCTGCGCAGGCAATGTGTACCCAGTCTTCGACGATAGAGGTGGAAAGGACCACGGGGTGGGGCAAGGGGAGCGCCTTGCCTTCGTAGGCGATGCTGGCGTTGATGAGCAAGTTGTGGAGCACGGTCTTCAGGTGTCCCTGGTCGATCCTGACCGGTGGAAGCTCAGGCGCCAGATCGAGGGCAATCTCCACGTTCCGCTGGTCGAGGAGCTGGTCCAGCTCTTCGTGAGCCTGGAGCACGCACTCGTTCACGTCCGCGTCAACCGTGGCGCCTCCGTTGCCGCGCCTTCCGAAGATGGAGAGCTGATCGATGATGTCCCGCATGCGCTGGGCGCAGCGCTGGATGCGCTTTGCGGAGCGGGATATCTCCGGGTCTTCGCTCTGCTCCAGGATCACGGAGGCGTCGCCGAGCACGGCGGTGAGAGGGCTGTTCAGCTCGTGACTCACCCCTGCTGTGAGGGTGCCGAGGGCCGAGAGCTTGGAGGCTCGCAGCACCTGCTCCTGCATGGCCTCGCGCTCGGCGAGGATCGTGTCGAAGTCCAGCTTCAGCACTCGCAGGAGATGGTAGATGGGGGCGAATGGGTCGTCACTCGCCACCGGCGGCTCATCGATGCCTCGGGTGTGCCAGTCGATGGTGCCCGCGTAGCGGACTACCTGCTCGACGCCTTGATCCGCGAGGGGGGGCAGAGGGATGAGCGAAGGCAGCGCCACTGCCTGCATTGGGCGCGAGGGCCGGAGCAGCTCCCGGGCGCGTCTCCGGGCGCTTGGCAGGTCGGGCTCCACCACGAAGGGGAAGGGGAAGATCCGGTGCCCTATCATCGAGACAGCCCCGACTGGCCCCACCGCGTTGCACACGACCATCCCGTGACACCTGTGCCTGCGGTGCAGGTCGGCCGCCGCGCGGAAGTAGTGCACCGCCGCCCGCCAGTCCAGGTGGTCCAGCTCCGCGCCGTCGTTGATCTGGACGAAGCTGCCATCGCCCCTCGGGTTCTCGACCTCGAGGAGCTGCTCGAGGAGCGCGAAGTAGGGCTTGACGTGGACGAGGCGAAAATGCCCTTTCGAGCGATCCAGCACCGTCCCGTCCTCGAGCAGGTCGAAGGTGACCCTGAAGCCCTCCGACATGTAGCTCCAGCCCGTTCTTTCAGCGCCTTCGGCCAGGTCCCCCCCTCCTTGGGGCTGTAGGGAGGCGAGCAGGGCGAGCACCTCCCTGATGGCGGTCGAGTAGTCGTTCACGTAAAAGATCTGAATGTCCGGGCGGTCGGTTACGAGCCTCGCCGTGCCGAGGATCCAGCGGATCACCCATGGGCCGCCGTATCCCCAGAAGCCCTGGAGGGTGCCCTCCTTGACCTCGGAGGCGAGGAAGTCGAAGAACTGCTGGTTGCCGCGGCGCGGGTGGCGAAGCGGGATCCCCGAGTAGTTTTCGATCTCG
>JAVEWA010000761.1:0-3026 GCA_034004785.1 Polyangia bacterium
CAGGTCCAGCAGGTCTGGCGGCTCGTCGATGACGAGCAGCCCGGTAGTGCCGGCCTCCCGGTCCAGGGCGCCGACGAGCTGATGGGGCCCGACGGTGACGCGGGCGTCGTCGGGGCCTTCGATGCCGTCTCGGGCAGGGCAGGTGTCGCGGTGTGGGCAGGGCTCGATGTCCCGGCCATGGCAGAGCTCCCACTGCATGGGCTGCCCGCCGTCCACGAGGTGCCGGGCGACCTGGTGGAGCTGGCACACGGGAGTGCCGTCCTCGTGCTTGAGGGAGAGGGGCCCGAAGAGGCGCCGGGCCTGGACCCCGCGGGCGGCGAGGTCGGCGACGATCTGCAGGGCCAGCTCGTGCTTGTCCACCGAGATGGCGGTCTTGGAGTGTGCAGGGGCGCGCTTGCCCTCGGCCGCGGGGGAGGCGTGGCTGCGTGAGGCGCGCTCGGCGGCGACCTCGATGGCGGCGGCGGTCTTGCCGAGGCCGCACTCGGCGGCGATGAGGGAGAGGCCGTCCGGGGCGTCTCGGATGGCCGCCCGAAGGGCGGCTTGGGAGTCGGCGAGCGGGGGCGGGATCGAGGGCGGGGGCACAGGCGCCGCTGGATCCGCGCTGTGGCGTTCCTGCGGACCCAGGGCGGCAGGGGGCAGGGCGCTGGCGTCAACCGCCTGTGGGGCGGACAGGGGCCCCTCGGGCAAGGTGAGGGCGCAGTCCACGGCGACGGCCACCTCTGGCCACTTCAGGGCCAGGGTGGAGAAGCCGGAGCAAGGGAGGCCGGCGAGGTGGCGCTCGGCGGTGGACCGGGCCGAGAGCTCTCGGTCCTCGGTGCGGGTGTCCACGCAGGTGGCCAGCGAGATGGCGCGCACGATGGCCGGGAGCTGCTCGGGCGGGACACCCATGCGAAGGAGCGCGCCCGAGAGGGCGAGAAACAGGGTGTGCCACTCGGACTGCACGCCGCGGACCGCGGCGGCGATGGTCTGGACAGGCTCTCGCCACTCGGGCGGGACGTCCACGCGCCACTCGAGCCTGGGAACGGGCCCTGGGGCCCTTGGCGTGGGGGCGGCGCGCGCTGGAGGCGGATCCCAGAGCGGCTCCAGGGCGATGGGCCGCATGCGGTCGAGGTTGATGTAGGGCGAGCGGAACGCGCGGCCGTCCCTCAGCACGTTCGGGAGGCGGAAGAGGCGTGTCCAGTCCTTGCAGGCCCAGTCGGGCACGAGGCCAGCCTGCGAGAGCTCGGTGAGCCAGCGGGCTACGAAGGGCTCTACCTGCTCCACGGGGACCGGGCTGAGGATGGGCTGGACGAGCCTTGCGCCGTGGGCCGTGTGGTAGATCCCCACGGTCTGGAGCACCTCGAGCGAGCCATAGCGGCCGAGGGCCGCAGCGTGCAGCTCGGGGGTCCAGGGGGCGTGGCCCGGGTTGTCCAGGTCGCAGAAGAACACGTCGACCGCGGGGAACCCATCGAAGGTGGCGAGGCCGGGCTTGTTGATCCGTGGCTGTCGGGCGGCGCCCGGTACGACGTAGGTGACCAGGTGCGCGTCGGACGAGTAGGTGCGGGTGAGGGCGTCGCGTAGATCGAGGATCTCGAAGGCCTGGGACACCTTCTGGCGCCGGCCGTCGAAGCCTGCGAACCGCTTGTGGGGAGCGACCGCGACGTGGGCCATGAGACAGGGGAGGAGGACGGCGGCCTGACGCCGGCGGCCTAGGCCTCTCCTCCGATGCCGCCGAGGGAGTCCCAGGAGAGGCGACCTCCCCTGCCTCGGATCGCCTCGCGCAGGGCCTCGGCGACCTCGTTCGAAACGCGGGGGCCGGCGGGCCCCTGTGCGAACGAGGCGGGCGGTGGCGCGCCGAACCGCTCCCGGTAGCGGTAGTAGGCCCAGCCGGGCTTGAAGCCGCGTGAGGCGGCCACGGCGCAGAGCTGGAGCCAGGCCGCGCGCTTGGCCTGGAGGCTGCTCGGGGAGACCTCCACGAGATCGCCCGAGGCCTCCTCGGGCACCTCTCGCGGCGGCTGGAACACGAAGCCGCACTCTGGGCAGATGTGCGTCGGCGCGGGCACGACGGCGTAGCACTGCTCGCAGGTCTTGAGCGGGGGTCCGGCGCCGGTGCCCTTGCGCGGCTTCTTGGCCGAGTCGAGTGAGAAGGCCCGGTCGTCCTGGGGCAGGCCGTGCTCCAGGGCGCAGCCCGCGTGGTCGAGGATCACGGCCTGCAGGCCGCCCCAGGGCCTCAGGATGCGGCCGGCCTGCTGCAGGTAGAGCCCGGTGGACTTGGTGGGCCGGGCGAGGATCGCGCACTTCACAGAGGGCTGGTCCCAGCCCTCCTGGAGGCAGGAGCAGTTGCTCACCACAAGGGTCTCGCCCGCGTCGATGCGGCGCAGGATGGCGTCGCGCAGCTCGAGGGGCGTGGTGCCGTCCAGGTGCTCGGCGGGCACTCCCGCCTGGCGGAACTGCTCGGCGATGTGCATCGAGTGCTTCACCGAGACGGCAAAGGCCACGGTGCGGAGGCCCTGGGCATGCCTGTGCCAGTGCTCGACGATGTTGCCGATGAGGGCCTGCCGGTCCACGGCCTCGGCCAGCTCGGCCTCGTGGTAGTCGCCGCGCCGTACGCGCACCGACGAGAGGTCGGGCAGGGCGTCCGGGGGCACGGTGAACACGCGGGGCTCGACCAGGTAGCCCTCGCGGATCAGCTCGCTCGGGGAGGAGACCTGCACCAGCTCGTCGTACATGTCCCCGAGCCCGCGCCCGTCGGCGCGGTAGGGAGTAGCCGTGAGGCCGATGTGGATGGCCCCGGGGTAATGGGCGGCGAGGTCGCGATAAGACCGCGAGCTCGCGCGGTGCGCCTCGTCGATGATCACGATGTCGGCCCGGGGCTTGGGCCGGTTGCGAAGGGTGTCGATGCTGGCGACCTGGACCGCGGCCGTGGGCCGTCGCCGCGGGTCCTGCGCCATGATCACGCCCACCGCGGGCTCGGGCAGGCCCATCTGGACGAGGCGGCCGGAGGCCTGGTTGTTGAGCTCACGGCGGTGGGCGATGAAGAGGCTGCG
>JAVEWA010000762.1:0-3023 GCA_034004785.1 Polyangia bacterium
ACGGCAACACTGTGAGCGGAGACGGCTGCGACGGCCAGTGCCGCCCGGAGTACTGCGGCAACGGCGTGGTGGACCCGGGCGAGGAGTGCGACGGCGGCGAGGGCTGCGGCCCGAGCTGTCTCCTGCTCCGCTGCGGCAACGGCGTGGTGGACCCGGGTGAGGAGTGCGACGACGGCAACGAGACCGCCGGGGACCTCTGCTACGAGTGCCTGCTGGAATACTGCGGCAATGGGCGACTCGACCCGGGCGAGGCCTGTGACGACGGCAACCAGGATCCCACGGACGGCTGCACTCCCGACTGCCTGAGCACCGGGATCTGCGGCAACGGCTACGTTGACGTGGCAATGGGCGAAGCCTGCGATTGCGGCGCGGACGCGTCGAGCCTCCCTGCGGGCTGCGCCATGGTGAACTTCGACGGCCCGGGCTCGACCTGCAGGACCGACTGCCGCCTCCCAGGCTGCGGCGACGGCGTGATGGAGGGCCTCGAGCAGTGCGACGGAACCGACCTCGGCTCGGCCACCTGTCTGGGCCTTGGGTTCTACTTCGAGAGCCCCCTCGCTTGCGCCTCCAACTGCCTCTACGACACGAGCAGCTGCCTGGGCCGCTGCGGAGACGGGGTGAGAAACGGCCCGGAGCAGTGCGACGCTGATGATCTGGCGGGCCTGAGCTGCCAGGCCTTCGGGTTCCACGGCGGCACCCTCGCATGCAGCCCCCGGTGTGGATTTGACACCAGCTCCTGCGAGGGCCAGTGCGGAGACGGAGTGGTGCAGGCTCCCTTCGAGCAGTGCGAGCCAGGGGTCGCGGTCACTGGCAGGACCTGCCGGGACTACGGCTTCTACCGCGGCGCCCTCGCCTGCACCGCCGGCTGCGTCGTGGATCCCGGCCCCTGCGAGGGCTACTGCGGCGACGACGTGCAGGACGCCGACGGCAACGAAGAGTGCGACGGCCCGGATCCGGGCGCCGGCACCTGCCAGCAGCTCGGATTTTACGACGGCGTCCTCTCCTGCACGGACTACTGCCGCTACGACACAGCGACCTGCGGGAGCCTCTGCGGAGACGGAGTGGTGGACGCCGCCTACGGCGAGGAGTGCGACGGATCCGCGGGCGGAGAGGCCTGTACGAGCTTCGGGTTCTACGGCGGCACCCTGGGCTGCAGCCCCCACTGCCGCTTCGACACCGGCCTCTGCACCGGCCGCTGCGGAGACGACACCGCCGACGCGCCCGAGCAGTGCGACGGCCCGGACCTCAAGGGCGCCAGCTGCACAGGGCTCGGCTATTACTTCGCGAGCCCGCTCGCATGCACCGCGGGCTGCACCTTCGACTCCTCTGGCTGCCTCGGCTTCTGCGGAGACCTCGCAAAAAACGGCCCGGAGCAGTGCGACGACCTGGACTTCGGGCTGCTCACCTGCCAGTCCTTCGGCTACTATCAGGGATCACTCGACTGCAGCGCGCTGTGCACCGTCCAGACGCAAGGCTGCAGCCAGTTCTGCGGGGACGGCCTCCCAAACGGCCCCGAGGTGTGCGATGGCGCCGCCCCGGCCGGGCAGAGCTGCCTGACCTATGGCTTCGACGCGGGCGTCCTCGGCTGCTCGGACTACTGCACCCCGGGCTTCGCCGACTGCCACTTCATCTCCTGGAGGCCCGAGGACCCCGGATCCCACGACTACGACCTGAACGGCGTGTGGGGTAGCGACGCGAGCGACGTCTTCGCCGTGGCGGCCCAGGGGAGGATCTTCCACTACGACGGCGCATCCTGGAGCCAGATGGTCTCCGGCACCACCCAGGCCCTGCGAGGAGTCTGGGGGCTCTCCTCCTCCGATGTCTTCGCCGTGGGAGACGGAGGCACCATCCGCCACTTCGACGGCGCGTCCTGGACCGGGCAAAGCTCCGGCATCACCGCCGCGATCTATGGGGTATGGGGCACCTCGGCCTCCAACGTATTCACGGTGGGAGCGGGCGGGCGCATCCTCCACTACAACGGGGACAACTGGACCTCCATGCTCTCCCCGGTGAGCACGGACCTGTACGCCATCTGGGGGAGCGGCCCTGACGACGTGTACGCCGTGGGCGCCTCAGGGGTCACCCTGCGCTTCGACGGGAGCACATGGTCCATCCAGGTGCCAGGCCCGGGGGCGGCCATCCGAGCCATCTGGGGAACAGGACCAAGCGACGTATGGGCCGTGACCCTCAACGGCTTCATCAGGCACTTCGACGGCACGAGCTGGTCGAGCACCCAGATCGGCACCACGCACTACTACGCCGTGTGGGGCACTGGCCCCGCGTCGGTGTTCGCCGCTGGCGCCGGCGGTAAGATCATCCACTACGACGGCTTCACCTGGCAGGAGATCCCCTCGCGGACGACCTACGGGCTCTACGGGCTCTGGGGAACGGGCCCAGGCGACATCCTCGCGGTCGGTCAGGCCGGAACAGCGCTCAGATACGACGGCATCTCCTGGGCAGGGGTCCAGGCCTCGGGCACCACTGCCACCCTCTATACCGCCTGGGCCGCCTCGATCGGCTCGGTCTTCGCGGCTGGCACCAACGGGTCCATCCTGCGCTTCAACGGCACCTCATGGGCTGCCACGGCCTCTGGCACCACCTCGCAGGTGAACGCGCTGTGGGGCGCCGGAGCGAACGACGTCTGGGCCGCGGGAGCGGCTGGAGATCTCCGCCACTGGGACGGCTCATCCTGGTCGGCCGCCGCCGCTCCCACAGGGGAAGACCTCCTGGGCCTGTGGGGCCTCGCCGCAAACGATGTCTTCGCCGTGGGCTCGGGGGGCGTGATAGCCAGGTACGACGGCTCGTCGTGGTCTCTCATGACCTCCCCGACCTCTACCACCCTCCGGGCGGTCTGGGCCTCGGGCCCGAACGACGCCTGGGCCGGCGGGCTCTCTGGCGCGCTGCTCCACTGGGACGGGGCGGCCTGGACCCAAGTCACGGGCGTGACAAGCGACGTGATCGGCGCCATCTGGGGGAGCGGCCCGAGCGACGTCTTCCTGGTCACCTACCTCGGGAAGATCTTC
>JAVEWA010000763.1:0-3019 GCA_034004785.1 Polyangia bacterium
GCGCGTTCCAGGCGCTCCGGGACATGCACCCCGAAGGCCTTCACAAAGTGGATGCCGGCGGCCAGGTCGCAGAGCCTGGCCGGGCCGTCAGAGGTCCTGGGCACCGTCACCCTGGAGAGGAATCGCCGGGCCAGCATGGGGCCAACCTCCCCGCCCAGGCGGCGCAGGGCCGGGTCGCGGGCAGATCTGGACAAGATGAGGAAGACCTGCAGATGGTCCGATAGAGCCGGCTTCCCAGGGTCCAGGGCGTCGTGCAGGAGCCAGCGGAGACCAGCGAGCAGGCTGTCGTCGAGGAAGTCCTCGTGGGCAGCCGTGCCGGGCCAGAGGGGCTGGCTCGGGGGCGGGGTCCCGCCTGTTGCGAGGGACAGCCTCCTTCGGGTCTCCTCGCGGACGGCCCGGAAGGCGTTGGCAGAGCAGCAGCGTCCGATCCGGCGGGAAAAGAGCGAGTCGTGGCCGCTCCCAGGGCTGCGGATCTGGAGCCGCAGCGGAGGATGCGTGGCCCTCGATGAAAGCCCGGCCCCATCTTGCGCCATGCGCCGGGCGTGCTTCGATGCGGGCGGCTTTTGAGCGGGCGGATTGGCTGCGACCTGGCCCGGGGGCAGCGGAGCGTTCTGGAGCAGGATCGCGATGGTCCCCAAGGATCCTGGCTGGTCCACCTCGGCAGGGCTCAGCCCGGCCCTTGAGAGCTCCTGCCTGAGCAGGGTCATGAGCAGCCGGGGCAAGGCCTCCGGCACTCCAGGCTCCGAGGCCACGGCGAGCCTGATGGTGTGCCCCCCGGGCGGCTCTGCGACTGCCGAGGCCGGCCGCGGTCGGCAAGAGACGATGGGAGCCCAGGTTCCGGCGAGCAAGGAGAAGGCGAGCAGGGCCGGGGCGAGCCATCTGATGACATGCGTCTCGGTCATCGGGTAGGTTATACCCCATCCCCTTGACCCGCGCGTCAAGCCAGTGGAAACTCCGGGCACCATGGCGCAGCGTCCAGGCACGGTAGAGCTCTACGGGGAGCTGATCAGAGACATCGGGGCCGGAAGGCTCTTACCCATTTACTTCCTTGCGGGCGAGGAGCGACTGCTTTCGGATCGGGTGGTGACTGCCCTGAGGCGGGCGGCGCTCGAGGGGGCCGTGGCAGAGCTCAACCACGACCAGGTCAGTGCTGGCGAGAGGAAGATGGGCGACATCCTCCAGCTCGCCCGGACGGTGCCCATGATGGGGCCCAGAAGGCTGGTGGAGGTGAGGGACGCCGAGGCCCTCGGAGCGCCAGAGCTGGAGAAGCTGCTGCCCTACGTGGAGGCGCCTGTCGGCAGCACGGTGCTGCTCTTTGTCGCCAGCAAGGCCGACGCCCGCCTGAGGGCCTTCAAGGCCCTCGATCGGGAGGGGTACCTGTTCCGGTTCGAGCCGGTGCGAGGGGCGCCGCTCATCCGGTTCATGGACTCCGAGGCCAAGCGCCTGGGAGCGCGGCTGGGCGGCGGGGTCGCTGAGCTGCTCGTGGAGCTGGTCGGACCGGACTTCCTGGCCCTGTCGAGCGCGGTGGAGAAGCTCTGTCTCTACGTCGGCGAGGGCGGCCAGGTGACCCTCGATCACGTGGACTCCATAGTGGCCCAGACCCGCCAGGCGGTGATCTTCGAGCTCACCGATGCCGTCGGGGAGGGGAACGTTTCCCTCGCCCTGCGGAGCCTCGCTTCGCTGCGCCAGGCAGGTGAGCCCGAGCAGAGGGTGGTGTTCATGATCGCCAGGCAGGTGAGGATGATCTGGCGAGCGCTCGAAGCCCTCGCCGCCGGAACCCCTGCCGGCAACCTCGGCCAGGTGTTGGGAGTGCCTCCCTTCGTGGCTCAGAAGGTCGCTGCCCAGGCGCGGCGCTTCGACCTGCCAACCATCGAGGCAGCGCACCAGCAGATCCATCAAGCAGACAAGGATCTCAAGAGCTTGCGTCTGCCCAGGCACCTCGTGCTGGAGCGGCTCGTCCTCGGGCTCTGCCTGGTCAGGGGCGCCCGGCAGCCGCGGGGTCAGAAGCGGGCGGCCGGGGCCAACCGTGGGGGATGACCGGAGAGCCTTGGTCTGTGGCGGTGGCCGCTCGGAACCGACCAGAGCTTCCATGCCTGGAGGGGAAGGGGGATTTCGGCAGATCGCCGCCTTGGGAGCGCGCGTGACCCCTTGGACAGGTCCGGGTGCCTACTGCATCTTGAAGAAGGCGCGGGTGAGCCGGGAGACCGTGCGGGCCGCTTTGTTGGCGTGGATGGCCCCTCTGGAGGCGGTGCGGCTGATGCGGGACACCGCGGCCTCGAGGAGCTTGCCAGCCTCGGACTTGTCGCCGGTCTCTATTGCCTTGCGCAGCTTCCTGATGGCGGTGCGCATGGCGGTCTTGTGCAGCCGGTTTCGTTCGCGTCTCTTGTCGTTCTGACGGGCTCGTTTTTCTGCTTGAGCATGGGTGGCCAATTTCGTATTCCTCCGAAAAGCCGAGGTTTCTTAGCGCATACTCGTCACCATGTCAAGCACCCCCCAAAACCCCACCTCCCTTCCGGAGGACCCACCCTCCCAGGTGGAGGAGGAGGCCGAAGCCCGGGCTCCCATGGCCGGGAGCCCCGGAGGCCAGGTGGGCGGGGCGATGGCGGGCGGCGGCGGTGAAGACCCGAGGGGCGGCGGCAAGCGGGTGATGGTCCGGGCGGCGGGCTGGGTGGGGCTCCTCACCCTCGCGAGCAGGGTGCTAGGGCTCGTGCGGGACATGGTGGTGGCGGCCCTCTTCACCAAGTCCACGACCGACGCTTTCTTCGTCGCCTTCACCATCCCGAACGTGTTGAGGCACCTGCTCGCCGAAGGGGCCCTGACCATCGCCTTCATCCCCATCTTCACAGACTACCGGCAGAACCGGGGCGAGGCGGAGACCAAGGGCTTCCTCGACGCCGCCTGGACCAGCCTCACGGTGATCCTGCTCATGGTAAGCGTCGTGGGCGTGCTCACGGCCCCCTGGCTCGTGCGTCTCTTCGCCTGGGGCTACGTCTCCGACCCCGCGAAGTTCGAGCTGGCG
>JAVEWA010000764.1:0-3019 GCA_034004785.1 Polyangia bacterium
AGCGGACACGAGGTTCATTTCCCCGGCTCCGGGCTCTCCAGCGGCAACTAGCGGCTCGGGATCGCCCGGTGCTGCAGAAGCCCGGGCCGTCTCGCCATGCTGTGCCGGCACCTCACGGCTGGGCTCTGCTTCGCGTGGATGGGTGTCGGCCCCACTCGCCAAACTGGCACCACTGCCAGACCGCGCGTCCATACCACCGGGTGAGATTGAGGATCGAGGCTCGGTCCGCGAAGGCCTCGAGTCTACGTCCGGACCAGGATTGCCAGCCTTGCCAGGTGATTCCACCTTGGGACAGCGAGGCTCGGCGCCTTCCTGGCTTTGGGCTCCCCTAGAGCCCGAGAAGTAGAGGTAGGCCGCGATGATGGTCGCGGCCAGGGCCCAGAGAGCCACGCAGACGAGTGCCACCCTCAGCGCCTTGGTTGACCCACGCGTCGAAGAGTCATCCATCGACACGTCGAAATCGTCCTCGGGAGGCGAAGGAGCGCCCCAGGGATTTGGGGCCGCATAGGCTGCCGAGCTCATCCCGGGCGTCTGGGCCGGGGTCGCGGGGGAGGGCGTGGACGGCGCTGGCCATGTTGAGGCCGGCGCTGAGGCCGGGGTCGCGGGGGATGACATCGCCGGCGCCATGTCGGGCCATGGCGCCGGGGGCACTGGGGATGGCATTGCCTGAGGCATCGGGGTCGACCCAGGCTCGGGTTTTGGCGCCAGGGTCGCGGGGGAGGCCGTCGCCTGTGCCCGCTGTGTCGAAAGCGGCGCCAGGGTCGCTGGGGAGGCCGTCGCCAGCGCCTGCGCGGTCATCGCTGGGGCTGGGGCTGGCGCAGGCGTGATGGCAGGCCGCTGGGCAAGGGGCGCGGTCCCTGCGGGGGCACCCCCGGGCGTAGGCAGCGGATCGGGCTGGGCGAGAACCACCTTGGCGGGTTGCGGACCAGAGGCCAGGGGCGGCTTCGGGCCAGTCGCCTTGGGGACATAGTTTGGGAGGAAGTCCTCGGTGGCGTGTACGGTAGTGGCCTCTTCCTCCTCGAAGTCGTCGGCAGAGGCGGGCGAGATCGCGCGGGTGACCTGCTCGAGCCATACGACCAGCGGCGTCACGGAGACTGCCTGGCCCCTCGAGACGAGGAGCCGCTGGAGCTCCATCACGACGTCTTCGGCCTCGGCGAAGCGATCCGCGACGCCAGGCGCCAGGAGCTTCTTGAGCACTGGCTTTAGGAGGGCGGCTCCCTCGGCCTGCGCCCGCCCTGGAGCCGCCGACATCACGCGGCTGCCGTCTGGGGAGATCTCGAAGAGGGGCCTGCCCGCGACCATCTCGTACAGGATGGTCCCCAGGGCGAACAGATCGCTCTGCGGTCTTGCAGGGCGCAGCGCGAGCTGCTCGGGTGAGCGGTAGGCTCTGCTCTGAAGATCCGGACCGGCCAGCTTGGCCCTGGCTTCCTCCAAGGTAGGCGCCAGACCGAAGTGGATCACCCGTACGGCGCCCTCCCAGGTGAGCATGATGTGGCGCGGGCAGAGAGCGCCGTGGACGAGCCCGCCGGCCCCAGGGCCCTTGCTGGGCGCTCCGTGGGTGTAGTCGAGGGACTTGGCGACCTCGATGGCGATGTGCGCGGCGACGTTCCAGGGCACGGCGTCGTTCGACTCGAGGAGGCGATCCAGCAGGTCCCTCAGGGAGATTCCGTCCACGTACTCGCTCACGAGGACATGGGTCTCGCCGATGCGCTCGAAGCCGAGGATTCTCACCACGCCGCCGTACTCGAGCTCCGCGTTTCGCAGGGCGTCCTTGGTGATGCGGGGCAAGAAGCCGGGCAGAGCCTCGGCCTCGGGGCGGAAGCGCTTCAGGGTGTAGACCTTCTTGAAGCCTTCCTCGCCCTTGATCTCGGCGCGGAAGACCTCGGAGAGGGCGTCCTCGCCGAGCTTCTCGGTGCAGCGGTAGCGGCCCAGGTCTAATGGCACGGTCGTCATCGCGTCTGCTGTCTCCAGGTGGTGCCCATCTTTGCGCTCATCCCAGGCGGAGATCCTGAGTACCAGCATGATGGGGACGTGGCAAGAGGTATTCCCGCCTACGGATATTCCGGGAGAGATGGGGGCCTGGATTCGGCAGCACGGTGGGCCGCGCGGGACTGCTGGGGAAGGCCTCAGACCCTCCGTCTGCGCCGCCTTGCGAGCCAGAGGCAGGCCACAAGGAGCCACAGGCCCGCGCCCGCTGCTTCGCCGCCCTCGGCCGACGCGCCAACGCCGCAGCCGCCGCAGCCCTCCTCCTTCGGGCGGTCGTCCTTGGCGGGGCCCTGGGGCGTGTCGTCCTGATCATCTGGAATGCAGTCTCCGTCGTCGTCGAAGTCCCAGGAGTTGGGTATTCCGTCGCCGTCCACGTCATCGTCCTCGTGGTTGGGGATTCCGTCACCGTCGATGTCGCCGTCCCGGTCGCTGGGCAGCCCGTCGCCGTCGATGTCGCGGTCCGGATCGCAGGCCGGCTCCTGGGTTCCCTGCTCCAGGGGAGTGCCGAGGTTGCCGGTGTTCCGGTTGTCGTGCTTGAAGCCGGACCAGTCCATTCGGCCCGTGGCGGGGCCCCGGGTGCGCCAGGCGAAGAGCCAGCCGTTCCGCGTGGAGGTCACCACGTCGAAGTAGCCGTCGCCGTCCACGTCTCCAACCGCGGCGGTGGCGCCGATCCATCCGCCAGTGAACTTTGGAAAGCCCTCGGGCTCCTCGCCGTGGACGTTGAAGGCGCGCAGGTAATAGCCCGCCGATCCGCTGATGGCCTCTGGCAGCCCGTCGCCGTCGAGATCCGCCACCGCGGAGGACATGAAGAACTGCCAGTCGTCCACTATCCTAGGGAAGCCATACATGAAGCGTCCGGTGAGGCCGTCCCAGGCCCCTAGGAGGTGGTCGAAGGAGAGCCTCGTGCCGCCCTGAGCGAAGGTGGCGGCTATCTTGAGGCCGCCGGCGCCCATGAGGATGTTCACCCGGCCGTCGTTGGAGAGGTCACCGAGGCTCGGGCTCGTGAAGACGGCCTGCAAGGGCATGTCTGTAG
>JAVEWA010000765.1:0-3011 GCA_034004785.1 Polyangia bacterium
GCCTAGTTACTTCGGGGAAGGATTCAAGAGCAGGTGCGAAGAACTTTTCCGATCTCCGGGCGTCCAAGTCCCCAACCGCCCGAGGAGGAACGCCATGAAGAGACCAAGGAACGAGACCTCGTTTGGAGCTCTCCTAGTGACCGGATGCCTCGGCGCCATCTGCCTGCTCGCGGCCCCTAGTCCCAATGCCCAGGCCTGCCCGGTGCACTTCCGGCGCGTGGTTCCGAGGGATCCCTCGCCCACTCTCGAGCTCGTGAAGGGCCGCTACGAGGTGCGGCTCTACCTCTCCCACCACTTCTTCCGCTTTCCGGGCAGTAGCCTTCAGCTCAGGACCATCTTCGCCTATACCCCCGACAAGGAGCTCGCAAAGTATCTTCAGAGCAACGCCGGGCTCCTCGCCTCCTGGAAGGCCTTCATGGCAGCGGCCCAGGGGATGACCTGCGCCGACGTGATGAGGGGCGAGGATTTCGCGCGCCTGGAGCGGGCCGTGGGCAGGGCCGTGCAGGCCGAGTACCGGAAGGTCTCCAAGAGGAACGTGGCCTTCCCCGACGTGATGCTCGGCCTGGACGGGGGCTACAACCCGTACTGCCAGCCTCCGGCCGTTCGGGCCGGTTCCCAGGCTGGCGTCAAGCATCTCAGAGGAACGACTGGCGGGGGCAGGAGGTAGGGAAGGCGCAGGGGGAGGCGCAGGGGGAGGCGCCCCGAGCGCCCCGGACCTCCCGGACGGCGTCAGGGGATCAGGCGGATGGGTGGTGTGCTTGCGAACTTGCTGAGGTAGGCGGAACGATCGGGCGTTACGCCCACGCGGATACTCCCTCGCAGGTAGCCCGGCAGGAGCTCGTCCCGGTTCACCGAGGAGGGGGCCTCGGGGACCTTCAGGGTGGTGGAGTCCACGCCGGCCAAGACGTACCAGACGAAGACGTCTCCGAGGAGCAGCGCATAGCTCGCTTCCATCCCTTCGTTGCGATTCTCCCACTCGATGGGCTCGTACAGGGACCGGCTCCCCATGGTGTTGGGCGGGCTCACCCAGACCGGGAACTCCACGAAGGTGTCGGGCAGGAGCCCCGGCTGGGGCAGACCCTCACGGGTCACGATCGACGAGTGAGTGGAGTTCGATATCATGTAGGATGTTTCCACCGGGCCAGTCAGGCCGACGTCGTAGTACTGGATCGAGTACTCGAAGGTGTCGGCGTCCTGAAGATCCGCGTAGGTGGACCAGCCGAAGGGGCGCGAGGTGTTCCGATCGATCACGTATGCCCACAGGCGGGTGTTGTTCCTGAGCGAGCTGCTCGGGTCCGTGGGCAGGGCCGCCGTGCCCTCCACCTCGGTGCCGTCCAGGGTGCCGGCGGAGAAGTCTATGGTGACGAGTTCGGTGCCGTCCGGGATGGCCGCCACGTCGAAGAGCTTGAAGTTGGGGAAATCCCGAAGGTACCAGGGGTCGCCCGCGATCGTCGAGCTTTCGTAGTGGTACTCGAAGGCCATGGCCTGGAAGGCCTGCTGGGCTGGGACCTCGAGCCGGAAGTCAGGGCCTTGACCCTCGGACGAGAGCCCGTATTCGAGGATCGGCATCACCACCAGCCAGTTGGCCTCGTCTTCCATTCCCTCGGCCGAGCCCGCCAGGATCGCGGTGGCGGAGGCAGTGGGCAGGTCGAGGAGGGCCAGCTCTACTCTCCCCCCGGTCTCGTCGAGGTAGGCCTGGGTGATGTTGACCCTGCTGCCGATCATGTAGCCCTGCTTGTGAGCGGTCACGGACAGGGTGCCGAGGGACCAGTCCGCCGTGGAGACGTCGAAGCTGGTCTCGCCGTTCGAGCCCGTGATCTGCTCCACCCTGGGGTCAAAGGGGGCGTCCATGGCCACGGTCGCGCCCGCCAGGGGGACGTCCAGCATGTCACTGTTTGCGAGGTCGTACACTGCCACGGTCAAGGTGCCCGGGACCCAGCCGTCGGTGCCAGCGTCCACGCCAGCGTCCGGGTCCGGGTTGTTCTTCTTGGGCCCGCAGCCAGCGGCGGCGAAGCCGATGGCCAGGAGGCCGACCGAGAGGGTTTGGAGCAAGAGCTTGGATGAATGCATTCGAGTCACTCCCAATAAAGTGTTTTCAGCCTTTCCCGGGGCGCATCATAGGGGCGAGCCCGAAAGAGTCAATGAAATACTTTGGCCCCATAAATGAAAGACAGAGCACGTTCCGGAGCGGGGATGTTCTTTTTCTAGGGGGCCTAGGGGCCCTGGAGCCTGCCGAGGGTGACCTGGAGGCCCGCGAGGGCGAAGTGGTTGTGCACGAAGCTGTAGTAGTCCCCCGGGTCGTCCACGGCCTTGCCCCAGAAGCTGTACTCGGCAAAGAGCGCGGTGCGCCGGCCCACCCGGAAGCGCATGCCGGCGCTCACCATGACGACCCCGTCGCCGTGACCCTTGCGCGTGGGGGGCTTGGCGCTCGGATCCTCGGAGGGGTTCTCCCGGCCGAAGATCCAGAAGAAGCCGTAGCCCAGGGAGGCGTAGGGCGTGAACCAGGAGCGGACATCGTAGCTCACGAGGAGGTTCACCGGGAGATGGAGGTACCAGGCGCCCTGGTCCCCGAAGACGTCGGCCGCGCCGCCAAAGCCGAGGCTCAAGGAGACGGCCAGGGGGTGGGCGGGGGGCATGAGGTTCAGCTTTGCGTCGGCCAGGGCGCCTCCAAAGGAGAAGAGGCGCAGGCCGACGTCGGCTCGCTCGGCCACGCCGGTGCGGGCGCCCAGGGTGAGGGGGAAGCTCGAGAGGCCGATGCCCCGCTCCTCGGTCAGGGAGTTGTGCAGGTAGCCGAGCCCGCCAGTCAGGTCCACCTGGCCCACCGCGGTGGGGCGCGCCGTCTGGAGGGCGCCGATGCCGCAGGCGGGGAGGCCGGCGAGGCTGGACAGGACGGCCAGGACGGCCAGGACGGCCAGAGCTGGAAGGCCCAGGCAGCCGCGATGCCCGGAAGGGAGGGCAGCAACGGTCGAGAGGCCGGAACTGCGTTTGCACCTGCGCTTCGGCATCACAGG